>DATLOR010000488.1:0-6387 GCA_035536135.1 Pyrinomonadaceae bacterium | reverse complement strand
AAAAACAGTCTCGACGCGATCAAAGAAAACCGCACGGTCGTCGTTATTTCGCACAGCATTTCGCAAATTCTCGATTCGGACATTATTTTCGTCCTCAAAGAAGGTCGCGTTGTCGAAAGCGGAACGCACGAGGAGCTTTATGAACAAGGCGGAACTTACAGCGAAATTTTCAACGCGTCGGCGCGAAGTTTGAATCTCGACCGAATTTCAAAAACTATGGAGATCGAAGAAGACCTTTTAGCGAAAGGATAAAAAGATTTTTCAAGCTGATGGAACTTCGTTATCGGGACGAATTTGTTTGCCCGAGTTGATGTGAAAATGCAGATGTTTCGATTCCTGGTATTTTCCGAGATTGGTCAAAACACGCGCCGCACCTTTTTCTTCGACAACTTTTTCGGCAACTTTTTTGACTGTTTCAAAAAGTTCTAAAAAAATACTTTCATCGGATTTTTTGAGAGTCAGAAGCGATGAAATATGCCGTTTCGGAATGACGATAATATGAGTTTCCCAAAAAGGTCGCGTGTGCTGAAAAGCAAGTACATTTTCGGTTTCAAGAACAATTTCGACTTTGGTTTTGCCGCTCAAAACCTGTTCGCAGTAAAAATCTTCGTTCATTGCTTCTTCGCCGTAATCACAATCGAAACACCGAACGGAAAATCGAACTTTTTGAGCCACAAACGTTCCGCGCTGAAGATTTTGCCGAAAAAGCCGTTAAGCGCGGAAACATTGACGTTGTTTTCCGATTCGGGTTTGATTCCGGTAATTTTCATCAAAGTTCTGCCCGCTAAGATCGGCGCGAAAAATGTCCAGTTGGCATAAGTCGCGCGTTCGATCGCAAATCCGGCTTTTTCCAATCTTTCGACGATCTGTTTTTTCGTGTAGCGGATCCGGTGATTTGAAATGTCGTCCTGCACGCCCCAGAGCCACATAAACGCCGGCACGAAGATCAGAGTTCTGCCGCCGGTTTTCAAAACGCGGTGCATTTCCTTTAATCCGGCGATGTCGTCATCGAGATGCTCGACGACATCGAGCGCGGTGACAACGTCGAAACTCTCGTCTGCAAACGGCAATTCTTCCGCGAGACCTTTGTGCGCTTTTAAGCCTTTTGCCTTGCAGAATTCGAGCGCGTCGTCGGAAACGTCAACGCCTTCGGCTTCGCCGAAATTCGCGAGCATTTCGAGATTCGCGCCCGTTCCGCAGCCGACATCCAAGATGCGTGGTTTTTCGGCATTTATTTTTTCGATAATTCCTTGCAGAAAACTTTCCAAGATAGCGCGGCGACCGACAAACCACCAATGCGAATCTTCGACGCGGTTCATAATCGCGTAAGTGTGCTGCTCCATTTCCTGCGGCAGTGCTGAACTCATAAAATCACCTTTCTTTTAATCCGAGCATTTGGCTGGCAAGCATCCCGAGCGAGCCGTTTAATTCCAAACCGTAACTTTCCTTCAAACGGCGTTTGATGCCGTCGTGGTCAACAAAGCAATTGCCGTCGCCGCCGCGCCCCAGAACCATCAACGCCAAGCCTTCGTCCAAATATTCGTCCTTGCTGATCTGGAGCATATATTCGCCCGCCGCCAGATGCGCTTCCCATTCCATCTCGTAAAGCGTCGGGTTAAAGATGCTGAGCGGATTAATGTCGGCATTCGAAAAACTTTCGATCGTCTGCGCGAAATCGAAAGCGTGCTGGTTTTCGTGGGCAAAAGTTCCCTCACAGCCGCGCTGAAAACCCGTATCGATTGTTTCTTCGGCGATCGTGATAAACAATTCGTCAAAAGCGTCCTGCAAACTCATTCTTTCGGATTCGATGCGGTCGTTCAAATGCGACGGATCGACGACGCCCGTAATGCCCGAAGCATTGACCTTGCTGACCGGATGAACGCAAACCGTCATTTTGGAATCGAGAATCAACTTCAGCGTCCGGCGATGCCGTTCGTTGCCCTTTTCCAGAATAGTTTCAAAGGCATCTTCGATCGATTGGCGGTATTTTTTGTCAATTCCTTTGTCGAATTTCATATTTTTACAAAATTTTAGAAACAACGATTAACACTAATTTTCGCGGATTTATTAAAAATAATCTACGGTAATTAGTGTTAATCGTTGTTTCAAACAATCTTTCCAAAACCGCACCAGGAATTCTGATTATGCCAGATTATTTCGGTTTCCTGCGCGTTGATTTCCTTCCACCAACTTTCAAAATCAGCTTTTGAAATATAAAACGCGGTCGGCGCAACGAGATGATCAAAGACGATATTATGCTGTTCGCGCCAGCCGAATGTGCCGAGATGGTTGAGATAATCGTTGTAAAAAAGTTTGTCCGCCAGCGGTTTCGAGGTTTTGTTGAGCGGTTTGTAGATCAGTTTCGACGCGAGAAAAACGCCTAAGGTCGGAAGTTTTGATAATTGATAAAGCGTCGGCTGATTGATCTTCGATGTAAAGCCTTCGCGGATCGGATTGACGTAGCGCGTGATCCATTCGTTATTTTCCGCGCCGTAAACCCAAGCCGAAACCGCGCCGCCTTTTTTGACCTTCGAGGCAAGCGACAAAAATGCCTTTTTCGGGTCGGGCGTGTGATGCAGAACGCCGACCGAAAATGCGTAATCAAACGCTTTTTTG
Source organism: Pyrinomonadaceae bacterium (assembly GCA_035536135.1). Lineage (GTDB taxonomy): Bacteria > Acidobacteriota > Blastocatellia > Pyrinomonadales > Pyrinomonadaceae > JAFDVJ01. Next base: position 3,771 of record DATLOR010000488.1, on the reverse strand, counting down.
AGCGGAAGCTTGAAAATATCGGCTTGGATGATATGGACGTTGGGCAAATGCTTTGTTGCCTGAAACGCCGATTCGACCGCAATGCTTAAATCGATTCCGACAACTTCTTTGGCGCCCCAATTTGCCGCCAAAGATGTGTGGCGACCTTTGCCGCAACCGCCTTCAAGGACGATTTTATCTTTGAAATATTCAAGTTTGACGGGTTGCAGCCAGCCTAAAAATTGATCGTGATATTTTTCGTCTTCCTGCGTAAAATGCGTCCATTGCCAGCCGAAATTTTCCGCCGTGTCGGCTTTGTCCTGTTCGATCTTGTCCAAATCGGCAAAACGCGGAATTCCGCGTTTGACGCTGTATTCACGCGAACATTTTTTGCACGACAAAATCGCTTCGATGATTTCTTTGTCTTCGTAACGGCTTGCATAAGCCAGCAAAATATCGCCGCCGCACGACGGACAAGCGAGTAAATCTAAGAGTTTTTCCTTCATTTTAAAACCGCGAATTACACAAAATACACGATTGAGGAGATTTTCTCAATCACATAAGCAGCGATAACTCGCGGTTTAAATTTTATTTGTTATTCACGGCGTTGTGCAAGGAACGCCACGATTGATGCAGTAATTCGTCAATTTTTTGCCAATCTTCTTCCGTCACGCCGCCCGCTTCGGCTTTGTTATCGCGGATATTCATCGCCTCGGCGCGCAGTCTGCCGTGCTCGATGAAAACTTCTTTGGGTAGATTGTAAATCGCCGAAGCCGTTTCAGCTAAAGCGTTTGCTAGATCGCCTTCCTGGTATTTTTGGCGTTCGCGGTGAATGATCCACCATTCAAGCTCTAATTTTGCAGCGCGGTTCACGTCAAAATCCGTCGTGCTGATGTCGCGGATCGAGGCGTAGAATTTTTCCAGATCGGGCAGCGCTTTTTCGTAATCCGTACGCGATTTGCCGTCTTTGAAAACAAAAGTCGCTTTCGCGGCGCGGTAGGCGATCAGTTGTCTGCGCCAGAAATTCAGTTTGTATTGTTTTTCGAGAAGCTCGGTCAGTTCGGAGTAAAGCTTCAAACGTTCGCGGCTGTAATACGAGCGCCACATCGCCGTATCAAGCCTTGCTACTTCGTCCGCGTCGAAATCGCGAATATCAACTTTATGCGGTGCAAGCAAATCAAACGCGATCCAACCGCCAAGCAAAACGCCGATCATCAATAAACCTAAAGCAATTTTCGATAAGATCTTTTTCATGAATCCGACTCCTCATGAGTCAAATTCGTTCGGATTTCAATTTAGATTTAAATTTTTCAAATTCCTCGAACGGAAACGGCTGCCGCCAGTTAAATTCAAACTCGTCCGTGTCGCGGTCCTCGTAAAGCTGCGCAAAAGTTTCGTAGAACGACGCGCACACGTCCGTGATGTTTCCCCGGTGCGAATAAACCAGTTCGCGGTTTTCCGATTCGCGAACCTCGGTCGGAAATTGGTAAATCTCCAGGAGAAGATTTTCGCCCGATTTGACGAACCGGAAATCAAATTCTTCGGGATTGCGGTTCCAATGCAAAATATATTCGCGGTCTCCTGCCGGGTTTTCGTCGAGAATCTCGCTCAAAATCTGCAAAAGTTCGGGCAGAGCCTTTTCGTGCGGCGCGTGTGCCGTCGTCGTATGAAATTCGCTTGCGCCGTCCGTGAAACCGATTGACATCCAACCGCATTGCGGCGAATTGAAACTGACTTCGAGTTTGTTTTCCATAATTCTCAATTTCCAATGAAATATGGTAACTTTAGTTTAATATTCGGGCAAACAAAAATGGAGAAAAAGCGATATGAAACCTAAAGCGTTAGTCGTCAAAGGATGTGTTTTTTTACTTCTCTCATCGTTCTTAATAAGTGTTCACGCACAGAAAAAGGCACCAGTTAAAAAAACTGCATCGCTTGCCGCCTTGCCCGATAAAACTTCCGTGACAACTCCGGAAATCAAAGATTTCGCGTTTGTTGTCGAAATTGATAAAAATGCGCAAGTCGTGGTTCGAGTTCAAAAAACGGAGAACAGCGAGTTTTTGGCAAGCGATTCTTCAAACAAAAATCTGACGGACTTTTTTACCGCATTTTCTGCTTTGCAGGAAGGAAAAACGGCTAAAACGAAAACTGCGCTTGAGCCGATTATTATCGTTAGAGCCGATCAATCGCTGAATTTGAGTAAAATCACGGAAGTCATTCAATCTGTGCGCGTCTCGTCAAAACAGAAAATCAAGCTTCAAATCTCGGAAAATGATTATGTCGGCATTCCGCCGCTCGTCAACGAAAACGAATTTCCCAAGCCAAACCCGAGTTTTCTGCTCGTAAAATTACAAGCGGATTCTAAAATTTTGCTGAATACGGAGAACTACGGCGATTTTAAAAATACCGCGCCGCTTCAGGAAAAATTACGCGAGATCTTTAAACAAAGAGAAAGTTTCGGAATTTTTCGACCGGGAACGAATGAAGTCGAAAAGACAGTTTTTATCGCCGCGCCGCCTACGGTAAAATTTGCCGATGTGATTAAATTAATTCAGGTCATCAAAGATGCGGGCGCGGAGCCTGTCGGATTACAACTTGAAGATCTTTTCACAGAAATGCGTGTAATTACATAATTAAAAAAGATAAAATGAAGCAATATCAGGAACTTCTTCAGCATATTTTAGACAACGGCACGCGCCACGAAGACCGGACGGGCGTCGGCACTTTGAGCGTTTTCGGTTATCAATCGCGCTACGATCTGCGCGATGGCTTTCCGATCGTGACGACCAAACGGGTTCCGTTCAGGTGGGTTGCCGAGGAATTATTCTGGTTCTTGTCGGGTGATACGAACGAGAAAAACCTGCAGGCGCGCGGCGTTGATATTTGGGCGGAATGGGCAGACGCGCAGCACACCGAAAAATTCGGGCGTGAAGCGGGCGATCTGGGTCCGGTTTACGGTTATCTGTGGCGCAGTTTCGGCGGCGATTATCCCGCAATGAACGGGTTCGACCAGATCAAGGGTCTGATCGAACAGATCGAAAAAAATCCGAATTCGCGCCGATTGATCGTTACGGGCTGGAATCCCGAAACTGCCGTCAAGGTTGATCTTCCGCCGTGTCATACGCTTTTTCAATTCAAGGTCGAAAACGAAAAAACGCTTCATTGCCAGCTTTACCAGCGAAGCGCCGACGCATTTTTAGGCGTTCCTTTCAACATTTCGTCTTATGCGCTTTTAACCCAGATGATCGCGCATGTTTGCGATCTACAGGTTGGCGAATTTATCCATACCTTCGGCGATCTGCATATTTATCTGAATCATCTCGAACAGGTCGAAGAACTGCTCAAACGCGAGCCGCTGCCGCTGCCGAAACTCGAATTCGTCGATGCGGAGAATTTGAAAGGCTTACCGGGCTTGCTCGATTTCAAATACGAAAACTTAAATCTCGTCGGCTATCAATCGCACAAAAAAATCGCCGCGCCGGTCGCGGTTTGATGCTGGAAGTTCTCTTATAAAAGATTTCAAAAGTTTTGAGTCCCGCCTTCAGGCGGGACTCAAAACTTCGCATTCTATTTCCGAGATAACTTCTAATTAAAAAAGCGGAAGTTTCGTAAAACTTCCGCTTTCTCTTTCGATTATTTTTGTCTTCAGTTATTTACTGATGACCGTGTATTCAATACGCCGGTTCTGAAATTTTTCGTCTTCATTACGATTTTGATTGCCCGGTCGCGGATTTTGTTCGCCGTAGCCTTTTTCCCTCAGCATATTCGGATTAACCTCGAATTTATTGACAA
>DATLOR010000487.1:0-30771 GCA_035536135.1 Pyrinomonadaceae bacterium | reverse complement strand
CAGGCTTCCGCGAAGTTTTTTCCTGCCGAACGGTCTGAAGCCGCCAGCGCGGTCACCTCAAACTGCGGATGATTTTCAAGGAGTTGTATAAAACGCTGTCCGACCGTACCCGTCGCACCCAAAATTCCTACTCTGTATTTTTTCATACTATTAAAAATTAAAGATATTACACGAAAACTTTAATTTTTGCTTTTTCACTTTTTACTTTTTCAAAGCCTCTTTCATCCGCCGCACGCCTTCCGCCATTTTTTCTTCCGGCTGGCAGAACGAAACGCGCAAAAAGCCTTTCGCTTCCGAACCGAAAGCAACACCCGGAACGGTAATCACGCGGTTTTGCAGAAACTTTTCGGCAATTTCCAGATCGTCGCCAAGCGGACGAACATCGAGCATCGTATAAAACGCGCCTTCGGGCGATGTGGCGTGCAAGCCCAATTCCTTTTTGAACAGATCGATCAAAAATTCGCCGCGTCTTTTATAAATCTCACGCGCCTCGGCTTTTGCTTTTTCAGCTTCTTCCGTCCAACCGAGAAGCGATGCTTTCTGCGAGATCGTCGAAGTGCAGACCGTCAGAAATCCGTGCAGCGTGAGGCACGCCTTGACGACCTCGGTTTGCGAACTGGCGACCCAGCCGACGCGCCAGCCCGTCATACTCAAAGATTTCGATAAACCCGAAACGATGATCGTGCGGTCGTAGAACTCCGACGCCGAATGCGGTTTTTCGTCCGTAAAATAGAGGTCGGAATAAATTTCGTCGGAAATCAGATAAATTCCCGTATCTTTCAAGACTTCGGCGATTTGCCGCAGATCAGATTCGGTAAAGATCTTGCCCGTCGGATTCGACGGCGAGATGACGACCGCGACCTTTGTTTTCGGCGTGATCTTCGATCTGAATTCTTCGATGTCGAAACCGAAATCTTTTTCCGCCGGCAGCCGATAAAAAACCGATTTCGCTTCAGCAATATTGACACAGTTCTCGTATGCCGGAAACGACGGATTCGGGATCAAAACCTCGTCGCCCGCTTCGACAAGCGCGAGAAAAGCCGCCGTCATCGCTTCCTGCGAACCGACCGTCACGCAAACCTGTTCGGCGTTCAAATTCAAATGCGGATAACTCGCGGCAATCTTTTCGCGCAGCTCCAAAATTCCGGCGTGATTCGTGTAGCCGTTTTGTTCTTCGAGCGTGACCCGCGCCGCTTCTTCGCGGATAAACTGCGGCGTCGGCAAATCCGGTTCGCCCAGACCGAAATTGATCGAACCCGGCAAAGCGCGGTTAAAAATCTGCCGGATCAGGGTCGGCGCAACGCCCTGAAGTCGTTTCGGAACACGGAAATTTTCGTTTTGCGTCATAGCTTTCATAAACTAAAAATCTACCATAGAGACCAAGTAAAATGTAAAAAGTCGAAGAACAAATTTTTAATTTTTAATTTTTAATTTTTAATTTTCCACTTTCCAACCTTTTTCGCCCTGCGTAAATTCCTGGCTTTCCGCTTCGCTAAAACCGTTTGCGGCGCGTTCGCATTCAAATCTTTTGACCGTCAGGCGCGGATGCTCGAATTCGATCAGGTTAAACGAATTGACTTCGCCGCGCACGCGGGTCGAGGTCGCCGTTCCGGCTTGAATGACGAGCGCGTTGCGTCCCGTCGGAAGTTTGTAGCGGTTCGCGGTGTGCGCGATGTGGCTGACGTGCAGATGTCCCGAAAAAAAAACGTCCGCGCCGCAATCGGCAATCTTCGGCATCGCGGTTTCGGCATTATCGACGATGTCGTCCTCGTCGAAGCCTGCGGGCAAATCGAACGGGTGATGCGTGACGACCGCTTTGAGCATTCGATCGTTAAGCGCGCACATTCTTTCACGGATCGCCGCGACCTGTTTTTCGTTGATGCGACCGTCTTTGATCGTCAGCGAACGCGCCGTGTTGATTCCGATCACGGCGAGCTCTTCATCCATAAAAAACGGCTCCAAATCTTCGGTGATATATTTTTTATACTTGTCGAGCGGCGTAATGAACCGCGCAAACGGATTGTGCATCGGGATGTCGTGATTGCCCGGAACGACGATTTGCGGACTTGGCAGAGAATCCAGAAACCGGCGCGCTTCGATAAATTGCGCCGACCGCGCGCGCTGCGTCAGGTCGCCCGAAACGATCAATAAATCGGGCGCGATTTCAACGATTTTTTCACGCGCCCATTCGGCAATCGCGTAATCGGCTTTGCCGAAATGAATGTCCGAGATATGTATGAGCTTTCGCATATTTTAATAAGATTTTGCCACGAATGACACAAATAACACGAATTTCATTTGCTGTTTTATTTGTGTTATTTGTGTCATTCGCGGCTAATTTTCCTTTGGCACGATCACGCGCAAAGCCTGTTTATGAATTTTGTAGCGAAGCGGTGTTTCGAGCTTTTCGACTTCGCCGTCGAACGCGACCAAAACCTGTTTTTTGCGCGTTTCGATCGTGATTTCTTCCGCGACGATTTCTTCAAAATCCTTTGTTTGCCGCAGTCTGCCGAAAATTGTCCGCAGAACGAGCAGAAATAAACCTTTGCGCCCGCTTCGATGCAGAAAATAAATGCTCAACTTGCCGTCATCCATTTTTGCGCGTCTGCCGATGTTGAAAAAATCCATCTCGTATTCGTTGTTGCCGACGAATACGAACGGCGTTTTAACAACGCGCGTGCCTTTGTCGGTTTCCAGACGCACAGCAAAAAACGGCGAACGCTTTAAAAGCCTGACCGCCGCCCAAAATGCCGAACGCCATTTGCCGTGTCCCAATCTTTGCTGCGCCTCGCGCCGCTTGACGATGTGCGGATAAAGCCCGATGCTCGAATTATTGACGAAGATCTGCCCGTTGACCTCGCCGACATCGATCGTTTGCACGCGCCGTTCGGCGATAATTAGGACGGCTTCTTCGATTTCCTGCGAAATTTGCAGATCTTTCGAGAAATTATTGAGCGTTCCGAGCGGCAGAACACCGAGGATTTTACCGGCTTTGAGAACTTCTTCGGCAACCGCGCTGATTGTCCCGTCGCCGCCGCCCGCAACGATGATTTCGGCTTCGCTCTTCGCAAGTTTTTTGGCTAATTCGACGATTTCACCGCCGTCTTGCGCCAGATGAATATTCGCTTCAACGCCGTTCTCCTTGAATAATTCAGTGAGCTCGCGCTTCGTTTCTTCCGCTTCGACGCTTCCCGAACCGCCGTTGATGATAACTTCTATCGGCTGAGGCATAATTTAGATAATTGATAATTGATAATTGATAATTGATAACAAAAAGAATTATCTATTATCAATTACTTCCCTATCTTAAATAATCTTCAAGGCGCGTTGAGGCATCCGTGCGTTCGTCGCGGTATTTGACGATGATCGGCGCGTAGAGCGAAAGACCGTTTTCTTTGCCGAAACCGCTCGTGATTGCGCGGGCTCCTTGCACGACGACCGCGCCCGAAGGAATTTCGAGAGTTTTTTCCGGCGTCGATTTAAGAACTTCGCCTTTGACGAGATCGAAAACCGGCGTTGAACGCGTCAGGATCACGCCCGAGGCAAGCACGCTTCTTTGGCGGACGATCACGCCTTCGTAAACGCCCGTGTTGCCGCCGATCAAACAATCGTCTTCGATCACGACCGGATTGGCGTTGACGGGTTCGAGAACTCCGCCGATCTGCGCCGCCGCCGAGATATGAACGCGCTTGCCGATCTGTGCGCAGCTGCCGACAAGTGCGTGCGAATCGATCATCGTGCCTTCGTCAACATAGGCTCCGACATTGACGTAACACGGCGGCATCAGGACGACGTTTTGCGCGACAAACGAACCGTCGCGAATCGTCGAGCCGCCGGGAACGATCCGGATCTTGTCTTCCAGAGTCGTCGGTCTTAAAGGATAAGTTTCTTTGTCGAAAAACTTGAAAGTTTCCGTTTCAAGAGACATTTCGACCATTTTACCCATTTTGAAGCCTAACAGAATTCCCTGTTTGACCCAGGCGTTCGCCCGCCAATTCCCGTCCGAATCTTTTTCTGCCGAACGGATCTCGCCGCGTCTTAAGGCAGTTTTGAATTCTTCGAAAACAGCGCGGTCATCCGCGTCGAATTCCGCTTGTGCAAATAAATTTTCAATCTTCGTTTTCAGTTCCATCTTCAATAATTTCCATTTTATCCGTGTCTATGGCAAACCGCGAATTGATTATTTTCTGCACGAGCGGCATCATCATAAAACCCAAACCGGAAAGCAGCGGATTGATTATCCCGATCAGGATCGCCGCAATGCCGACCGTCGGCAGAGACATCATCCGCCACGAAAAATAACTGACCAGCGTCGGATTCAATTCCTCATCGATCAAGCCTTTTTTAACAGCGTAACGCCATTGCCAGAGCTCAAGCAATCCGGCGATCGAAAAAGTCGAGGCATACAGGACGAGCGGAACAAATCGCGGCGGAAAAACCTCTGTAAAAAACGCCGTCGAGAAAGGCATAAATCCGATCGCCATCAGAAACAAAATATTTCGCCAGATCAGCCCGTAATTCCAGCGCACGATATGCCCGTAAATCCGGTGATGCCCGACCCAATACGCGCCGATCACGAAAAAGCTGAAAAAATAACCGAATAAATTCCATTTCAAATCCCACAACGCCAACCAAAATTCACTATCAGGCGCGTGATGGTCGATTTTCGGAACTTTGATCTCAATGATCAAAAGCGTGATCGCGATCGCAAAAACCGCGTCGCTGAAAAAGACGATTCTCTCCAATTGTAATTCCGAGTTTTTATGATTTGTCATATCGATTTTAATTCACCAACGAAAGATGTGGATAAATTGTTCAAATTTTCGATCTTCAAAACTCGAAGGTTTCGCAATGAATGACATTCGGCTCAAATTCCAGTAAGAATTGCTTATCTTCCGGGTAATACCGCGCTTTTTCGTAATCTTCGCCCGCAAACTTTTTGATATTTTCAACGCTCGTCCACTTCGTCACCGTCCAGAAATGGCAAATATCGTTTTCAACGCGGCGCAAAATTTCGACGCTCAGGTTTCCTTCCGTCTTTTTGTAATCTTCAACGCCCGTTTTTACCAAAAATTCGAGATATTCGTCCGCGTGTTCCGTGCGCGTGACGCCGTGCCAGATTCGTGTGATTACTTTGCCGTTCTTCATTTTCTTCGTGCCGAAGGCGAAAATTTCGCTATCGAAATTTATCAATAAATTTATTAATCGGTTCTTTCCGAACGCGCAAGAACCGAAGGAGAACCGCAACTAAAAAATAACCGAAGAGATGCGCGGGAATCCAACCCAACAGCATCCATCTATCAAACGCCATGGCTTGATCACGGTTGAATGATATAGTGTTTTGAGAATATATAAATACTAAAATTATTCCATCGAAAAGAAGAAAAATTATTGCCGACAGGAGAAAATACTTTGACCATTTCAACTCCGATTGCCCGGATTTTCTTCCTACTAAATAAACGACGAGATTTATCAAAGTGATAACCGTCATGACAACAGGCGTCGCCAACAAAATAAAACCGCCGATTATTCCGTCAAATCGAATTGCACCGTCCATAAATTAATTGATTTTTTTCAAAATCTCCCTTAATTTCTTCCTTGTCGGTTCGGTGACCGGCACGAGCGGTAATCTTAAATTTTCTTCCAAAAGATTCATTTCCTTCATCACGAACTTGCACGGCGAAGGCGAGGCTTCCGCGAAATTCGCTTCCATCAGCGGCAGAATTTTGTAATGAATTTTCCGCGCGGCAGTCCACGCGCCGTCCAAGGATTTTTCGACCATTTTCGAAGTGAGATCGGGAATCTCGTTCGCGCAGACTGAAACGAGTCCGTCTGCGCCGATCGAGATCAAAGGCAGAGTTGCCGCATCGTCGCCCGAAAAAACCGCAAAACCTTTCGGACGATTTGCGATGATCTGCATAATCTGCGAAAAATTGCCCGACGCTTCTTTCGTCGCGACGATGTTTTCGTATTTTTCGGCTAGTTTTAAACAAGTTTCGGCGGAAATATTCGACGCCGTGCGCGACGGCACATTGTAAAGCATGATCGGAAATTTTTTGACCGATTTTGCGATCTCGCCGAAATGCGCGAGCATTCCTTCCTGCGTCGGTCGGTTGTAATACGGCGCGACCACGAGCGCGCCGTCCGCGCCTAATTCACGGACTTTGCGCGTCATCTCGATCGTCGCCGCCGTGTTGTTGCTGCCCGTTCCGGCGATTACTTTCGCTTTCAATTTGTGCGCAACTTCGATGCACATCCTGATCACGTGAATTTTTTCTTCGTCCGACATTGTCGCGGCTTCGCCGGTCGTCCCGCACGGAATCAGCAGTTTCACGCCGTTTTTTATTTGTCGTTCGACCAAACGCCGAAAACAATCGTCGTCAACCGAGCCGTCTTTGTGAAACGGCGTCACCAAAGCAGTTCCGCAGCCGCGCATCCAATCGAGTTTTATCGTCATAAATTTAAAAAATTTTCTTGAATAAAATGCAAGTATAAGTTCATAATTGCAGAGTTACAAAACCTTTTGGTCAGAATTTCTTATGAAATCCATAAGTTTTACCGTCATTCTAATTTTTCTCGCCGTTTTGCAGTCTGCCTGTAGCAATACCGCGACCACACAAACGCTGAAACCGGCTCCGACTCCGCCGCCCGCACCGAAAATTATCGCGCGAAAATTCGCCTATCCGGTCGGCAAAACCGAAACTTTAACCGCGGCGAAAGACAAAAAAGACGATTGGTATAACGCGCTCGATTTTGGCGAAAACGATCACTTGGGCGAAGACTGGAACAAAAATTCGGGCGGCAATACGGATTGCGGCGAAGCAGTTTTTGCCGTTGCCGACGGACGCATCGTCTATGCCGAAAACGCCGGCGTTGGTTGGGGAAACGTCGTCATCATCGAACACGAATTGGCAGATGGAAAACGCGTTCAATCGCTTTACGGACATTTGCAGAAAATCTTAAAAACATCGGGTGAAGTAAAACTCCGCGAGCAGATCGGCGAAGTCGGCAATGCCGACGGCAAATATTTATGTCACTTACATCTCGAACTCCGCGAAGAAGATTGTCCGATGTGGAACGAGGCTGGCGGCGGATATTCTTCGGACAAAAAAGGCTGGCTCGATCCGTCGGATTTTATTGACAAAAATCGCTAATTTTATTCCGGCTTAAATCATTTACGAGGCGTTTTTGGAAGCTTTTCTGTTTTTGTGATTTCTGTTTCACTCCAGATTTCATTTTCAGTTACACAAGATGCAATTATTATGTAATCTGCGCAATTCTCGCAAGTTTTGTAAATCTTGAATTTTTCAGGAAGCCTGAATTTCTTTCTATCTTCTTCATCAATATTGCATTCATCCGCTTCTTGAGAAACTGGATAAGCAATTCCCTGTTGCCAAACGAATAAACCGCAAACACCGTCTTTACCCTGCCAATCATCAAGGACATTTTCACAAATCGGACATCTTAAGTCTGGAACGGGTTTATAATAATCAACAAATCCCATAAATTATTTCCTTAAAATTTCGTCCATCACTTCGGTAAATTCATAAAAACCTTGTTTGCCGACGATCCATTCCGCCGCGAGAATTGCGCCCGACGCAAAACCTTCGCGCGAACGCGCCGTGTGCGTCAGTTCGATCGTGTCCGCCGCGGCGTCAAATCCGACAATATGCGTGCCGGGAATATTTCCGGCGCGGGTTGCGGCGACCGAAAAATCGTCGCGGATGTGTATGGCAACAATGTCTTTGAGTTTCAAAGCCGTCCCGCTCGGCGCGTCCCGTTTGCGCGAATGATGGCGTTCTTCGATAAAGGCTTCGTAATCCGGGAATTTTGCAAAAAGCGCGGCAGCAAAATCCGTGATGCGGTAAAACAAATTAACGCCGACCGAAAAATTCGCGCCGAAAACGAATGCGCCTTGTTTTTCCTTGACCAGATTTTCGATCGTTTCTTTATCAGCGTTCCAGCCCGTCGTGCCTTCAACGAGCGGAACATTTGCTGCCAAACACGCGTGGACGTTTCGTTCGACGGCTTCCGCAACCGAAAAATCGATCGCCGCGTCTGCGCCTTTCAGCTTTTCGGCTAAATCGTCCGCCGAAATTTGCGCGTCCCGCTCGTCGATAATGACCGCAATGCGATGGTTTTTATTTTCGGCTAAATTGGCAATGAGCTTGCCCATCGCGCCGTGACCGATTAGTGCTATTTTCATTTTTTTAGTTCGACATTTTTTGTTTGGACTATTCGCTTTAAAACCTCTTTCGATTTTCCCGAATAATTCCGCCGTCATATTTACCAAACGGACTTTCGACATAAAACTTAGAGCATTCAAAGCAAATTTCAATTTCAACGGTTTTACCTTGATAAACTGCGCGTATTTTGTGATGCGGAATGTAGCACGCCGAAGGATAATCTCCCTCAGAAGCATCAAAATAAAAGGTTTCCAAAACCTCCTTTTTTTCGTTTTCGTCCGTGATGACGGCAACACGGTTCGGCTCAAAATCCAGTCCGTCCGGGTCGTTATTAACTTCCGCCAAGATTTCAAACTTTTCAGCTTTTTCCAGAATTTCACGCACTTTCGGCGGCAAAGCTTCATTCAAATATTTTTGCCGTTTAGCATTAAATCTGACGTTTGGCGCAACAGGTTTGAGTAAAATTTCCTTTTCGACAATCGGCTGCGCGGAAACCGTTTTGTTTGAATTAGTTTGCGTATTTTCGCTTGTGCCGTTTCGACTTTCGCACAACTTGCCAAAAACAGACAAAAAATTAAAATTACATTTTTTCCCATAAAATATGCATCCCGGTTTATTAAACATTGTGCGCCAGATCAACAAATAGCGCGAAGGCTTTTTCAAATCAATTTCATAACGCCAATAATAGCCGAAAATTATCTATTGTTAAATTCCCGAAATAAAGTTAAAATTTGGTTATCTTTTCTGAATTTTCCCGTAAACATTGTCCAAAACCGAAATTATGAAAAAATATATCCTGTCAGCGTTTTTATTCGTTCTTTTCTTTTCGTTAAATGCGCTTGCCCAGACGACTCTGGTCGCGCGCGGTTCGTCCTGGAAATATCTCGACAACGGCTCGAATCAAGGCACGGGCTGGATCGCGCCCGCCTTTAACGATTCGGTTTGGGCGGCAGGAAACGCACAATTAGGTTACGGCGACGGCGATGAGGCAACGGTCGTCAGTTACGGCGCGGACGCGAACAATAAATACATCACGACCTATTTCCGTAAGTCTTTTAATGTCGCCAATCCGGCGGATTTCAATAATTTGACGCTCGACATCTTGCGCGACGACGGTGCGGTCGTTTATTTGAACGGCACGGAAATTTACCGCAACAATATGCCGGCGGGCGCAGTCGGCTATCAGACTTTAGCATCGACGGCGATCAGCGGCGCGGAAGAAACGACCACGTTTTTGCAGGCGAACGGAATCAGTCCGAGCCTTTTGGTGGCGGGAAACAATGTGCTCGCGGTCGAAATCCACCAATCGGGCGGCACGAGCACGGACATCAGTTTCGATTTCGATCTGATCGGGCAAACCGCCGTGCCGACGGCTTCGGTGACCCGCGGCGCATATTTGCAGATGGGCACGGCAAATGCGATGACGATTCGCTGGCGGACAAGTATCGCGACCGATAGCCGCGTCCAATTCGGCACGGTGCAGGGCGCGCTTTCAAATACGGCTGACGACGGCGCACAAACAACCGAACACGAAATTCGCCTGACGGGACTCGTCGCGAACACGAAATATTTTTATTCGATCGGTTCGACAACGCAGGTTTTGGCGGGTAATGACGCGAATCATTTCTTTTTCACGTCGCCCAACGCGGGACAGGCAAATCCTTACCGGATCTGGGTTTTGGGCGATTCGGGAACGGCTGACGTAAACGCCCAAGCGGTGCGTAATGCATATCTGAATTTTACGGGCGCGACTTATACGAATCTGCTTTTGATGCTCGGCGATAATGCTTATGAAACCGGCACGGACGCCGATTATCAAACGGCGGTTTTCAATATGTACCCGTCGGTTTTGCGCCAAACGCCTTTGTGGTCAACGATCGGCAACCACGACACGGCGCAGTCGACAAATCCGCCGTCGAGTCTGCCGTATTTTCAGATGTTCACGTTTCCGACCGGCACGGAAGGCGGCGGCGTCGCTTCGGGAACGGAAAAATATTATTCGTTCAATTACGGCAACATTCATTTTATCTGTCTCGATTCGATGACATCGAGCCGCGCCGTCGGGAGCCCGATGCTGACGTGGCTCGAGAGCGATCTGTCGCAGAACATACAGCCGTGGGTCGTCGCTTTCTGGCATCATCCGCCTTACACCAAGGGGTCGCATGATTCCGACACGGAAGCGCAGTTAGCCGAAATGCGGACGAATGTTCTGCCGATCTTGGAAAGTTGGGGCGTCGATCTGGTGCTCGCCGGACACAGCCATTCCTACGAGCGTTCATTTTTGATCGACGGTCATTACGGCACATCAAACACATTCACCAATTCGATGAAGAAAAATCCGGGCGGCGGGCGCGAAGACATCGACGGCGCCTACACGAAATCGGCTTTGAGTCCGAATCTGCCGAATGAAGGCGCGGTTTACGCCGTCGCCGGAAGCTCGGGCAAAATTTCCGGCGGACTTTTGAATCATCCGGCGATGTTCGTTTCATTGAACAATCTCGGTTCGATGGTTTTGGACGTCAACGGCAATCGTCTGGACGCGAAATTTATCCGCGAAAACGGGACGATCGCCGACTATTTTACGATCATCAAAGGCGGCACGCCGCCGACCGTGCCGAATGCGCCGACCAATCTGACGGCGACCGCCGCGAGCAGTTCGGCAATCAACCTGGCGTGGGCGGACGGCTCGACCAATGAGGACGGCTTCCGGATCGAACGCTCGACCGACAACGTGAATTTCACTGAGATCGGAACGGTCGCCGCCAATATTACGAATTATTCCGCCGGTTCTTTGGCGGCTTCGACGCAGTATTTCTTCCGCGTCCGCGCCTTCAACGCTGCCGGAAATTCGGCTTATTCGAACACTGCAAACGCGACCACGCAGGCTGCGCCGCCGCCTCTGCCGAACGCACCGGCGGGTTTATCGGCGGCAACCGTTTCCGCCTCGCAGATAAATCTGAGCTGGACGGATAACGCCTCGAACGAAACCGGGTTCAAGATCGAACGATGCGCGGGCGTCACCTGCACGAATTACGCGCAGATCGCCACCGTCGGCACAAATGTCACGACGTTTTCGAATACGGGCTTGGCGAAAAACACGACTTACCGCTACCGCGTCCGCGCCTACAACGCTACCGGAAATTCGGCTTATTCGAACATCGCTTCGGCGAAAACTTTGAAAAGATGATTTATTCTTAGAACAAACCCGTCGCGAAATTATTTTGCCTGTGAAAAAACTTTTCGGAATCTCAATAATAGTCTTTCTCTCGGCGTTCGCTATCGCTGCGCATGACGGCTTGCACGAACAGATTCTCGCCGTCACGGAAGCAATCAAAAAAGACCCGCAAAATGCCGCGCTTTATCTCAAACGCGCCGAGCTTTACCGGCTTCACGCGGAATGGAAACTGTCGGAAAACGATTTTGACCGGGCGGAAAAACTTGACGGGAACCTCGCGAGCATTAACCTCGGACGCGGAAAACTCGGGCTCGACACGAAACAATTTTCAAAAGCCAAACGCGCGCTCGAAAAATTTTTACGACGTGAACCGGAAAGTTTTGAAGGTATTCTGACGATGGCGCGGGTTTGCGCGAAACTCGGGCAGACGGGCGCGGCGGTCAGGTATTTCACCAAAGCCATTGCGCTTGCGCCCGAAGATTCCGCCGAAATTTATCTCGAACGCGCCGAAACTTCCGTCAGCGCCAATCGAATTGACGAAGCATTGCGCGGTTTGGATGAAGGTATCGAAAAGCTCGGCAATCTCGTCACCCTGCAGACGGCGGCGATCGATCTCGAAGTCCGGCGCAGAAATTACGACGCGGCGCTCGCAAGGCTCGATAAATTGACGGCGGTGATGGAGCGCAAAGAATCCTTTCACTTGCGGCGCGGCGAAATTCTGTATCAGGCAAAGCGCAACTGCGAAGCCCGAAAAAGTCTTTTGCAAGCGCAGGAAATTTATAATTCGCTGACCGATTTTCGCAAAAAAGTCCGCGCCGTCAAAGAACAAATCGCGCGTCTCGAAAAACTTCTCAAGACGATTCCCGCTAAAAGCTGTCAATAAATTTGCGTTAATTTATCGTCATTTATTCAAAATTCATTTTTTTCATCAAAGCGATAAAACGAGGCTCCGCGCGCAGATTGTTCCAATACGGCTCGACTTTCAAAAACGCCATCCGCAGGTCTTTTTCCGCAAAACCTTTCTCCAGATAATCGAGCGCTTTGCCCTTCTCGCCAAGTCCGTTATAAGCGACCGCCAGATTAAAGGGCGGCACATACTGATTCTGTGAAAGACTTAGCAGTTCATCGAGCACGGCGCGGGCTTCCGATGCTTTTCCCCATCTTGCGAGCGCGTAAGCGCGGTACGCCTCCGACTGCGAATTGCCGGAAATTTCGGCGGCTTTGCGGGCGGCGGCAACCGCTTCCGCGTGCATTCCCTTCTCGGTATAAACTCTGGAAAGAAAAAGCTGCGAAAGCCAGAAGTTCGGATTGAGATCAATCGTCTGGTTGAGGCGGTCGAGTGCTTCCTCGGATTTTCCGGCGAAAAAAAGAATTTGTCCTTCGAGCGCGTTCGTGCGCAGCGAGACCGGGTTGAGTTCCCTGGCAAGGCGGATCTCACTGAGCGCCTTTTCGTGCTGACCGGTGTTTGAGAGCAGGTGCGCGTAGCCGAAATGCGCCTCGGCGCTGTTCGGGTCATTTTCGAGCGCGAGCAGATATTGTTTTTCCGCCGCCTGCCAGTCCCAGTCATACCAAAAATGGATGAGTCCCAAAACGACATGCGCATCGGGCAGCGTTTCATCGATTTCAAGCGCGCGCAGAGCCGCCGCTTTCGCTTTCGGCATGACTTCGCCGGAAGGCACGCCGCTCGTCAACGCCATCGGAAGATAAGTGTCGGCGAGCCCGACATAGGCAAGCGCGTAATTCGGGTCGAGCGCGATCGCCTGCTGGAAATATTCGATCCCTTTGTCCGTTTCCGCCCGCGTCAGATTCATCGAGTGGTAGCGCCCTTTCATATAAAGCTGATAGGCTTCGACATTGTCGGTCGAACGTTTTTTCACCGCGCCGCCGAAACGATTTTTGAGCGCCGCCGCGACGCGTTCCGAGATCGAATCCTGGACGGTAAAAATGTCGGTCAGCTTTTCGTCGAATTGCTCGGACCATAGCTGTTTACCGTCGGCGGTGCGGAAAAGCCGCGCCGTAACCCTGATCCGGTCAGCCGAAGTTTGAATTGTGCCGTCCAAAACCGCTTGGGTGCCGAGCTCGCGTCCGGCGGTTAAAGAATCCTGCTCCAAAGAGCCGTACCGCCGCACCGCGTTGAGCGGACGAACGATGATCTCTCCGCCGCTCAATTTGGAAATCAAAGTGTCCGCCATACCCAGTTCGAGCGATTCATTGCGGTTCTCCGCGACAAGAGGTTTAAATGGCAAAACCGCGACGGTTTTGATCGAATCTTCGGCTGCCGTTTGTTTATTTCCGCGCCAAAAATAGAATCCCGCCAATCCGCAAACAACGACCCCGAAAATCACGAAGACGAAATTTCGGAAGCGGCGATTTTTGCGGTCGGCGATCTTTGGGCTTCGGGCTTCGGTAATTTCGGAATTTAAGGGTAAAGATTCCGCCGCTTTTGTCTCCTCTTCCCCCTCTCTCCCTTTCTCCTCTTTTCTATGCTTCTCATCTTTGGCAAATTCGCGAACTTCGGGAACGAATTTGTAGCCGTGTCCCGGCACGGTCACGATAAAGCGACGCTCACCTGGTTTTTCGCCGAAAACGCGGCGCAGGGCAGAGATATTCTGCGTCAGATTGTTTTCTTCGACAACCGTATCCGACCAGATCGCCGCCATCAATTCGTCTTTTTCGATGACTTTTCCGCTGTTTTGAACAAGATACAAAAGCGTCTCGTAGGCTTTCGGCATCAGCGGCACGATTTCATCCCCCCTTTTATGAGCAGGCGTTTCGTCGTGTCGATGCGGAAATCATCGAACTCATAAATGCGTGTTTGAGGCTCGTTCATACTTGTTCTCACAAATTTTCAGAAATTTTCAGTCCGGTTCTAACGATTTTCACAAGGGTTTTGCGAAATTATGACAGACATCAGCCAAAGAGGAAAAACTTTTGACTGAAATTCAAAAAGAAAGTGAGGAAATAAAAATGAAAAGAAATTTTGTAAAAATCATCGGCGTTACGGTTCTGACATTTATGGTCATTTCGATTGTCGCGTTCGGCGTTGTCTGCGCCCAAGACAAGTCAGAACTTCAAAACGGCGGCGGAAGACTGGAAGGCACCTGGGACGTGCGCGTCTCGATCATTAACTGTCAGACCGGCGCGGAAATCCGAAACTTTGCGTCGCTCACGACGTTTATGTCCGGCGGCATCACGCTCGATTCGACCTCGGGCACCCCGCAGGCGCTCAAAACACCGGGACAAGGCGTTTGGCGGCATGTCGGCGGAAACACCTACCAATTCAGTTTCAAATCGTTCAGTTTCGACGCCGCCAACAATTTTACCGGCTGGACGATAATCCGGCATGAGGCGGTTTTGGATTCTCGGGGCAATGAATACACTTCGGCGGGCACGGCGGAATTTTACGCGGCGAACGGAAATCAGGTCGGCGCGGGCTGCTCGAGCACGACTGCCGTGCGGTTCGAATAAATCTTTGCGCAAAGAGTGAATCAGTAAAAACGCGTTTTTACGGATTCACTCTTTGCTTTTTCAACCAAGCAGCTTCTTCACCAAATTTACGTATAATTCGACCGCCGTCTCCAAATCTTTTTTGAGCACGAACTCGTCTTTCGTATGCGCGACGAGGATCGAACCCGCGCCCAAAAGCAGCGGCGTTCCCCAGTTCGTTAAATAAGGAATGTCGGTCGTAAAGCGCACCGTTTTTTGATTAAAACCTTCGACGGCGAGCATTTTGATCGGCTCCGAACAGGACAAAACTTCGATCGTTCCACGCGTTTTCACGATTTCTTCGAGCATCGGTTCGACGCTTGCGCGCGGCGTCGTCAAACGAACGGCGATGCCCGCTTCGGCGCGCGGCGGAATGACGTTGAGCGCGACACCGCCTTCGATCGTGCCGATATTGACGGTCGTTTCGCCGAAAAATTCGTCGTTCGGAAAACGGGCGCGGCGGACGTCCGCCAAAATATCGAGCAGTTTTTCAACTGCCGATTCGCCCATTTCGGGATAAGCCGAATGCGCTGCCTTGCCTTCGGTCAGAATTTTCAGCCGGAAAGTGCCTTTCGAGCCGATCGCCAGATCGAGATCGGTCGGTTCGCCGTTAATCAGATATTCGCATTTCGCCGCCATCGGATGCAGATTCGCCGACCGCGCGCCCGCCGAAGACGTTTCTTCCTCGACCGTGTAAAGCAAACCGATGTCCGCAATTCCTTCGGCGCGCAATTTTTCCGCCGCCGTGATCTGCGACGCGATAATGCCCTTGGCATCACACGCGCCGCGCCCGTAGATCTTCTCGTCGTCTTCGGTCGCCGCGATAAACGGCGGAACGGTGTCGATATGCGTCGAAAGAAAAACGCGCGGGCGATCGTTCAAATAAGCGATGACGTTGTTCTGATTCGCCGAAACCGCTTGCAGTTCGACCGTCCAGCCCAAACTTTCGAGATAATCGCGCAAGTAGAATCCGACCGCCTGTTCGTCGCCCGATACGGACGGAATGTTCATTAAATTTTTGGTTAATTCAAAAAGGTTCATAAAAGAATGTTAATAAAGAGATTTTAGTTTCTGAGTTAAAGATACATCATTCAACAGCGCGTTTGAATCAACAAATTGATTTACCGAGCCGAGGCTGTGCTCAATACTTTTAATTTCTTCGTCGGTGATTTCTGACAGAAGTTTTCCGACGACGCTTTCATCTTTGATCGCCAGAAACGGACGGCTGAAATATTCGGAAACTTCCTCGTTCATCGGGCTGGTAATTTTCAGATTGTTGTAATTTTTGATAACGATTCGATACGCTTTAGCCAGAAAATTGTCGCGTTCACGCCATGCGCACGCCTGCAAAACCTTTTCAAAAACAGGATTTAATTCGCCGGCGCAATTCAAACGAGAAAACCCTGATCCGAACCATTTACTGTAAGGCGCGTATTTCCGCTCGATCAAAAAGCCAAGCCGCATCAGATTTTTAATCTGCCGCGCCGCGATCAAAGCCGAACCCAGTTCGTCTCCGACTTGACCGCAACGCCCGACAAACGCCTGTTCTTCAAAAATCTTCGTCCACTGCGCCGCGAGCAGATAAAGCCACACATCGTTCGGAAAATAAGCGAATTTCCGGCGAACGCTTTCAAGCTCGCCCGATTCGTCCGAAAAAACCTTTCCGCTCGTAACGCCCAAAAGTTTATGTTCCGGAAACGCCAACCAGTCAGTTGCTCGCAGTTTTTCAAACGGATTGCAGCCGAGATAGCGAAGAAAATGTTTGTTGATTGTTTCAATTACGATCTGGTGTCTGAAATTTTCCCTTTTGTTGCGCTGGTCGTCGTTGGCAACAATTTCAAAAACAGTCGGAAAGCCGTAAAATTCAGCCGGCAGATTTTCGTCCAAAACACGGTTGATTTGCGCAAAATATTTTTCGTAGTCTTCGTCGCGCAAAAAAACATAAAATCGCAAGCCGTAGTTGTGGTCGGTTGATTGAGTGTCGTCAAATCCTAATATTTCCGAACCCCAGCCAATAAGCCCCGCCGAATATCGAAGACGCGGAAAATTAGTCTTTAAAATATCAGCGACAACCTCTTCATAAAATCGCTCGCTTAATTCTAATCCTTTGATAAATTCAGCCATTTTGCTCGCTAAAAAACTTATCGTGCAATCTTTTTATCACTTCGCCGACAACCGTTTCCTCGACCACAAACGTCATGTTAACGCTCGACGCGCCGTGTGAGATGAGCGAAATATTGAAATCGGAAATCGCCGTAAAAATCTGTCCGGCAACGCCCGAAGTGTCGCGCAGACCTGAGCCGACGACGCAGACGACCGCCTGGTTCGGTTCGATCGAAACCGTCCCGATGCGCTGTAAATCTTTGATCACGGCTTCGAGCGCGTCGGTGTTGTCGAGCGTTAAGGACACGGAAACTTCCGACGTGGTGACGACGTCGATGACCGTGCGGTGGCGTTCGAAGATCTGAAAGATCGCGCTCATAAAACCGTACGCGCCGAGCATCCGCGCCGAAGTGATGTGCAAAATAGTAATGCCTTTTTTGTAGGCGATCGATTTGACGAGCCGCGGCGTGGTCTTTGATGAAGGCAGAATCATCGTGCCTTTTTCCTGCGGCTGGTGCGAATTGCAGACGCGCACCGGAATCTGCAGATCAACGGCGGGCTGGATCGTTTTCGGATGCAGGACTTTTGCGCCGAAATAGGCGAGCTCGGCGGCTTCTTCGTAGGAGAGAGTTTTCAATGTGCGCGCTTCGGGGCAAATTCGCGGGTCGCAGGTCAGAACGCCGGTCACGTCCGTCCAGATCTGAATTTCACGCGCCTTGAGTGCCGCGCCGACGATCGCCGCCGAATAATCCGAACCGCCGCGCCCCAAAGTCGTCGTTTCGCCGCCGCGGCTTGCCGCGATAAATCCGCCCATCACGGGAATTTCGCCCGCGTTGATGAGCGGTTGTAATTCGAGCTGAACCAGTTTTTCCGTTTCGTCCCAGATCGGCGCGGCTGAACCGTATTCGTCGTCCGTCACGATCAGGCGGCGCGAATCGGCGTGACGCGCATTCAAACCCTTTGCCGCGCAGACGAATGCCAGAAGCCGCGATGAAAGCTGTTCGCCGTAGGAAACGACCGCGTCTTTGAGCATTTGCAAAGGCAAGCTGCGGCGCGACACGCGCATCAGCAAATCGCCCAGTTCCTTTTCGGCAAAATCTAATTCGACCTGAAAAAGTTTCTGCTGTGCTTCACTCGTCAATTCGCGCGAAACCGCCTTGTGCCGCTCGAAATGCGGGTCGAGCGAGAGAATCGCGTTTTCGACCTCGCCCTTTTTCGCCAGATCAAACGCATTCAAAAGAGCGTCCGTTACTTTCGACATCGCCGAAGTGACCACGACCGGCGAATTTTCGCGCTCGCCCGTGACGATCGCGGCAACGCGGGCAAACGCTTCCGCGTCCTGCACGCTCGTGCCGCCGAATTTCATGACAGTTGGTTTAATATTTTCGCTCACAATCAAAAGACTAATTTAGCCGCGGATCAACGCGGATAACGCAGATTAAATCCATTAAATTTTTATCCGCGCTTATCTGCGTAAATCCGCGGCTAAAGTTTTTACCGGCAATAAAAAAAGCCAGCCGTTGACGCGCACGACTGACTCATTTCTTTACAAAAGAATCTTCTTATAACAGCCGCAGCACTCCAACGAAAATTCGTTGACAGTTTAACGGATTTAGCCGTTATAACCAACCCGTTCGCCCTGAAGATACGAAAACGGATTTCGGCGGTTTGTCCCTTTCACCGGAGCGCGTCGGACGAGCCTTCAAAACTCTCCGCGCCGGTTACTCTTGAAAACCGCGCCTCTACATCAATTTTTGAAAAATCTGTTGTCTGCCAAACAGACAATGCAAAATGCTAAAGCTAAACTGATGAAATATTTTTGTCAAGCGAACCTTGCAAAAATGTTTGTATCTTAAAAAGCGTTTGGCTTATGCTTGAAAACAAGCGCATCATAAATTTATGACACAAAATTCTCTAAGTATTTACGAAAAACTCAGTCCGTTTGATGAAGAAAAAGGCGAGCTCAACGTGATTATCGAAACGCCGAAAGACTGCCGCAACAAGTATGCTTTTGACGAGAAACTCGGTGTTTTCGTGCTCAAAGGCGTGCTCGCCGCCGGACACTCGTTTCCGTATGATTTCGGTTTTATTCCGCAAACTTTAGGCGGCGACGGCGACCCGCTCGATGTTCTGGTTTTGATGGACGAAGCGGCTTTTGCGGGCTGTCTCGTCCCGTCGCGGCTGATCGGCGTGATCGAAGCCGAACAAACCGAACGCGACGGACGCAAAGAACGCAACGACCGCCTGATCGCCGTCGCCGCCGATTCGCACACGCATTCCGACGTGAAATCGATCAACGATCTAAATGAAACGCTGGTTGACCAGATCGAACATTTTTTTGTTTCCTACAATCAAATAAAAGGCAAGGAATTTAAGCCTCTGGGACGTTTCGGCGCACGCAAGGCAAAAGAGTTGGTGATGGAAGCAATCGCGCTTTATAACCGCAAAAAATAACACTTAACCGCACAAAACCGCGCCGCCGTTGATGTTCAAGATTTCGCCCGTGATATGGCGCGACCAATCCGAGAGCAGAAAACAGATCGAAAGCGCGACATCGTCGGTCGCCGCCATTCTTTGAAGCGGGATCGATTTCAAAACTTTCGCTTTGTAATTTTCATCTTCAAAAACGGGTCTGACCATCGCCGTTTCGATCCAGCCCGGCGCGACCGCATTGACGCGAATCTTCGGGCAAAGCTCCGAGGCGAGCGCTTTTGTAAAACTTATCTGCCCGCCTTTCGATGCGGCGTAGTTTGAGAAATTCGCCTCGCCGCGCTGTCCGGCGGTCGAGCTGACCAGAACGATCGCGCCGCGTTCCTGTTTTTTCATCGACGGCACGCACGCCTTGGTCATCGCCCACGCCGCTTTCAAGTTTGTATTCAAAACCTTGTTCCAGGTTTCTTCCGTCATTTCCTCGATCGGCGCGCCTTCCCAGATTCCCGCGTTCAAGACGAGCAGATCGATCTTGCCGAATTTTTCGATCGCCCTTTGCGCCAGATTTTGCGCGTCGTGCCAGACCGAAACATCGCCCTGCACCGCGAGGGCGTCGACGCCTTTTTCCTTGCAGAGCGCGACCACGTTGTTCGCTTTTTCTTCTTCTTTCAGGTAATTAACGACGACGTCGGCGCCCGCTTCCGCCAATCTTAAAGCCGTCGCGCGCCCGACGCCGCGGCTTGCGCCCGTAATCACGGCGGTTTTGCCTTGAAAAAGATTCGCGGGAAGTTTGATTTCGACAGGTTTTTCGGTCATAGGTTATATTTTTTATAAACTTTCTCAGCGAATTTTACAAAACCCGCTTGCGTAAGATGATTTTTTTTGCTGCCGCGCGACACTTTTTCGACGCCTTTTGCGCGTTACCGTTTGTGAAGTCTTTTCAATTTAACGGAGAAATGCACATGAAATTATTTAATTTTCAAATACGCACTAGTTTAATCACTCATTTTTTACTTTTCGCATCTTTAAGCGGCGTTTCTGCCTGCAATCTGGAGAATATTGCGAACGGCAAAACCGTTCCGGCGGCGCAGTCGGAAAACAACGCACCGAAAACGGATGCCGAATCAAGCACGGCGAATCAGGCTGCTCCCGAAACTAAAACCGAAAACGACGCCGTCGATGCCGAAGGAACTTACACTTTCAATAATCATCGCGAAGGAAAGGGCGGTTATGAAAACTCTCTCACGATCGAAAGGTCCGGCAAAGGCAAAATTCACGTTTTGTTTGAAGGCACATACTTTTTCGAGGCAAACGGCGCCGAAACTTTTCACGATACGGCGGCAGGCGGAAACCTGACCCTGAACGGCAATATCGCGCGCGGGCGCCTTGCGGAAGAAGGCAGCGGCAACGGCTGCGCGGTCGAGTTGAATTTCACGGGCGAGCGCGTCAACCTGAAATCCTCGAACTGCGATTTAAACGTTACGCCCGACGGCGTTTACAAAAAGGGTTCAGACGACGAAAAACGCGCGGAATCCGATGATTCGAAACGTGAAAAAGAGCTTGAGCAGGGACGCGTGAAAGCCGACGAATACTACAGCGCGTTTATCCAGTACGACGATGCGGGCGCGCCGGTCGCGCTCGTTAATCTGATGGAACACGAAGGCGAGCGCGCGGGCTGCGGCGACGAAGTTAAAACGTTTGCGGGCAAAGCGATCACGGTTGAAACGAACGGCGATTACGATTTCGAGTTCACGCTCGTTGACGGCAGCCGCAAACGCCAGAAAATCACGCTCGTCGTTGATTCGGACGACAAACTGCCCTACGACGATCTTCGTTCGCTGATCAAGACCGGCAACAATCTCGAAGTCCGGTTCATCTACTGCGGCAACGGCGGATTCGCCACGCCGACCGCGATTTACAAACAGTAAATTCAGTCGCTCAACTCTTTGCGCCTGCGCGCTTTTGCGGGAGAAAAATGTTTCCCGCAAGGGCGCGCAGGCGCGAAGTTTAAGATGAATCCTCTAACAAAAACTTTGTGTTGTAAAATATGCCTTAAATCTTTGCAAATCACAAAACCTGTGACCGGAGCGGTTTATTTTTTGTCATCCGTCAGATTCTTTGCCAGCAAAGCGGCGATCAGCGCGAGCGGGAAAAAATAGATTCCGTACCAGAAAACGAATTTTAGATTTCCGATCGCGAAAAAAATCCAGAAAGCCGCGATCGCGACCGCGACGATCGAAACCGGAATCGCGAGATGTTTCGGATTTTTCAAGCTTCCGATGCCGAAAATGGTCATAAAACTGCCGATCGCAAACGCGGCTAAAAGCGAGAGCGGATTCGCCCGGAAAAATTCGAACGAAAATGCCGTAAGCGTTCCGAAAAACAGGTAAAACGCGCCCGGCAGAAAGAGAAAAGCGCGTTTGAGGAATTTCACCACGCGGTCGCCTTTGTTGTTGAACTGCGCGGCGGGTTCCGACGCGAGCAGCGCGGAATCATGGACAAAACTCAGGCGGTCTTCGCCGGAGTTTTCGCGGTCGTCATCAAAAAAGGTGTTGAAAGCGTTGTTGATACGTTGATCGAGCTTTGTTTTTTTCATGGTTGTTTGAGGTTCGGCGCGAGGATTGACTACAATAAACCTAACTTATTTTACCTTTTACACGCGCCGTCTGACAACAAGTTTTTAATCTGCGATTGACGGCGTTTCGTGATATTTTGGTAAGGAAAAATTATGAACGACCAAAACACTTTCGAGCATCAGCAAGTTGCGTGGACACCGACCGCCGAAGTTATTAAACGCGCTCAATTAACGCGGTTTATGCAGCAGACGGGCGCGCACAATTTCGAGGAAGTTTACCAAAAATCAATTGAAGATGTGGAAAAATTTACCGCTGAAGTCCTGCGCTTTTTAGATATCAAATTCGATCCGCCTTACACTAAACTTTTAGATACGACCGACGGCATCGAATGGTCGAAATGGTGCACGGGCGGCGGCTTGAACATCACCGAAATGTGTGTTGACCGCTGGGCGAAAGATGAAACGACTAAAAATCAGCCCGCAATAATTTGGGAAGGCGAAGAAGAGGAAATTAAAAAAATAACATACGAAAGTTTATTTGAGGATATTGCGCTTTGTGCGGCTGGCTTGCGTTCTCAAGGTTACGGAAAGGGTGATGCCATCGGAATTTATATGCCGATGATAATTGAAACTGTAGTTGTGTTGTTAGCAATTAATAGAATTGGTGCAATCGCCGTTCCGGTTTTTTCAGGCTACGGCGTTGATGCAGTTGCAAGCAGAATGAAAGCAGTTGAGGCTCAAGCAATCTTTACTTGTGATAAGTTTAATCGTCGAGGGAAGGCTTTTGACTCACTTGACGTTATCATCGAAGCCGTAAAAGAGTGTCCGACAATTAGTAAAATTTATGTAATTAATAGTCCAAGTAGTGATAAAGACGAATATTTGACGAGAATGATGGACTTAAAAATGAAAAGTCATCGAGTCAATTATTGGGATGAACTTATTTGGTCTTTAGATCTTTCGTATGCTGAACCGACGCTCGCCGAAGACCCTTTGATTATTCTTTACACTTCCGGGACGACGGGCAAGCCGAAAGGCATCGCGCACACGCATTGCGGTTTCCCGATCAAAGCGGCGCAGGATATGGCTTTCGGGACGGATGTCGGCGTTGGAACGCGCATCAGTTGGGTAACGGACATCGGTTGGATGATGGGACCGTGGCTGATCTACGGCGCGCTTCTGAACGGTGCGACGATCGTTATTTACGACGGCGCGCCCGATTTCCCTGCGCCTGACCGGATGTGGGAATTTTGCGCGAAACACCGCGTTGAGATCCTCGGAATCTCGCCAACTTTAGTAAGAGCATTAGCCACGAAGGGCGACGATTTGCCGAAGAAGCATGATTTATCTGCTCTCAGGGCATTTGCTTCGACGGGCGAGCCTTGGAATCCCGCGCCGTGGTGGTGGCTTTTCGAGAAAGTCGGCGATTCGCGCCTTCCGATCATCAACTATTCGGGCGGCACGGAAATTTCGGGCGGAATCCTGATGGGCAATCCGCTTCTGCCGATCAAACCGTGTTCCTTTCCTGCGCCGTGTCTCGGAATCGACGTGGCGATTCTCGACGATCAAGGCGAACAGGTTGAAAAGGGCAAGGTCGGCGAACTCGCGATCCGTAAACCGTGGATCGGGATGGCGCGCGGTTTCTGGCAAGAGCCTGAACGCTACATCGAAACCTATTGGTCGCGCTTTCCGGGCATCTGGGTTCACGGCGATTGGGCGATTGAGGACGAAGACGGGCATTTCTATATCTTGGGACGCTCGGACGACACATTAAAGGTCGCGGGCAAACGCGTCGGTCCGGCGGAAGTCGAAAGCCTTCTGGTCGCGCACCCGAATGTCGCCGAAGCAGCCGTGATCGGCGTTCCCGACGAGCTTAAAGGCACGGCAATGGTCGCGTTCGTCGTTTTAGGCGGCGAGGCGACGGAAAATCTCGCCGCCGAACTAAAAGCGCTGGTCGCGAAAGACATGGGCAAACCGCTCGCGCCTTCAAAAATTCATTTCGTTTCCGCTCTGCCGAAAACGCGCAACGCCAAAGTGATGCGCCGGGTCATTCGTTCCGCTTATTTGGGCGAAGACGCGGGCGATCTGTCGGCTCTCGAAAATCCGCAGACGGTCGGGGAAATTCAACGAACAAATAAATAATTGCGGTTGATACAATTTGGAACCGGACGATCGGGTTGAAAGGATATTTTCGGCTTTTACAAAAATACGATAGCGCTTTTTTATTACTGTTTTTATGTAAAGCCGAAAATATCCCTCTTATAATTCAGGGCACGCTTGCCGCTTAGCGGCGCGAAAGTTCCCAGGTATAGACGGTCGTGCCGCCGCCGTCTTCGCGGACGGTTAAAGTGCCTTTGATCGTTTTCTGCGACGGGTCAACCGGAAGCGAGAAGGAAAAGCTTCCGCCGACGGTCGGTGCGTCTTCATTGGTTGCCTGGTTGGTGTTGGCGCGGTCGTGATCGGCGCAGGGCGATTTATGCACGTATTTATGAACGGTCGTCCCCGTTATTTCGGGAAGCGAAAAGGTCAGAGTGCCGCCTGTTGCGCCGATTTCTACGAAAACGCGCGTTTCCTTGTTGTAGTTGACGGTCGTCGTGCTCGTGCGGGTGATTTCCTTCGGACCTTTGTATGGAACGGCGTTCACGCCGCAGTAGCCTTCGTCAACTTTGTATTTGTCATATTCAAAATCAACCATTTCCTGGGTGCCCGTGACGTCGGCGATGTAAGCGTTCGTCGCATCGACCGTGCGGTCGAGTTTGCCCGTTAATTGA
This sequence comes from Pyrinomonadaceae bacterium, assembly GCA_035536135.1. GTDB lineage: Bacteria > Acidobacteriota > Blastocatellia > Pyrinomonadales > Pyrinomonadaceae > JAFDVJ01. The sequence goes on along the minus strand of DATLOR010000487.1, from coordinate 6,045 downwards.
AGCTGAACGTTGGTGACGGTTTCCAGATAGCCGCCGTTTTCGGCAAGGTTTGCGCCCGAACGCTTTTCTTTTTCCTCGCGTTGTTTACGTTCGGCTTTGATCGTGCCTGTCCAGACTCCGTTTTCCGCCGTTTCTTCCTTTTCCTTTTTCGTTTCAAAATCAACGTCGCCTCTGCCGATGCCGCGTTTTGAAATCGATTCAACGTGAAATGATGAATTTTCTTCGCCGTCCTGGATAAAAGTAAAGGTCGCGTTCGGTTTGGCGGCTTGCGATTCCGGCGAGATTTGCGCCCGGTAGCCTTCAGCAGTCATTTGCGCGTTGATCTTACTGCCGTCCTGCAAATGAACGGTTTCGGTTGAAATAGAGATTTCTTCACCCGCCTTTAACGTAGTTTTGGGAACTTTGCAGACGACTTCGACACAGCCGTAATTTTTCCAGTTCCGCTCGGCGGATTTATACATCTCGTTTGCCGAATTCCAGATTGACGGAACCATCGGACCGATCGCCGATCCGATAACTGTAGTCTCGGCATCGGTCATCGGAATCAATTTGTGAGCCGTGACTTTCCCTAATTTTGCCGGTGTGCGCTTGCCGCCGTAAGTTCCGTCGCTGACTTCGATGGTGTTGCCCGCGATGTCGTAATGCAGACCGTATCTGCCGTCCTTGATCTTAATTTCTTTTATCAGATTACGCCGCAGAGCGTCTTCGTAACCCGAATTCGTCGTGTAGGCATCAAGCTGTAGGTCGTAGCGCGTCAGCTCGGCTTGGTCGTTAACGTAACCGACGAGCTTTGCCTGCAAATCAAATTCGCTGGTCATTGTCACCGTCGCGCCGCCTTCCGTGTAGATCGTTTTCGAGACGATTTTCGCCATTCCCGTTCCCGCCGAAACGCCGCTTGCGTCGGGACACGCGGCAACCTGCGCGCCCCAAGCCAACGAGATTTCTTTGCGAAAATTTTTCCCGTCAGGCTTTGAAACGGCTTCGATGATCTGCGTATCTCTGATCTCAATACCGAATGTTTTGCCGTCCTTGATATACCGCGTTTCCGCCTTTTGCGTGCGCGTGCCTTTGGCATCCTTCGTCTCGAAACTTTTCTTGTCCGTGCCTTCGGCTTTTATTTCCTTGTCGGTTTCCGTCGTTTTAATGTCTGGATTTTCATCCTGCGGCGGTAAAGGCTGAAAGCCGAACGCAAATTGCCGCCAGTTTGTCTGCGGCGCAATATTAAAACTCAGCTTTTTTGATTTGACCGGACGTTTGATCGCCGGATTCGTTTTGACATTCGGCGCGATAATCGGATTCGTGCTTCGTTTTTCCCGGCGTTCTTCGATTTCCTTCTCTAAACGCGCATCGGCTTTTTCGGAAGCGGCATTGCTAACCGCTTGAAACAACTGTTCCGCGCCTTCATCGAAAGTCTCTGCCGCTGCGTCCGCTTCGCTGCCGAAAATCTTTTCGAGCAGTTCGGGAAATTCCGCCGCGCTTCCCTGCCGCAGTAGATTTTTATAGATTTGAGCTCCGCTTTCGCCGTTTAATTCCGGTGTGATCGCTGTCATTTGGTCGGTTTGCTGTCCACGCACGGGAATCGCCTGCCAGAAAATGCTCGCCAAAAGCCATAAAGTGATAATTATTTTTTTGTTTTCTGTCTTCATAAAATTAAAAATTCATCGGGAAGAGCAAGAGTTTTGTAAAGCTGTTCGTTCGTAAAATCATTAACGCGCAAGATGCGGCATTTGCGTATCAATTATTTTCAAGAAAAATCAAATCCCGCGCCGAAAACCGAAACGCCGCCGACACCGTAAGGGAGAAACATAAATTAATGTTAAGCCGGAGCGCGGATATCTGTGCCTGCCGCGCGTTTGAGTAAGCGAGAACAGGTGCGAACGTTTACAAGCGTAAAAAATTTTGAAATATTAAACGGTGTCTTTCGTCCGTTTGCGCTATCGCTGAACGGACTCGGGCGGGCAAGGATACCCGCGTTCCGACCGAACGGTGACAAAATATGTTTCTGAAAAATAATCGGGTTTACGACCTTAATCATCGTGCTTATTTTCTGCGAGGACAAAAAAAACCGACGATTCTTGCAGCATCGCAGCAAGGTTTGATTACATCGATCGACAGTGAAACCGGTAATCTTAATCAAATTAGTTTACCAGCCAACATTCGGGAAATTTCTATTTCAAACATAAATAAATCAATTGCTTTAATTGATAATGCGACAGGAAATTTAGTGATCGTTAATTTCGAGGGGCAGGTTTTATTTTGGGAAAAACCTCCATTTTGGGATGAATCTCCGCAAACGACAATTTTTCCTGATTATCCTCGCTTTAGCGGTTTCCAATCCTGCTATTTTGACGAAGATGAAAAGCGCCTCTGGTGCGCGGCAAGATTGTCGGCGGCAGATGAGGTCGAATTGCAGTTACGCCGCGTTGACGATTGGAGTATCGTTGACAAAGATGTCGTCAAAGACCCTTTCAGCCTGAGCTACTTTTTATTTTCTCCGACGGGCGAAAGAAATGTCGCGGCATTATCTATCGCGGCGGAAACAGACTGCATGGATGTTTGGTAGTTAACAAATGATAACGACACGATAAAATATCGGGAAGAGCGGAAGCTTAAAGAATCGATACTGCCGGTATTCTCGCCTGACGGAAGTGAGTTTCTGATTCAATATAACCAGGAATCATTTCGTCAATATCAATATTCGGGTATGGAAAAAACAGGCGAATATTATTTAGAACTCGATGAAGATGATGTAGGCTACTCGATTTGTTATCTTAACGAAAACTTTGCTCTGGTAAATTCCCAAAACGGCTTGATTTTTCTTGTTGACACAAAACAAAAGAAAATTATCGAAGATGTCACGATTGAAAATCACTTGCCAATGCCGTTATCGCATTATTATTCAATCCTTAAAGATGATACCGATTTATGTACTGATTTATATTTCGAGGGGGTTGGGGACAATGTTGTTTTCGTCTATCGTCATAATCGTAATGATGAAATAGTAAGTGGATTTGCTGTTGAAGAAACTATGAAGCAAAAACTCGAAAGAGCTGGGAAAGATTTGGAGAATTGGAAGGATTCGATAATCGTTATTCCAAAGTCAAAGTTTTTGGCTCAAATTTTTATATAATTGTTTTTTCTCAGCATTTATGAAAGATTCTTCAATCACAATTTACTCGAGCGGAAACGGACGGCACGCGTGAAAAAATGTTCTTGCGTTTTTGCAGAACCGATTGCAAAGTCCGGCAGGCTGAAGGTTTGCCGGACTTTTTATTTGAATTTAGGTATGTCTTTTATGAACCTTCGCCGACGATGTAGCTGTCGCGGGCGCGGATGATCAATTTCGGGCGGTCGACGCGCACCCTGATCTGGCGGCGCTCGCCTGCCGTGCCGGTGTCGGTCGGATAATATCCGATCGTGTATTGACGGCGCAGCTCGTCGGCGATGCTCTCGAACGCGGCGCTGAGCCCGCCCGGCGTCGATTCGGGACGAAAGACCTTGCCGCCCGAAACGGTCGCGAGCTCGGTCAGATAAATCCTGCCGCGCGTGTATTCCGCGCTCGACGAACCGTTCGGCTGCCCGCTCTGCTGTCCCGGCATCGAGATGATCGGCGGAGTGCTCATCACACCGCCGCCGCCGCCGATGCCCATATTGTTGAGAAACGTGTTGTAGTAGATCGGAAAAATGACGGCTTCGGATTCTTCGGCATCGCGAATCGTGCTTTCAAAGCTCGCGCGCAGCGACGCAGTATCGACGCCGTCGGTAAATAGAACCATCGCCTTGCGTCCTTCGATCTTTCGGAGCTCGCGGTGAAGCGAAACGTCAACCGCTTCATAAAGCGAGGTTCCGCTGCCGAAGCCCGTTCGTTTGATGGCTTTGTAAATCTTGTCGCGGTCGGAGGTCATCTCGGTCAGAACTCTCACATTTTCGTCGAATTCGATGACCGTGACCTTATCCTGCGGCTTCAATTGCCCGACAAAAGCGGTCGCGGCAGCTTGAATTTCCTCGATCTTGTAAGACGTCGAAGGGCTCACGTCGATCAATAAAACGACGGAAAACGGCTGGTCGGACGTACCGAAATAGGTGACTTCCTGCTCGACGCCGTTTTCGAAGATCTTAAAATCCTGCTTGCTGAGATTCGGCACGTAAAACCCGTTGCGGTCGTTGACCGAGACGGGAATCGTGACGAGATTGGTTTCAACTTTGACGACCTCGTTGTCTTCGGTCGAACCGTCGGCGTTGGTCGTCGCGGTCGTACCGGTCGTCACGGTCGGCGTCGTCTGGTCTTTATTATCCTTTTTCGCGTCCTTTTTAGATTTTTTATCGTCTTTCGATTTGTCTTTTGATGATTTCGGATAAAGCGTGCGCGGCGCGCTCGGCGCGGATTCCGAATAACCGGCTGATTCTTCCTTTTTGGTCTGCTCCTTGTCCTGCTCGGTTTCCTGCACCCCGGGCGTCGAAACCGGCGTCGGTTGTGAAGTCTTCTGCACGCGTCTGCCCGACTGCGCGAGCGCGTTGGTCAAAAAAACTGCCGTAATGATCAAAAATACCTGTAATACTTTCATTTTTTATACTTCCCGATTATTAGTATCAAGGGTTGATTAAAGTATTTGATGCAAGAAGTGATAATCAAAGTACGCCGCCGCCGAGCGCAGAAAATATAAATTTTTCCGCGCTGCCGTTTGAACTGCCGCCGCCTGCCGGACTATCATTTAAACAAGTTGGAAGAAAATTCATTAACAGTTTATACGATCGGACACGGACGGCACGCGTGGCGTGATTTTCTCGCGCTTTTGCGCCAATTTGAGATCAAATTTCTGTGCGATGTGCGAAGCGTCGCGCGCTCGCGCTGGGTGCAGTTCAACGGCTTGGTCTTGCAGGCGAATTTAGAGGAAAACGGCATCGGCTACGAATGGCTGCCCGAAACGGGCGGGAAATTTAAACCCGTGCCCGAAAATTTGAATCAGGGCGTCGCGCGGATTCTGGAGATCGCTTCGGAAGTCCGCACCGTGATGATGTGTTCGGAATCGAAACCTCTAACGATTCATAAAACGCCGCGCGCCAACTGTCACCGCGTCGGAATGCTCGCGCCGATGCTCAAGGCAAAAGGCGCGGCGCGCATCATTCATATCCTGCCGAACGGCGATTCGATCGAGTTTGACGAATCAATTGTGCCTTCGATCTGGTAAAAAATTTTTCTTCAAAGTTTACACAAAGCTGTGTTAAATTCGTTCTGAGGAAAATCCATGAATAAACTCTTTACCTTTCTGCTCATCTCTTTATTCATTTCATTCGGAATCACCTCAAAATCTGCCGCTGACACAAATCAATCCGCGTTTGTTGATCCGCTTGCTACGCCAACGCCCTTAGCCGAAATCGAAAGGATCGAGCTGGATCAAACCGAAGTAGTAATTCCCTGCGGTTGCTTTGGCGATGATCTTCCTCGCGAAGGAACCGCTTGTCCGGACGATGCCTTGATTACGATTAAAACTTTTGTCCGCAATCCGAAGAATACGCCGCTCAGTTATGAATACGCGGTCTCGGGCGGAATAATTAGCGGGCAGGGCGATAAAGTAGTCTGGGATTTGACAGGAACCCGTCCCGGAACTTACACGATCACGGCTTCGATAAAGGGGAAAGGCAAAATCAGCACCGAAACCAGAACGTTGTCGGCGGTGGTTAGAGAATGTGACTGTACTTGTCCATGTGTCTGTCCGTCTTTAGTGGTAACAGGCGGCGGCGGTGTCAATCCCGGCGGAAGCGTGGTATTTATTGCCAATGTTTCAGGTGGAACTGCTATTGACCTTACTTACAACTGGACGGTTTCACAAGGCGAAATCGTTTCAGGTCAGGGAACGCCGCAAATAAAAGTTAAAACTACCCGTGAAATGATCGGAACGATCGCCGCGACGGTTGAAATCGGTGGTATTTTATGTCCTGATTGCCTGAGAACCGATTCTGAAACCGCGACTATTATTAAATAAAATCTTTTAGACTTAAGTAATCGTGACGGAAGCGAATTTGTCGGCGAGGACGAGGCTGAAT
>DATLOR010000486.1:0-4545 GCA_035536135.1 Pyrinomonadaceae bacterium | reverse complement strand
CGGGCGGATCATTGACCATCATAACGAGAATTTTCCCGCGATAATCTTCCTTGCTGCCCTTAAAATCGTTCCATTTCTGTTCGGGCGCATCAATTCCGTAGCCGACAAAAACGAGTTCCGAATTCAGAATAACGTTTTCGGTTTGCGCGCCTGTAAAACCGACGAAATCATCGCCGAATTTGTATGAAACGTCACCGACTTTTAAAACAGTATTCGGATTTGCCTTGACCGCAACCAACGAAACAGGCTGAAAATATGAACCGTTATTGCCGGGTTTCACGCCGAGATTTTGCAGTTGCAGAGCAATATATTTAGCCGCGAGTTCACCTCCCCGAGAACCCGGCGCACGCCCTTCAAAAGCGTCGTCCGACAAGAATTTAACGGTCGATCTCAATTCTTGCTCACTAAATAAATTCGTATATGTATTTTTTTGAGCGAAAATAAATACCGAATTCAACAAAATTAACAAGATTATCGAAAATATTTTTTTATTCATCCTTCATCCCTCATCCTTTAATTAAACTCATCGCTTCGGCGCGGGTTCGCGCATCGGAACGGAAACCGCCGAGCACGCTCGAAGTAATCGTTTTCGCGCCCGGTTTTTTCACGCCGCGCAAGGTCATACAAGTATGTTCGGCTTCGATAACGACCATCACGCCGAGCGGCTGAAGCTCGTCAAAAAGCGTCTGCGCGATTTGCTGCGTCAGCCGTTCCTGAACCTGCAAACGGCGCGCAAAAATTTCGGCGATCCGCGCCAGTTTCGACAAACCGACGATGCGTCCGCCTTTCGGAATATAGGCGATATGACATTTTCCGACAAACGGCGCGAGATGATGCTCGCACACCGAAGCGATTGAAATGTCTTTGACAATGACCATTTCGTCGTGCGAATCGCCCGGCAGCGGAACAATGTGCGATGCCGCGTCTTCCCACATTCCGTCGGTCAGCTCGGCATAGAAATCCGCAACCCTTTCCGGCGTTTTCTGCAAACCCTCACGGTCGGCATCCTCGCCGATTCCTTCCAAAATCAGACGCACGCCTTTTGCGATCTTTTTTAAATTAACTTTTTTATTTATAGCCAATGAATATTACCCCAATCGATTTTAGATTTTGGATTTTGGATCGATTCTTTATTGAAGTCAATCTTCTCCCAAAAATAACTTTAATTTAATTGACGATACAATGCAGGATGAGTAAATCCAAAATCCAAAATCTAAAATCCAAAGTCGACTATGGCTTTCCGAACTTCCGCCTCGACTTCGCGCAAAGGCAGATTTTCGCGCCGTGCAATTTCCTTTAAAACATCAAATTCAGGTTTAATATTAACGATTTTTTCGCCGAACCGCGCAATTTTCACCGCGATTTCGCCGAATTTTGTTTCGACTTTAGAAAACTCGCGTTCGAGACAGATTCGCTCGATCTCACGAACACGAACGCCGAGCGTCGGGGTTTCGGTGATCAGTAAATTGATAAACTTTTCTTTTTCAGACGGATTGCAAAGAATCGAAACGAGCGTCGCGGGACGATTTTTCTTCATCTGAATCGGCGTGAACCAACAATCCATCGCGCCCAATTCAAACGCTTTTTCCATCACAAAACCCAAAATTTCGGGCGAAACGTCATCGAGATTTGTTTCAATTTGCAACAGCTTTGAATTTTGAATTTTGAATTTTGAATTTTGGACTTCGCCCAAGATCAATCGCAAAGCGTTCGGAAAATCTTTGTAATCACGCGTTCCCGCGCCGTAAGCTGTTTTTTCAACCGTAATTTCGGGCAAATTTCCGAACTCGTCGCAAACTGTCGCAATTATCGCCGCGCCGGTCGGCGTAATTAGCTCGCCTACGATTTCGGTCGAATAGATCGGCGCATTCTGCAAAAGTTCGGCAACGGCGGGCGGCGGAACCGGAAATTTCCCGTGCGCCATTTTGGCAAAACCGCTTCCGACGTGAATGCGCGAACAGACGAATTTTTCGATTTCGAGCATTTCAAAACCGATACACGCCCCGACCACATCGATTATCGCATCCATCGCGCCGACTTCATGAAAATGAACCTTTTGGACATCGATCCCGTGAATTTTCGCTTCGGCTTCGGAAAGTTTTCGGAAAATTGCGACAGCCCGCGTTTTTATCGAATCTTTCAAAAGCGAATCGTTGATTATTTTTTCGATTGTGGACAAATGGCGATGCGCGTGTTCGTGCGGAACTTTGACATTGGCGTGAATTGCCGAGATTCCCGATTTATCTTTTATCGTAAATTCAATTTCAAAATCCGTAATATTTAATAGTTTGATTTGCTCGATCAGTTCTTTTTCATCAACGCCGAGCGCGACCAGCGCGCCGAGAATCATATTCCCGCTCGCGCCCGCAAAACAATCAAAATAAAGAGTTTTCATAAAAATACCGACCAGACGGCAATCAATTGTTAACCATTTCCAAATAAAGTCTAAACGCCAAAACTGCGCAGGTCAAAAACCTCGGTTTTATTCTTTCCGGTTAATTCGATATACTTTCCTTTTTGTCTTATGAGCATTTTAGAGTTACAGGAAACCTTGCGCGACAAAGTTGCGGCAACCGCGCTTGAAAAATTCAACATCGAGCTCGATCAAATCGCCGCCGAAGTTCCGCCGCGCACCGAACTCGGCGATCTGGCATTCCCGATTGCCTTTGAACTCGCCAAACGCATCAAACAAGCCACCGGCGAAAAACAAAATCCGCGCAATATTGCCGAAACTTTGAAATCCGCGCTCGAAATCTTCGATTTTGTCGGCAAGGTCGAAGTCGCAGGCGCCGGGTATCTGAATGTTTTTTACAATCGCGGAAAATTCCTTGCCGAAAATTCCTCGAAAGATTTTTTGAAAACTTCGGATGAAAACTCGCCGAAAGTCTGCGTCGAACACACTTCGGTTAATCCGAACAAAGCCGCGCATATCGGTCACGTCAGAAATTCGGTGCTCGGCGATACGTTTGTGCGGATTTTGAAAGCGAACGGCAAGCGCGTCGAAATTCAGAATTATATTGACAATACCGGCGTTCAGGTCGCCGATGTCGTCGTCGGTTTTGTTCATCTCAGAAAATTAAATCTTGAACAAATCAAGGAATTAGAAGCCAATCTCGAAATTCCGTTTGATTATTATTGCTGGGATCTATACACCGAAGTCGGCAAATTTTACGCGCAATCGGAAGAAAATTTGAAACTCCGCGCGGAAGTTTTGCACGAACTCGAAAAGGGCTCAGGCGAAATTTACGAGCTTGCCGATTATGTCGCGACGCGCAACGTCGAATGTATTTTGCGAACGATGAATCGTTTTGACATTCGCTACGATCTGCTTCCGCGCGAATCGGAAATTCTGCATCTGCATTTCTGGCAAAAAGCGTTTGAGCTGATGAAACAGCGCGGCGTGATTCATCTTGAAACCGCCGGTAAAAACGCGGGCTGCTGGGTGATGCCGTTCGATTCGCACACCGCCAACGAAGAACACGAAGCCGATAAAATTCTCGTCCGTTCGAACGGAACCGTGACTTATACGGGCAAAGACATCGCTTATCAGATGTGGAAGCTCGGACTTCTCGGTTTGGATTTTAATTACAAACTGTTCCACACTTACGCGGACGGAAAACAGGTTTGGATCACAACTGCCGAAAAAAGCGATTCGGGAAACATTCCGAATTTTGGCAACAGCGAAACGGTTTACAACGTGATCGATACGCGCCAGTCTTATCCGCAGGAAGTCGTCAAAAAAGGCGTCGCGACGATTTTTCCCGAAAAAGGCGAAGCCGCGAGCGTTCATCTTAATTATGAAATGGTTGCGCTTAGTCCTGCGGCGGCGGAAGAACTTGGTTTTCAGCTTTCCGAAGAAGACCGAAAGCGCCCGTTTATCGAAATGTCGGGTCGCAAAGGTTTGGGCGTCAAAGCCGACGATTTGATTGACCGTCTTGAAGCAAATGCCTTCGCCGAAGTTGAAGCGCGGCACAAGGATATTTCGGACGACGAGAAAAAGCTCATCGCTCATCAAATCGCGGTCGGCGCACTTCGTTATTTTCTTTTGAAATTCACGAAAAATACGGTTGTCGTTTTCGATTTCAAGGAAGCCTTGTCATTTGAAGGCGAAACCGGCGTTTATTGCCAATACACGGCTGTTCGAACGAATTCGATTTTCCGCAAACTCGAAGAAAACGGGTTGGAAAGCGCGATCAAAACCGTTTCCGAAAATCCGCAGGAAGTTTCTGAAATCTTCGATTCGGAAATCGGCAACGATATTTGGTCAATGGTCACGCTTTCTTCGCGTCTCGAAGAAACGATCGCAAATGCCGTTTCTGCATCCGAACCCGCGATTTTGGCGAAATACAATTTTAATCTGGCAAAAGCCTTTAATTTGTTTTACCACAACCACAAGATCATTTCGGAAGAAAACGCCGTCAAACGCGCCATCTTAGTGGTCATCGCCGATTTGACGCGCCGTGCTTTAACTTCAGGTTTAAAGACAATGGGCATCGAAGTTCCCGAAAGAATGTAGATCCATTTTGGATTTCGGATTTCGGATTT
>DATLOR010000485.1:0-3643 GCA_035536135.1 Pyrinomonadaceae bacterium | reverse complement strand
ATGTCGGATGTAGTGAGCGAAACTGTTCCATAAATTTTATGAAAATCTGTCATTTTTTACATAATAATGAACAATATTGGGGAGCTTTCAGCAATGGTCGCGTCTATTCTTTTCCCACTCTTGAAATTCCGAAGGTCTTCGAATTTACCAATTCATCCAAAAGTTTTGAGATTGAATCGGTAAAATTGCTCGCTCCCGTCGCGCCTGCAAAAATAGTTTGTGTCGGCAGAAATTACGCCGAACACGCTGCCGAACTTGGTAATGAAATTCCTAAATTTCCATTGCTTTTTCTTAAAGCACCATCGGCTTTAATTACCGACAACGAGGCGATCAGGATTCCCGCCCAATCGATTCAAGTCGAACACGAAGGCGAGCTCGGAATTATAATCGGTCGCGAATGCCGTAAATTGGATGAAACCGTCGATCCATTCGATTTTGTACTCGGCTATGTTTGTTTGAATGATGTGACGGCACGCGACATTCAACGCCAAGATGTCCAATTTACCCGCGGCAAATCTTTTGATACGTTTTGTCCGGTCGGTGCTTTTATCGAAACGGAACTGGATGTTTCAGACATTCGCGTTCAAACTAGGGTCAACGGATTTATTAAACAAGACGGAAGAACTTCGCAGATGGTCTTTCCGGCAGATTTCCTGCTACGATATATTTCAAATCAAATGACGCTTTATCCGGGCGATTTAATCGCGACCGGCACTCCGTCGGGAGTTTCAAAATTAAATGAAGGCGATGTTTGTGAAGTTGAAATTGAGGGTATTGGAATTTTAAGAAATCCTGTTTCAAAATAATTAAGAGGAAAATATGAAATTTTTTATTGATACGGCAAATTTAGACGAAATTCGCGAAGCCACCGAAATGGGCTTAATTGATGGGGTAACGACAAATCCTTCGCTCGTTGCCAAAGAGGGAGATATTGATTTTAAGAAACATATAGCCAAAATTTGTGAAATTGTGAAGGGCGATGTTTCTGCTGAAGTTACCTCCCTGGACACAGAAGGTATGTTGCGCGAGGGACGCGAGCTCGCCAAGATTGCCCCAAACGTTGTGGTCAAATGTCCTTTGACCCTGGACGGTCTGAAGGCAACGCGCACATTTCGGGACGAAGGGACAAAAGTAAATGTTACGCTATGCTTTTCAGCCGCCCAGGCACTGCTGGCGGCAAAAGCCGGAGCAACCTATATATCACCATTTATCGGCAGGCTTGACGACATTGCTCAAGACGGAATGCAGTTGATCCGGGATATTGTTCAGATTTATGACAATTACGGTTTCGCGACCGAAGTTTTAGCCGCCTCGATTCGTCATCCGGTGCATATTGTTGATTGCGCTCTAGCCGGTGCCGATGTTGCGACAATTCCCTTTAAGGTCATTCAGCAGCTCGTGAAACATCCTTTAACTGATAAAGGGCTCGAATCATTTTTATCAGACTGGAAAAAGAGCGGTCGCTCCTAAACTACTCAAAACAAATAAAATAAAAAAGCGCGAAAACTTCGCGCTTTTTTATTTGACCTTTAGTTAGCTGGCTAATAATATAAGATTAACTAGCTAATATTTAATAAGCTAATGAATTTTACTTAGCTAGTTAATTATTATGAATTTCAATGAAACTCTGCCGTTTTTATTTGCACAGATCTCTACTTACTACAAGGTAGAGATCGAAAAACAATTAAATGAATTTAATTTGCACGCAGGGCAAATTTTTATACTCTTTGAGCTTTGGAAAACCGATGGTTTAAGCCAGATCGAACTTTCCGCCAACCTCAGACTTTCGCCGCCGACAATCAATAAAATGGTTAAGAGTTTGATGAGCAACGGATTTATAGTCACCTCCGCCTGTCCCAGGGACGGTCGCGTTGTGCGGGTTTATCTCACCCCAAAAGGCGCGGCGATCAGACCCCAAGTAGAAGAAAAATGGCGGAAAATTGAAGACGGTTTGGTTGCCAATCTGACGGCAACTGAGCAGTTGGTTTTATCGCAATTATTCGGAAAGCTTGTTGAGAATTTGCTATCTGCGAAAGCTTCCGATTCTTGATAAACTCTTTCCGTTTATTTTTACTTTCGACTTTTTACAAATATTTTTTAGATGTAAAATACAACAATATGAAGGTAATTTTAGCAACCGACGGGACGAAACAAAGTGAAGCTGCAATTGAGATTACAAAAACATTGAACCTTAACGAAGGCGATGAGATACATGTAATTTCCGTTTTGGATATGGCTCTCCCGCTATCGCTCGATGTGTATGCAGGCTATTTGCCGTCAACCGAAGAAATCGAAAATACCGTTAAAGAAAATGCCGGAAATATTTTGACCCAAACCGGCAATAAGCTAAAGGAAATTTTCGCTGACAAAGATGTTTTTATTATCACGGAATTATTGAATGGTTCGCCTGAAAGCCGGATTGTTGAAAAGGCTGAAGAGATAAAAGCCGACCTAATTATAGTCGGCTCACACGGCTATAATCGTTGGGAGAGGCTTCTGCTCGGTTCCGTTTCCGATTCCGTCATCCATCATGCGCCCTGTTCGGTTCTGGTGGTTAGAAGCAAATAATTTTATCTTGAAATCCCCGAACAATTTAATATAGCCATAAAAAGTTTTTCCGCTCCGTCGAATTTTAATGCTCAAACCAAATCCGCAAACGATTATCAATTCACGAAAATTCAACGGAGTAATTCATCGCTCGTGGAAGGTCAATTTTATTGAAAAATGTGATTCTCTGTTAATTTTTGTTGGAGAGTTCGAGAACGAGATCAGGCATCCCAAATTAGGAGTTATCAGACGCGGTACTATTTCTTATGAATATTATTGGCTGAATCGCTGGTACAATATTTTTAAATTTCACGAACCCGAAGGCGAACTGCGAAACTTTTATTGCAACGTTAATATGCCGCCCCGATTTGAGAATAATGTCTTGGATTACGTTGATTTGGAAATTGATGTCCTGGTTTCAAAAGATTTCACTATTGAAATTTTAGATCGTGAAGAATTTGAAGATAATTCCAAATTATTCGGTTATTCGGAAAGCATGATTTCTAAAACCTTTCAAACATTGGATGAACTTTTGAAAATGATTGATGCTCGCGCTTTCCCTTTTTCTTAAATTGCAACTATTTTTATCGAACAGCGTGCAATAAAAAAATTTCGGAGATAACTAAATGATGAAAATAAAATCGTTGCTTCTTTGTACCTTCTTATTGCTGTTTTCGAATTACACTTTCGCTCAAATCACGCCGATCGTTGTCAAAAACGATGAGAAAACTCAACAAACTTTGGAAGATATCTCGACCGAACTAACACAACTGACAAAATCCTTGCAAACATTTAATCAAAGACTCAATGAGTTTCTTGAAAGCGTCAACAAATACAAAGGCATTCAGTTAAGCGAAAAACAGCAAAAACTTCTCTTCGGTTATGAAATACTCAATCAAACCGAACAATTAGCAGCGACATTGCGAAAATCATTGATCGAAACCGGTGAAAAAGAGGCAACAATCAAACGCCGCATCGGACAGGTTCAATTTGATTTGCGACCGGAAAATATCGAAAGAAGCGTTCAGATGCAAGGGACGACCAAAGCCGAAGAAGCTCGCGAAAATAAACGCAGAACATTGGAAAATGAACTCAA
>DATLOR010000484.1:0-7225 GCA_035536135.1 Pyrinomonadaceae bacterium | reverse complement strand
TACATGAATTATTACGCCAGCGGCTTGAATGACGGCAACGGCACGCTCGATGTGCGCGATGCGACCGGTTACCGCCAGTTCACGATCACGGCTCCCGGTCAAACTCCGCCGATCCGCATCACTTCGGAACCGCAATCCCGGGCGACCGGACTTTTGGCGTCGACCAATCTCTCGGTGTCCGCCAACGGAAACGGTGATCCGCTCACTTACCAATGGCGCAAAAACGGCGTTGCTCTGACGGACGGCGGCACGATTTCCGGCGCGACGACGGCAAATCTGAGCATTTCTTCGACCGTCGCCGCTGACGCGGGTTATTACGACGTTCTCGTTCGAAAGCCCGGTGCCATCGTCACTTCACAAGCCGCGATCATTACCGTCCTTTCCCCGACGGCGGCGAACGTTTCGGTGTCGGGCAGAGTTTTGACGCCCAACAGTCGCGGGTTGATGAACGCAACCGTGATGCTGATCGACGCGAGCGGCAATCCGCGCACCGCGCGCACGAATCAGTTCGGGTACTTTCATTTCGACGATGTTCAAGCGGGACGAACCTATGTCGTCGACATAAAGAGCAAAAGCTATTCGTTCGCGCCGCAAATAGTAAATGTGCTGGAAACTTTGACCGGGCTGAATTTTACAATGCAGTAACCCGGCAAAACAATAATAGCCGGGAGTGACTTTTCGGACAGCCCAAGGTTACACCGGCGATGAGATTGGAAGTTTCTGGATCTTTCCGGCTGAGTTGGCATTTCAAGGCGATTTTGAAAACTGAATTATCAAGCAAAAGCAGTCTGACACGGACTGCATTATCAAAAAATAGGTGTATCCGAAAATGTATCTATTACACGTTGCTTTTGAGTAATATAGAATTAGGAAAGTTACAAATTTTTCACTTCATAAGACTCAGTAGCACTCTATGATTTAAAAGGTTTAAGAATTGTCCAGACATAATGAGTTTGATAGCTTAATACATTTTCGCCTTGATGTTTAGTGCATTACAATTTAAAACGTGAATATTTTAGTTGCGCGCAGTCCGGCGGAAATCGAAACGGCTTATGAAAAACTCTCGACGGCAGAAATCTTAGGCTGCGACACGGAAACTTCCTCGCTCTCGGCGCGGAAAGGAAAACTGTTTTCCGTGCAGTTTTCCGACGGCGATTTTAATGTTTTGATTCCGCTTTCCGAACGCGTTCATTTGGGCAAGCTCGAAGAGATCCTGGCAAATCCGCAGATCACAAAAGTCTTTCACAACGCGAAATTCGATCTCGAATTTTTACGCGAAAGCGGTTTCGAGACCAGCAACGTTTTTTGCACGATGATCGCCGAAAAGATCCTGACGAAAGGCGCGGGGCAATCGGCAAGCCTCGCCGAAACGCTTTACCGGTACTTTGCCGTCGATCTCGACAAATCGCAGCGCGCCAAATTTAATCGCGACTGGAACGGCATCTGGACGGAAGAATTAGTGCATTACGCGCTCTCGGACGTTGTTTATTTACCGAAATTGATGCGCGAGCAAACGCTCTGGCTCGAAAGATTAGGTTTGACGGAAGATTTTGAAAAACAACTTGCAAAAACCTTCGGCAATGTCTAAATTTTTTTTTCGCAATGGCAAAAAAACATGCGCAATAGAGTTTTATAGTCTGCAATAGAGAAAAAATGTCCGCAATGCAGATTAAACATCCCGCAATAGAAAAATATTCACTACAATAGAAAAATACCGTGTGCAATGGAAAAATATGCCCCGCAATGGGGAAATTATTGCCGCTATGGCAAAAATATTGCCGCTATGGCGAATATTTCATCTTTTTATTTCTCTAAATTTACCAGCGATGATATGCCGGATGTCCTTCTTTGACGGCGATAAATGTTCCGCGGCAGGTCGCGCAAACCTTTTCGTTCGCAATTAATTCAGCTTCAACAACAGCGCGGTCTTCCGAAGATTCGACGACTCTTGCTTTCAGATAGAGCGCCGCGTCAAAGGGTGTCGGGCGGCGCAGTTTGACGTGAAAATCGCCCGTCACGGTGCAGTCGGGTTCGGTTTTGCCGTCGCGTTTCATCAAAAAATACGCCGCCGTCCAGTTTGAATGACAATCGAGCAGCGCGCCGATAATTCCGCCGTTGAGCATTCCGGGAAACGCCTGATGATGCGGTTCGGCGTGCCATTCGGCAACGACTTCGTCGCCCGTTTCGCTCGGGAAACTGCGGATTCGTAAGCCTTTTTCATTCGCCACACCGCAGCCGAAACAAATTCCTTCGGGTGCGTAAGTTTCCTGCAAAGATTTTTCTTTGTTCATAGCTAAATGATAATGCAGAAATGCAACAGAAGAAAATTAGCCGCGGATGAACCGAGGATGAGCGCAGATTTTAAATTATTTGATTTAATCCGCGTTCATCCCGGTTTATCCGCGGCTCATAACTTGTTTTCTGATGCGATTTTGTCGTAAATTTGATTCGCTTCAACTCTTTTCAAAATCTTAACCTTGGAGAAATTTTCTATGCTGGCTGGTTTGGCAATTGTCTTTTTGTTTTGGCTCGTTTTCGGATATTTCGCGTATGGTCGCTGGGTGGCAAAACAATTCACGCTCGACGACTCGCGCGAAACGCCCGCCAATGCCGTCAACGACGGTGAAGATTTTGTGCCGACGAAGCCTTTTTACCTGTTCGGACAGCATTTTTCGGCGATCGCGGCGGCGGGTCCGATTGCCGGACCGATACTCGCGTGTCAGGCATTCGGCTGGCTGCCGTGCCTGCTCTGGATCGCGCTCGGCGTCGTGCTGATCGGCGCGGTTCACGATTTTTCCAGCTTAGCCTCATCGGTTCGGCACGGCGCGCAAAGCATTGCCGAAATCACCCGCGAAAAGCTCGGCAACGGCGCCGGTCGCGCGATGATGGCGTTTATCTGGATCGCTTTAATTTACGTGATCGTCGCTTTTACCGACATTACGGCGGGCACTTTCGTCGCGGGCGACGAGGCTTTGCAGGGCACGAGCACGTTTAATCCGGGCGGCGCGGTCGCGATCGCGTCGGTGATGTATCTCGGCTTATCGATCATTTTGGGTCTGGTCGAAAGATTTATCAAACCGCCGCTCTGGCTTTCGACCGTTATTTTTGTGCCCGCAACGTTTGCGCTTTCTTATCTCGGCACGAAATTTTCGACCGTCTTACTTCTCGACCATATTTCGTGGTCGGTTCTGATCCTGATCTACTGCGTGGTCGCCTCGCTCGTGCCGGTTTGGGCATTGCTTCAGCCGCGCGGATATTTGGGCGGATTCGTGCTTTACACGGCGATTGCGATCGGCTGTATCGGCGTTTTCTTCGGCGGTTACGACATCGCGCAGCCTGCCTTTAAATCTTTCGACATCGGCGGAATGACGGGAACGCTCTTTCCCTTTTTGTTCGTGACGATCGCCTGCGGCGCGTGTTCAGGTTTTCACGGTCTGGTCTGTTCGGGGACGACTTCGAAACAGATAGACAAAGAATCGCACACGCATCCGGTCGGTTACGGCGCAATGCTCGCCGAAGGTTTCGTCGCGTTTATCGCGCTCGTGACGATTATGATCATTGCTTCGGACGCGGCAAAAGGCGTTTCGCCGGGGAAAATTTACGGCAACGGGATCGGCAATTTTCTGACGCTCGTGATCGGCAAGCAAAACATAAATTTCGCGATCACATTCGGCGCGATGGCTTTTTCGACGTTTGTTTTCGACACGTTGGACGTTTCGCTTCGTCTTGGGCGATATATCGTGCAGGAACTTTTCGGTCTGAAAGGCAGGATCGGCGCGATCGTCGGAACGCTCGTCACGGTCGCGCTGCCGTTTTTTATGATTTTCTTTGCAAAATCGGGTTCGTACCTTGATTTCTGGTCGCTCTTCGGCGCGTCGAATCAACTGCTCGCGGCGCTCACTCTGCTTTCGATCACGGTCTGGCTTTATCACGCCCGCAAACGCATCGCATTCACGCTTTTGCCGATGCTTTTCGTCTTGACGATCACGCTCTGGGCTTTAATCAGTCTGGTGATCGGAAATTTTCGCGCGTCAAACGGTTTCGACGTCAAGCTCATCAACGGCATCGCCTCGCTCGCGCTGATCCTGCTCGCGATTTATCTCGTGATCACGGCGATTTTAAGATTGAGAAAAGAAAGACAAATGCCCGCGCTCGAAAGCGTTTAGCGGTTTAATTTTCCGTTCGCGGAACTTTATCGAAGGTGCGCGTCGTGTTTTCCGTGACACTCCCGATAAACGGCTCGCGCGCTTCTTCGAGCTGATTGGTGTTGACGGCGCGTTGAAATTGTTTCGGCGGAGTGTAATCTTCGGGCACCGGATTCGATTCAGGTTTCGCGCTGCCCGAATGTTTCCAGAGCTGCCCGACGAGCACCGAACAAATCAGGAAAAGCGTAATGAGATAAGCAATCAAAACCATCAACACCGCAGCCTGGTCAAGCCGGCTGTCGAGCAAAACCTTGAGCAGTACGATAAAGCCGAAAAGACCTGCCGTGCCGAAAAAGCCGACTAAAATCGAAAGCACCGCCGCCGGCGAGCCGCTGCGCGCCTGCAGTGCGTTTTTCACGATTTTTGCTCCGCAAACGTTGCAGTAGTTTAAGTTTTCATTAACGGAATTGCCGCAGGTTGAACAATACATAAAACTTTATTCCTTCTGAAAAATTTACTCGCTCGGTTTGATCTTGTCTTCGAGCCAGTTGGTCAGATCGTCAACCGCTTCGATATGAATCGGTTTGCCCTGAAATGCTTTGATCGCAAAAATTATCAGCATCACGGTCGTCACAATTCCGAAGATCGTGTTTCCGAATTCCGCGCCGGTCAGACTGCCGATGCTGTGCAGGATCCAGCTGATGATGATGATCGCGAGATGCGCCGCGACGCCCTGCGCCGCGTGAAATCTCACTTTTGCTTCCGATTTCGGGACGATAAAGAGCTCGATAATTCCGGCGATCAAGCCGATATGAAACGGAATATAGGGCAAAACCGTCAGAACATTTTCGGGCAGACCGATTTTCGCAACCTTGCGCGTCCGGTCGTTCTGCGCATAAAGCGGATGCGGCGGCTGATACGGCGACGGAACATTCTGACCGTTGTAGGGCGATTGATACGCGTTGTAATTGGCTTCGTCAAACTTGCGCGTTGCGTTTTCTTCGGTCGGCGCGGGTTCTTCGAAAATCTGCGTCGCCGCCGCACCGTTATTCGGCAAAGTCTGAGTCTCCTGCGGCTGCGGTTCAAACGCAGCTTGTTTGGGGAAATCTGGATCAAGCGGATTTGTATCAAATTTTTTCTTTGCCATGATGTTTAAATTTTACGACATAATTTTACAATTAGTTCGGAATTTTTAGCCACGAATAACACGAATGGCACAAATAAAAATAATTCGTGTTATTTGTGTCATTCGCGGCTAAAATTTACTCTGCAATTTTAATCCCGAGTTCCTTCAATTGCGAAACGTCCACGTCGCCCGGCGAATCCATCATCAGATCCTGCGCCGAAGCGGTTTTCGGAAACGCGATCAGATCGCGAATGTTGTCGGTTTGCAGAAGCGCCATCAAAGTCCGCTCGACGCCCGCCGCGAATCCGCCGTGCGGCGGCGTTCCGTATTCCAGCGCTTCGAGGAAAAAACCGAATCGTTCGCGCGCTTTTTCCTGCGAAAGCCCGAGCGCCTTGAAATTCAAAGCCTGCACTTCGCGCTGGTGAATCCGAATCGAACCGCCCGCGACCTCGATTCCGTTGATCACGGCATCGTAGGCTTTGGCGCGAACATTTCCCAAAAGGTGATGCTGCGATTCGTCCTCGATCGCCGTGCGGAACATTTCCAGATCTTCGTCCATCGGCGATGTAAAAGGATGATGCGCCGCCGCGTAGGTGTCGCTCTCTTCGTCGTGTTCGAACATCGGAAATTCCGTCACGAGAAGCGGTTTGAAAACGTCTTTCGGAATCAGATCTTCGCGCTTGGCAACTTCGAGACGCAGTGCGCCCAAAGCGGCGGCGACAACCGATTTTTTACCCGCGACGATCAAAACCAAGTCGCCTTTTTCGGCGTTCGCCGCCGCGGCGAGTTCCGCAATTTTCGCTTCGCCGAGAACTTTCAAAAGCGACGAAGTCGTTTCCGTTTCGCCGAGTTTTATCCAGGCTAACGCGCCCGCGCCGTAGCGTTTGGCAAATTCCTGCAGCTCGTCCAAAATCTTGCGCGAATAATCGGCTTTGCCTTTCACGACAATTCCTTTGATCTCGCCCTTGTTTTCCAAAACCGACGCGAACGGCGCAAAATCGGTTTCGCGCAAAGTTTCCGACAGATCGACGAGTTCCATCTCGAAACGCAGATCGGGCTTGTCGCTTCCGTAGCGGCGCAGGGCTTCCGCGTAGGTCATTCGCGGAAATTTCGCGGGCAATTCAACGTCGATCAATTTAAAAATATGCCCGTATAAACTTTCGAGCAGACGGTAAACCATTTCCTGGTTGGCAAATGACATTTCAACGTCCAATTGCGTGAATTCGGGCTGCCGGTCGGCGCGCAAATCTTCGTCGCGAAAGCATCTCGCGATCTGATAATATTTGTCGAAACAGGCGATCATCGTGATCTGTTTCAAGATCTGCGGCGATTGCGGAAGCGCGAAGAATTTCCCCGCGTGAATGCGCGACGGCACGACGAAATCGCGCGCGCCTTCGGGTGTCGATTTCAGAAGGATCGGCGTTTCGATCTCGATAAAATTCTGCGCGTCCATAAATTCGCGCATTCGCGTGACGGTTTTCGCGCGCATCATAATATTTCGCTGTAATTTCGGACGGCGCAGATCAAGGTAACGATATTTCAGGCGCAGATCTTCCGACGCGAGATTTTGCGAGCCCGCTTTTTCGAGCTCGAACGGCAAGGTTTTCGCATCGTTCAGGATCAGGATCTCAGACGCGTGAACTTCCACGTCGCCCGTCGCGAGCTTCGCATTATGCGTTCCTTCGGTACGGAGGAAAACTTCGCCGATCACGGCAACGACATATTCGCCGCGCAAAAGTTTCGCCTTCGCGTGCGCTTCCCGATCGGTTTCTTCGCTGACGACAATTTGCGTGATGCCGTCGCGGTCGCGCAGGTCGATAAACGTAAAGACGCCGAAATCGCGTTTTTTCGCGACCCAGCCCATCAATACGACCCGCTCCCCGACCTGTTGTTCGCGCAGTTCGCCGCACGTGTATGTTCTCTCTAAACTTCCTAAAACGTCTAACATAAATTT
>DATLOR010000483.1:0-13831 GCA_035536135.1 Pyrinomonadaceae bacterium | reverse complement strand
TCCGCCAGTGAAGTTTGTTTTCTTTTTCCATACGGTTGTTTTATTAAATCAGAATCAGAATCCAAAATAAAACTTTTCTGTCTCAAAAAGGGTCCTTTTTGACACAAACTGAATACTACACCAATTTGCAGTTCGGATGCTATTAATTTTAGAATCCAAATAAAAAAGGCAAGAAATAAATCTCTTGCCTTTTTTATTCGCCGGATCAAAGGACGAGCTATCAGATCGAAACTCCGGCGGAAAGTTGTAAATTTCAACGGTTCGTTTAATTATCTTTTTTCGGTTCTTCCGTTTTCTCGGGTTCTTTTTTCGGGTTGACCAAATCGAGCACTTTTTGGTCAGACTCTTTTTCTTCCGCCGTTTTTTCGCCGTCGTCCAGGGAAATGCCGAAGATCTTCGGGTTGTCCATAAACTCGGCTAATTTGTCCGGATTGATCGTCGCGCGGATGACTGCCGCCTGCTGTTTATCAATCGTGACGAGCGAGATCTTGACGGAATCCTTGCCCGCGTCGCGCATATACATATAGACCTGTTCGCCGTCGCGCGAACGAACGCGGAGGATCGGGCTCCAATCCGCGCCGAACGAATCGCGCATCGCCGCCTGCATTTCCTGGTCGAGCGTTTCTTTTGAAAATTTCAAATCCTCGAAAATCGTCACGCTGAAGCTTTTGACGCCCGCCGGACGCACGATGCTGACCGCAAAACGCGCCAGAAACATAAAGGGAATTTTGACCTTTTTCGCTTTATATTTCGTTTTCAGATGGCGGACAATTTGTTTATACTCATTGCCTTTCGCGTTTGCTGCCGGTGCCGTAAATGAGAAGGCTAAGACCAAAATCATTATCGCTAAAACATTCTTTTTAGATAACATCGCCTTTGCCTCCTATTTGTTGGTATCGATATCGATTTTCGGGATGTTCATCTTGCCGCTCAGCTCCATCAGCAGATCGATGTCGATCGGACCGATGACATTGACGAGCGCGATCGATTTCGATTCCGACACGACGACCGCGAGACCGCTCATCACATCGCCCGTGAACATCGTGTAAACGTCGACTTTCTGGTTGTTCTTCTTACTGCGGACGTTGGCGAGCTTTTCCCAGCCCGGCGCGGTTAATTGATTGCGGATCTCGTCAACGTCGCCGATGTTATATTCGTTTTCGTTCTCGAAGTTGTAAACGCGGACGTAGATTCCTTTCAGATCCTTGATCGCCTGCGAGACTTTCTGCGCGTCGGCGTCTTTCGATTTCGTCATCACGCGCCGCGCAAGGTCGAGCAGTTTGCCTTCGATATTGACTTCGACGACATCACGCGCCTTTGTTTCAAGACCGTTGAGCTTTTCAAAACGAAGCCGTGCGTCCTGCGCGTTTGCCGCCGACGGCAGCAGCACAAAGACTGCGAGCAGAGCGATTTTTAATAAATGTTTGATAAATGATTTCATAATAATTTCTCCAAAAAATTCTATTTTACCGTGTCGAGAACCGCGTTTTGTTCTTCAATGCCGTCAATTTTGTCCTTCACGATCTTCAGTTTTGAACCCGTGATCGAAAGCGCGAGCATCAATTGGTCGTAGGCGTATTTTTCCTCGGCGGTCAGCGTTTCCGCCGGTTCTTTGACCTTTATGTTTCGCAAGACGGCTTTGTTCGGGCGCACAACCGGCACGGCATTCCGGCGGATTTTAGCAGCGACGCGCGGCGCAGTAGTTTGAACGATTTTCACGGGCGCAATTACGTCGTCGGGAGTTTTAATGATTTGCCCGTCCGTAACTTGGTCTTCATTTTTCGGCGCGGTTGTTTCCGCGACCGTTTCAATAACCGGAATCTTGTTGTCCGCGATCTGAAACCAGACGGCGCAGAAAATCACCGCGACCGCCGCGAAAGCCGCAAAGGCGAAGCCGAACCGTTGAAAAAATCTCCGCGGCTCTGCCTTTTCGACCGTGAAAACTTTTTGGGGAAGTTCGGGCGGCGCGGTTTCCTCGCAGCGAAAAGCCATCAGCGCATTTTCCAAAGCTTGAATTTCCGCGTCTTCGCCGGTTTTGTCCCAGAGATAATCTTCCTTCATTATTTACTCTCCTTGATGCCGAGTTTTTCGCGCAAAAGTTTCATCCCGCGATGCAGATTGACCCTCACGGATTCGGGCGTCAGTCCGGTCTGCTCGGCAATTTCCTGTCCGGTCATTCCTTCCACGAGCCGCAGAACCAGAGTTTCGCGGTAAGTGTCGGGCAAACTGCGGATCGTCTTTAATATCTCGCGCGCTTCCGCATTACAGTTTTCCTTCTGGCGCAGATCTTCCGAAAGCTCTTCGGTCGGTCGCGCCGTCCGGTAAAACTCGGCGGCGCGGTTTCGGGCAATCATCGCGAGCCACGCGCCGACCGCCGCTTTTTCGCGCAAACTGTGCAGATTCTTAAAAGCCGAAAGAAAAACTTCCTGCACGATATCGGCGACTTCGTCACGCGGCACGCGCGCCAGGATAATGCCGTGAACCATCGGCGTAAACATTTTATAAAGCTCGCCGAAGGCTTCAGCGTCGCCGCGGCAAACGCGCTCGACGATCTGCGCCTGCGCCGACGTTTTTAACGCGGCGGTTGCGGCAGTCGTTTCGCTTTTGGCGAAGAAAAAAATGTTGCGTGTCATTCCGCTGTCGGGCATATTACAAAAAATAATTGATGAACGGCTTTTGAACTATGAATTTGAAAATGAACGAATAATCAAATGAATTCGCCGTTCATCAAAGTATAAAAAATGGCTTTTAATTGTTTGCCGCTATTAAAGACGAACCTTTCGGAAAAGTGTTAACAAAGAATTTTCACTTTTGATGAACTTTACGGAAAAAAGCGCGGAAAAGTTTATCGAATAAAAAAATCTTGCTTTGCAAAACCAACCTCTGTTACAATTCGTGAAAATTTACAAAATCGTCGGAGGTGGCGCAAATGTTCTATTTAAAAATTCTTTTCGGTCTTTTTACTTTCGCTTTAACATTCTTTTTATCGGTCTTAATTGTGCCGAAACCGGCTGTTGTAGTGTTTGGGGTTCCCGAAAATAATTATCCGAAGGTAATTGTGACCGACAAAAATACGGATAATTTGAAGGCAGTTGTTGTCGATAAAAACACGGATAATTTGCCGGATAAGGAATTTTGTGCCGATGAAGATTACAAATGTTGGATTGCTCAATACACGGAGAACATCAAAGCCGATCCGACCAATGAGGAGTCTTATTACAATCGCGGCTGGACTTATAATGCCAGCGGCGAATACGAAAAAGCCATTAAGGATTACACGAAGGCGATCCAGCTCGCGCCCGACGATTTTGAGAACTACAACGGGCGCGGCATCTCATACGACAACCTTAAAAAATACGACCTTGCCGTCAAAGATTATACGCGGACAATTAAATTGAATCCCGATTATTCCGCCGCTTATTATAATCGGGGAGGGGCGCTTGATAGTAAAGGTTTGTCCAAAAAAGCGATCGCCGATTATACCAAAGCCATCGAACTCAGCTCCGCCGATGATGCCGATTATTACTGCAATCGCGGAATTTCCTACGATAACATCGGCGAATATCAAAAAGCGGTTGCCGATTACAGCAAAGCCATCGAGATAAATTCGACCGAGGCGGACTTTTATTATAATCGCGCGCTTTCGTATGAGAGTCTGGGTCAATATGAAAAGGCGATTGCCGATTATACCGAATCGCTCGAACTGAATCCCAATGATTTCTGCATCTATAAAGAACGCGGCGAACTTTATAAAAAACTCGGCGAAAAGGAAATGGCTGAGGCAGATTTAAAAAAATATAAGGAAAACTATAAAGAATAAATCGTAAAACTTTCGGCAATGCGCCAAGTTTGAAAACCAATAAAAAGGAGAAGGCATTTAAACCTTCTCCTTTTTTGTTCTCAGCAAACGCGCTGAATTACTCGATCGCGACCATATCGGCATCGGTGACTTCATCCTGAACGGTCACAACCCGCGGCGCAAAGGTATAGCCTTTCGCGGTTGCTTCCAGAATGTAGCTGTCGCCGACCTCGACATTATCGAAACGATAATAACCGAACGTGTTGGTTCTAACGGTGCGCGGAATTCCGTTGGCTCCCGTTAAGGTGACATAAGCGCGAGAAATGGCGTTGCCTTTCGAATCAACGACCCGACCGCCGACTCCGACATTGGCGGCAACCGGTCCGAGCTGATAAATCTGAACGTCGTCAATCGCCCAGCCGCCGAGATTGACGGTGGTGTCGCTGGTCAGATGGAAGGTCACCTGAATGTTCTTGCCGGCGAAATCCGAAATGTCGGCGTTGTATCTGCCCCAACCGGCGGACTCGCCGATATTGACGACCGGAGTTCCGACACCGTCCGACATTGTCGCGTTGTCCGCATTCCAGACGACGCGTGTATTGGTCGGATTGCCGACTTCCGTCACCCTCACGAAGATATGGTCGAAGCTCACGCTTTCCATATTATAGCGCTGCTGCCAATATAACCTGATATTTCCCTGGAACTGGGTCAGGTTAAGATTCGGCGAAGTCAGGTCCTGACTCGAGCTGACATCGTATGTATTGTCAAGATCGGTTTTCCAGCAATTCACACCGCTCGCACAAGTATTGAATGGCGCAACCGATGCGCCTGCTATGCTAACCGCAGGAGTTGCCGGAGTTCCGTATTCCCATTCGTTCGCCGCCTGCGCGCCGCCGATCGGCGAAGTCAGCGTATAGCCGCCGTTGCTGGCTTCAAAGTTTTGGTTGTAGATAAGAGTTCCCGCCGGCGGAGCTTCTTCGCAAACTTCGAGACTCCAACTGTTTAATGTTCCGGTGTTCGCCGCCGTATCGTCGCGGATGTCGAGCGCCCATGTGCCGAGCGAATTTTCACCCTTGAACCAATTCAGACGGTAAGCGGTTTCCGGTTGGTAGATTATTCCGTTGATAGCCGTAAAAACCTGCGGCATCCCGGCGGCGTCATCGAGCCTTGTGTTCTGCGCGCCGGTCTGAGTATTAACGCCGACATCCGTGAAAAGACCGTTGTCGTTGTTCGAAGGCGAACGCAGATGCAAGTCCAAATCCGGGTAATTAGCGTGCGTAATGTCGGTCACGACCCGCAGGCTTCTGATGATCTTGCTGTCGGGAATGCTGATCGTCGAGGTGGTCAAAGCCGCATCGGCAATCGCCGTCGGCGTATTGTTCGTATAAGTCGTGCAGGTTCCCGGGTTCGCTGCCGGGATAGTTGTCACATTAAAGGCGTAAGTTGCGGTCGGACCGCCGCCGCCGACGACCTGACTATCCGTATAGACCTGATAAACTCCGGTCGTTCTGACCGTCATAAAGATCGCTTCCGAATCGATTGTGTCGCCTGTGCCGCCGTCGCTTGAAACGAGAAAAAGATTCGGCGTGCCGAACAAACCGATACCGATGCGCCCGTTATAAGTCGTCGTATCGCGTTCGGGATCTAAGTCGAGACTGATAAATACCGTGTCGCCGGCGTTGGCGGTGAACGTGAACGTATCCGTATCGCCGACCGGATCGATCGCGCCGTTGACATATTGCGATGCCGGAAGCGCCTGCGGAGTGCCGTTATTGTTCGGTTCCGTTTCGGGCGTCGTCGCGCCGCTGCGCACGGCAAAATAAAGATCATAAGGCGCGATCAATGCCGTTGACGAAAAATTGGTGACGCGCAGGTAATAAGTTCCGGGCGTGGCAAGCACCGTTCCGGCAATGCTTGAAGCACTTTGCGAGAAACTGCCGTCCTGATCGTCTGTTTCCAAAACGGTCGTGCCGTCGCTCGCGATCACCGCTAAAATCGTGTCCGTGCCGCCGCCGCTGGCTTGCGTTTGGGTCGCGGCGTAGATTTTCGAGTTCGGTACGGTTGTCGTAAACGAATAAAAGTCAGTGTCCGTGCCGGCAGTTCCGGGCGTGTAGGTGGAAGTACCGTTGATGCTGTTTCCTCTGATTTTTCCTTCCGTCCCGGTTAATGCATCGGCGGTTGCGAACGTATTATTCGGTTCGCTTTCCGATCCCTGATCGGTGCCGACCAGCTGCGGCGCCGTCGTTGTTACGTTTTTTGTTGGGTTAAAGAATCCGAAATCCATCGCCGGAACAATTGAGCTTTCGCCCAACATTGTTTCGACAGGTTCCTTAGAATTGATAGTTTTTGCTTTTGGCATTTTATCACCGAAAGCCAATAAGACGGTTTGACCGCCGAGCGCAAAAATGAGCAGAGAACTGGCTATGGAAAAGAGTGTTCTCACCAGTAGATTTTTCGTGTGTGTCATCACTATGCCTCCTCAATCCCTTGCGGGTAAATTAAATTGTTAAAAGTTAAAGATAGAAAGAATGTTCAAGGCTCTTTCGGGGGGAAGCCTCAAAAACATTTTCTTATTGATTCAGAATAAAACTAAATTTCCGATTGATTTACTATCTTACATTATAAAGTAGGCAAAAACCAATATTTTTGACTACCGAAAGAAAAACAAAACTGGTAAAATTGCGTAAAACAATGCAAACAAATTATTTCCCTGAAAAATAAAAATAGGAGCTTGGCAAAATGAGTAAAATGTTTTACGTTTTGATTTTGGCATTTATCGTGATTGTCATCGGCAACACTGTAATCATTGCCCAGACTGATATGAAACCGCCTGTTGCAAAAAAAGAACCGAAAGTATTAAAAATTCACGGCTACGAGATCACCGATAACTATGCGTGGCTGCGTGACCGGAACGATCAGAAAAATCCCGAAATCATCAAATATCTCGAAGCGGAAAACGCGTATACGGACAGCTTTATGAATCCGCACAAACCGTTTGTCGAAAATCTTTACAAAGAAATGCTCGGGCGCATCAAGCAAACCGATCTGAGCGTTCCGTACCGGCTCGGTGACTACTGGTACTTTAATAAGACGGAAGAAGGGAAACAATATCCGGTTTATTTCCGCAGCAGAACGAAAGACGGCAAGGATGCCGAAGTTCTGCTTGACCAGAACGCCATGGCGGAAGGCTTTAAATATTTCGCGATCAGCGATTTCGACGTTTCCGACGACGGAAATTTTCTCGCGTTTTCAACCGACACGACCGGCTACCGGCAATACACTCTGCAGATCAAGGATTTGCGGACAGGCAAAATTCTACCGGACAAAATCGAGCGCGTCACTTCGACCGAATGGTCGAACGACGGCAAATATCTGTTTGTCGTGCAGGAAGATGCGGTCTCGAAACGGAGCGATAAATTCTGGCGGCACACGGTCGGCACGGTGGACAAAAACGATTTGCTTTACGAAGAGAAAGACGTTCTCTTTAACATCGGCGTCAGCCGCTCGAACGATAAAAAAATGCTCATTCTCAATTCGTCTGCCAAGACGATGCGCGAATCGCGTTATTTGCCGGCTGACAATCCGACGGGCGAATGGAAAGTCGTCACGCCGCGCCGCGAAGGGCACGAATACGCGGCGACCTTCGACAACGGCGAATTTTACATCGTGACGAACAAAAACGCCGAGAATTTCAAAGTCGTCCGCGCGCCCTTAAGCGACCCGTCGGAGAAAAACTGGACTGATTTTATTCCGCATAACGCCGCCATCAAGATTGACGACATCAATTTCTTTAAAGATTACGCCGTCGTCTCGGAAGTCGAAAACGGTTTGGAATATCTCAAAATAATGGATATGAAGACGAAGCGCGCCGCCACGCGCATCGCCACGCCCGAAGAAGTTTACACGATGGGATTGTCAACCAATCCCGAATACGACGCGCCCGTTATTCGTTATATCTATTCTTCGATGATTACGCCGAATTCGACGTATGAATACAACTTCAAAACCCGCAAAAGCGAGCTCATCAAACAGCAGGAAATTCCGTCGGGCTACAATAAAGCGCAGTATGAAACGAAGCGCCTGTGGGCGGTTGCCCGCGACGGCGTCAAAGTTCCGATTTCGATCGTCTGGAAAAAAGGGACAAAACTCGACGGTTCGGCGCCGATGCTTCTGTACGCTTACGGAAGTTACGGTTTTTCGATGACGCCGAATTTTTCGACCGCGCGTCTGAGCCTTTTAGACCGCGGAATGATCTACGCCATCGCGCATATTCGCGGCGGTTCGGAGCTCGGTGAAAAATGGCGGCAGGACGGGCGAATGTTTAAGAAATTAAACACGTTTTACGACTTTGTCGATTCGGCAAAATGGCTGACCGCAAACAAATATACGTCAAGTGACCGTTTGGTGATTCAAGGCGGAAGCGCGGGCGGATTGCTGATGGGCGCGGTCGTCAATATGTCGCCTGAAACCTTCAAAGCGGCGATCACGCAGGTTCCGTTCGTTGACGTGATGAACACGATGCTCGACGCAAGTTTGCCGCTGACGACCGAAGAATGGATCGAATGGGGGAATCCGAACGAAAAGCAGGCGTGGGATTATATGGTTCAATATTCGCCCTACGACAATGTCAAAGCGCAGAATTACCCGAATATGCTCGTCGAAGTTTCGCTCAATGACAGTCAGGTTCCGTACTGGGAAGGCGCGAAATTTGTCGCCAAACTGCGCGAGATGAAAACCGATAACAACGTCATTATGCTCAAAACCAATATGGGCGCAGGTCACGGCGGTTCGTCGGGACGCTATGACCGCTTGAAGGAAGTCGCGTTCGATTATGCCTACGCGCTGACCCAGGTCGGCATTACCAAGTAAATTCTTCCGAATAAACAAAAAAACGGTGCGGATGAAAATTTCGCGCCGTTTTTTTTGTTCGGTCATTTTGACCGGTTAACGGCTCATTATGAACGGACAAAGGCTTTTGGGTTAGTCCGCTAATTCCGTGAAACCGACGTCTGAGCCAACTAAACAAAGAGATTTGCGCACACTTGCTCAAATGGCACGGCGATTGTCTAAAGAGTAGATGAATAACCCTGTGCCCACACAGTGAAAATTAAGAGGGAAGGTATAGAGAGGTAAATGATGAAAAAAACTGTCACCCCTAGTTTTATTTCGTTAGTTTTAATTATAACGATTCTGCTCACTCCGATCGTGAAAGGGCAAACCGTCAAGGTTTCGGAAAGAAATTTAAATATTCCGCAGCCGACCATATTTGAGAACTCATATTATATTGAAGATCTTTCGCGGCTGGCGGAAGAAGGAAAAATCCGTTTGACCGAAGGTTTGGATGCGGAGGTTGAAAAGCTCGAAAGCGCTTTGGCAACGCGGGTGAAAGATAAAAGAGGCACGATTGTTGTTGATAAATACGGCAGCAAACGGTCTGCGGTGATTGATAATCTGGCGCTTCGTCTGATGAATGAAAATACCGCCCGAGAACTGCGCGGCAAAAGACTTTTGAAAATCAATCTCGGGCAGATTCTCATCGGCGCCGGAGATGAAAAAGAAATCAATGCGCGGCTTGACGGCGTTTTGCAGTCAATCGAAAAGATCAAAGATCAGGCGATTGTTGTTATCGAAGAAATCTCTAGTTTTAGTCAACTTAATCCTTTATTCGGAACAACAATCGCCGCACGCCTTCGTCAAACCTTGTCCGACAGCAAAATTCAGGTCGTCAGCACGGGAACGATTAATGATTACAACGGGGAAGTTTTAGCCGACAATCTGCTCAAAAAGCGTTTCGGCAAAATCGATCTGAACGACGAGAATTCAGAAGATTCGTTTGTCGGCGACAAAATTTCGCCTGATCTGCGTGAGCTGATGGCGACGAACCCCGATCAAACGGTCAAAGTGATTTTGCAGTCTGACGACATCAACAACCGCGAGCTGCGCAATGTGCTTGACCGCCGCGGCGTAGTCGTCACGGATGAAGCCGCGAATTTGAATATGCTGGTGCTTGAATTGCCCGTGCGGGTTGCCGAAGAAGTCGCGGCGGTGCGCGGCGCGAGACATCTTTCGCTCGACCGCAAAGTCAATCTCTTGGGACACGTCGAAACGACGACCGGCGCATTGCTCGTGCGTAACCAGCTAACTTCACCGTCTTTATTAACACCGGTCCTAACCTTACCGGTATTATCGCTGCTCAGCACGAATTTACTGGACGGAAGCGGTGTCGGCATCGCCATCGTCGATTCGAGCGTCCGCGACGATCATCGTTCGTTCGTTGATTACGCGGGCAACAAACGAATCACTTACAAAATAGATTTTTCGGGCGATGATCATCTGGCTGAAGATGAATACGGGCACGGCACACACGTCGCGACTCTGGCGGCAGGCGGTGCCGGTAAATACGGCGACACAAATGACTGGAATTATTTGTCGAATTATCGAGGCATCGCGCCGAACGCGAAAATTATCAACGTTCGCGTCTTGAACCAGGACGGTATCGGAACGACCGCTAATTTGATTCGCGCTCTGGACTGGCTTTTAGCCAATCGGACGCTCCAAAACATCAAGGTCGTCAACATGAGTTTGGGCTCGCCGGCAGTTGAATCATGGCGCAACGATCCTTTATGCCGGGCGGTGCGAAAACTGACTTCGGTCGGTGTCGTGGTCGTCGCGGCGGCAGGCAATAACGGCAAAAATGCAAACGGGCAGAAAATCTACGGCGCAATCCACGCGCCGGGCAACGATCCGTCAGTAATTACGGTTGGTGCCATAAATACTTTCGGGACGGATTCCAGAGAAGATGACGGTGTCGCTACTTACAGCTCGCGCGGTCCGACGCGTTCGTACTGGACTGATGAGGCAAGCGTTAAACATTATGACAATCTGATCAAACCCGACCTCGTCGCACCGGGCAATTTAATTATCGGAGCCCGCGCCAAAGACAGTGAGATCGTCGCGACAAATCCGGCTTTGACGGTCACTAACGGTGCCGACGACAAACGTAAGATGATGTATCTTTCGGGAACTTCGATGGCAACGCCGGTCGTCAGCGGCTCGGTCGCACTGATGCTGCAGGTCAATCCTAAACTGACACCGAATATGGTGAAAACGATCCTGCAATACACGGCGCAAAGACTCGGCGGTTTCAACACGCTCGAACAGGGCGCGGGTTCGCTGAATATCGAAGGCGCGGTCAGACTTGCCAAATTAGTCCGTCAGGATTTACCGAATCCGACCGTGCAGGGAACGCAACTTTTGACAACAACCGGGATGCCTGAACATTATTCGGTTATCGGCGGCACGAAGTTTCAATGGTCGGGCGGGATATTTCCGAACTACGCGGCATTGACGGGAACCGATCTGATCACAAAATATCAGGGATTTTATGCTAACGGATTACTCGTGAGCGACGGATTACTCGTGAGCGACAGCGTGGTTTTACCCGATACAGTTAATCCGACAGGCTTTCAATCCTTGACGAGAGGCACTTTGTTCAGTCCTTCGAGCATCTTGTTTTCCAATAGTTCGACATTGCCCGATAATACGCCGCTTGCCGACGGATTACTGGTCAGCGACGGCTTATTGGTGAGTGACGGATTGTTAGTCAGCGACAGCACACATTCGCAGACAAACAGTATCCTGGCTGCCGGCGATGACACAAACCGTATGCAGTAAAACCAGGCTAAATTCTCACGAAAAGCCAAAAATGGGAACGATTTTTCGTTCCCATTTTTAATTTTTGAGCCGCTTCCGTAAAAATCGCACTATTGTAATGAAGTATGCGGTGTAAAGAGCAAACTCTTAAAATCCAATTGCGTAAAAACGGCTTGATTTAGTTTATTTCGCGCGAGTTGCCGGAAAAAAATCGGCGTTCCGGTGATTTTTTCCGGTTCCGAAACCTTAAAATTTAATAATCTATTAAAAAATATACGGTTTAGAAAATTTTTCTTGGAAAATGCTGAGCCTTTGAAGTATAATAACAAAGGCTTAATTTAATTCTTAGAAGCCTCAGTCCCAGTATAATTCGATCCTTAAAACCGAAACCTATCAATTCCAGTCTTTCACGGATAATCGACAGTGGAGAAAAAAGAAAGAAATATTAATTTATATCTAGCGGGTATTTTACCTGTCGGTTTCTGCGTCATGGTGTGGGCAATTTTTAGTTTCCCCGGCGAGAAAGTAAATGCCGGATTGGTTGCATTGTCAGTTGTCACGGTTTTCTTTAGTTCCTACTTGCGCATACAATTGCCGCGCACCAAGATCCATTTAACGATTTCGGACGCGCTGATTATTCTTTCGCTGGTAATTTACGGCGGCGCGGTGGCGGTCGTGCTGGCGGCATTGGAGTCGTGCTATACCTCGCTGAATTTACGGCGCAAGGGAATTACGATCAGAGCGCGAACGGTTTTGTTAAATATCGGCGTTGCCGCGATTTCGACCTTTCTGACGGCAATGGTTGTTGGATATTTTTTCGGTTCCGCCGAAACAGTCGTTAATAACGCCAGCAACACGCGGCTGGTCGCGTTGATGACCTCAATGGCAACGACGCAGTTTATCGTTAATTCGATTTGCGTGGCTGTCTTTATTGCCTTTAAAAGCGAAAAAACCATCTGGGAAGTTTGGAATGAATATTGTTTGAATGCGCTGGTGATGTATTTTTCGGGCGCGATTCTGGCAGGCGTCGTGGTTAAGGCTCTGCAGCCGATCAATATATTCTTATTTGCGGTCGTCGTCGGATTTTTTGCGCTTGTTTATATGACTTACCGGCGTTATGTTGACGATATTAAGGATACTTCCGCGAAAGCCGAGCAAGCCGAACGGATGCGCGCCGAACAAGCCGAAGATCATATCGTCGAGCTTCAGCGTCATATCGCCGAACAAGACCGGATCAGCGATGCGCTGCGCGAGAGCAAGGAACGCTTTCGGCACGCCGCTTTTCACGATGCGCTGACCAATCTGCCGAACCGTAATTCGTTTATGGAAACGCTCAAGTTCGCGCTTGAAAAACACAAACTAAACCCCGAATATAATTTTGCCGTCTTGTTCCTCGACCTCAACCGTTTCAAAACCGTCAACGAAAGTCTCGGGCATTCGATCGGCAATAAGCTGATCCAAGCCGTCGGCAAAAGATTGAACGAGCTCATCAAGGACGACGATCTGCTTGCCCGTTTCGGCGGCGACGAGTTTGCCATTATTCTCAATAACATCAAAGACAACGACGATGTAATGAGTTTTGCCCAGCTGATCAATTACAAGTTTTCGTATCCGTTCAATATCAACGGCAGGGAAATCTTTATCAATACGAGTATCGGGATCTCGTTCGGAAGCCGCAGTTACAGGGAAGCCGAAGAAGTTTTGCGTGATGCCGATATTGCGATGTATTACGCCAAAGACCACAAAAAGAATTACGAGATTTTCAATCAAACGATGCACACCCGCGCCGTTACTTTACTGGAAATCGAAACCGATCTGCGTTACGCGGTCGAACGCAAAGAGCTTTGCGCTTTTTATCAGCCGATCATCTCGCTCGACGGAATGGAACTGAGCGGCTTTGAAACTCTGATTCGCTGGAATCATCCGCAGAGAGGTTTGATTCCGCCGGTCGAATTTATTCCGGTCGCCGAGGAAACGGGTTTGATCGTTCCGATTACTTATTGGATTCTGGAAGAATCGTGCCGCGAGGTGGTTCGATTTCAGCGGCTCGATATGACCAGAAAGCCTCTGTTTTTGAGCGTTAATCTGTCGGGCAAACATTTTGCGCACGGCGATATCGTCGAGCGCATTCAGGACATAATGATCAAAACCCAGATCGCGCCGCAGTGTCTGAAGCTGGAAATTACGGAAAGCGCGATGATGGATAATCCCGACAAAGCGATTGCCACGCTTAAACGCTTGAAAGATCTCGGCGTTCAGATTTCGATCGACGATTTCGGGACGGGCTATTCCTCTTTGAGCTACCTGCACCGCTTTCCGATCGATACGCTCAAGATCGACCGCTCATTTGTCAGCACAATGGAAGACGGCTCGGAAAAC
>DATLOR010000482.1:0-3387 GCA_035536135.1 Pyrinomonadaceae bacterium | reverse complement strand
GCCCTGCAATTTGAACTGTTCGCGAACCTCAGCAGCAACCGGCGCATCGCACACAACCGCTTGCTCGGATGCGCAGATCGTGCCGTTATCGAAACAAGTTCCCGTCAAAATATCCGACACGGCTTTTTCGATATTCGCGGTTCTTTCGATAAAACACGGAACATTGCCGGGACCGACACCGAATGCGGGTTTGCCCGAAGAATACGCCGCCCGCACGAGACCGGTGCCGCCGGTCGCCAAAATTACTGCCGTGCGCTTGTGCTTCATCAAAGTTTCCGTGCCTTCCAGCGCGGAGGTCGTCAAACATTGAATCGCATCGGGCGGCAAACCTTCTTTAACTCCGGCTTCCTTCATCACGCGCGCCGTTTCCGCGATTGAGCGGGCGGCGGACGGATGCGGTGAAAGCACGATCGTGTTGCGCGATTTTATCGCGATGATGATCTTAAAAATCGCCGTTGAAGTCGGATTGGTCGAAGGAATGATCGCCGCGACAACGCCTCTCGGAGAAGCGATCTCGACAACGCTCCCGTGATCGCGCACGACGCCGACGGTTTTTAGGTTTTTAAAATAATTCCAGACATCTTCCGCCGCAAAACGATTTTTCTCGCGCTTGTCGTCCGCTTTGCCGAAACCCGTTTCCTCGTGCGCCATCAAACCGAGACGCGCCGATTCCGCGAGCGCGGCATTTGCCATCGCTTCGCAGATCCGGTCAATTTTGCCTTGGTCGAATTTCGCCACCGAAGCCCAGGCAAGATGCGCGGCTTCCACCGCGTCGCGGGCTTCCTGCTGTGAAACTAAATCCTTCTCCATTTTAGATTTTGGATTTTGGATTTTGGATTATTCGGTTCTGGAAAATCGGAAAGTCTACTTTTTTCAGACTCATTCCAAAATCCAAAATCTAAAATCCAAAATCGGGCTTATTTATTTCGTGTTCTGCTTCTGTCATTAGCGGAGATTTCACCGCCGCCGCCGCCGCCTTCGCCGAGCTGTCCGCGCGATGCGCCGCCGATTGCTTTTTCGTCCGGGCTGAAGCCGACCGCGCCGCCTTTCGGGAGAACTCTTTCGACTTCGCCGTGCGGACGCGGAATGACATGCACCGAGATTAATTCGCCGACCCGCCGCGCCGCCGCCGCGCCGGCATCCGTTGCTGCTTTGACCGCGCCGACATCGCCGCGGACAAAAATCGTCACGTACCCTGCGCCGATATATTCTTTTCCGATAAGTTGAACATTGGCGGCTTTGACCATCGCGTCAGCCGCTTCGACTGCGCCGATAAAACCTTTAGTTTCAACCATTCCGAGTGCTTCAAGACTCATTTTTTATTCCTCTCTTTGACAATCTGATTTGTTAATTTTAATACAAGATTTGAGTAAAACCTAAACCTATCACGCGCTCCTTTTAATATCAAGCCAAACTAACGACAAAAAAGTCCGATATGATTGACATTCACGGTTTAACAAAGCTATATTTCAACTTTAAGATTGTTGGTAAATCGAACGTGCGCCCCGTGATAGTTGCATCGATTCTTTTATCTATTTAAACAAAAATGTCATTAACTCTTGGTGAAAAATTGCGGCAAGCCCGCGAAGAACGCGGAATTTCAATCAGCGAAGTTGCCGAACAAACCCGAATCTCTCCGCATTATCTCGCTTCAATCGAAAACGACGATTACCGGACATTGCCCGGCGGAATTTTCAATAAAGGCTTTGTTAAATCTTACGCTAAATATGTCGGACTCGACGAACAGGAGGCATTGGCGGATTATTCGCGTCTGATCGCCAGTCAGGAAGGCACTTCTGACGATGAACCGAAAACCTATAAACCCGAAGTGCTGACCGACGACCGGACGTCCGGCTCAACGCTTCCGACAATTATTTTTGCCGCCATTATTTTAGGCTTAATGGCTTGGGGATTGATCACGCTGGTCAATTATATTCAGAATAACCAAAGTCAGACGGCTTCAAATACGAACACGGCGAACAATACGGCTTCGGCAAATTCCAACACGGCAATTGCCAATGTTGCGCCGACGATTCCGGCGGTCAATGAAATAA
Source organism: Pyrinomonadaceae bacterium (assembly GCA_035536135.1). Taxonomy (GTDB): domain Bacteria; phylum Acidobacteriota; class Blastocatellia; order Pyrinomonadales; family Pyrinomonadaceae; genus JAFDVJ01. The sequence goes on along the minus strand of DATLOR010000482.1, from coordinate 1,333 downwards.
AGGTCGAGATCAAATCGCTGGTTGACAAGATTAACGTCACTTCGATCGTTGACGGCAAAAAACTTTCGGAAGACATTTTGCTTAACGCGTCGAAAACCTATACCGGACAGCAGAGCGTGAAAATCGCCTACTATCGGGGATTTACGCCCGATAAGGTTCAGGTCAGCGTCAACGGAAAACAGATTCCCGCGCCGAATCCGCCCGTCAAAGGAAGTACGACGAGTTTTGAGATCAACAAAGAAAACATTGTCCAGATCTTGCAAAGCGGACAACTTCTGTCCGGCGATGCGGCGGCGACCCCGGCAGCGACAGCGACCCCGGCGGCAGTTACGCAGACGACGGCAACGCCGGTAAAACCGACGCCAGTGAAACCGACGCCGGCGAAAACGATTCCGGCGAACCCGAACCCGGCAAATACCAGTCCGGTCAATACACCGCGCTAGAGAGGTTTTAAACAGACAGATTTTATGAAGCTTTTTGAGAAGCTGAAATACGAGTTTATTTTTATATTTTTGAGCGAAACCGCGCCCGCAAGATAAATGCGGGCTTTTTTATATATCCTGTTCGTCGTTAGTGATTTGTTGTTAATTGCAATTTTTTGATTTATGAGCAACGAACAACTAGCGACGAACAACTGACAAATAATAATGAACATTGAAGAAATTAAAGAAGGCTTAACATTTGACGACGTTTTACTGGTTCCCGCCTATTCCGACATACTGCCGAGCGAAACGAGCGTCGCCACGCGCTTTTCACGCAATATCAGTTTGAATATTCCGCTCTGCTCGTCGGCGATGGACACCGTGACCGAAGCGAGTCTGGCAATCGCGCTCGCCCAGCAGGGCGGCATCGGCGTGATCCACAAAAATTTTTCCATCGCGGAGCAGGCGGAAGAAGTTGATAAAGTAAAACGTTCGGAAAGCGGAATGATCGTTGATCCGGTCACGATTCATCAAACTGCGTTGGTTTCCGATGCGCTGGAAATAATGGAACGCTACAAGATCAGTGGTGTTCCGGTCGTTGACGAAAACGGTTTGCTCGTCGGCATCATCACCAACCGCGACCTGCGTTTCGAACTGCGTTTCGACATTCCCGTATCGGAAGTGATGACGCCGCAGCCGCTCGTCACCGTTCCGGTCGGCACAACCCTTGAACAAGCCAAAGCGAAACTCCAAAAACACCGGATCGAAAAGCTTCTCGTGACCGACGGCGACGGGCATCTCAAAGGTTTGATCACCGTTAAAGACATTCAAAAAGCGATTCGTTACCCGTTCGCGGCAAAAGACGGTTTAGGACGCCTGCGCTGTGCGGCGGCGATCGGCGCGACGGGCGA
>DATLOR010000481.1:0-3948 GCA_035536135.1 Pyrinomonadaceae bacterium | reverse complement strand
CGCACGGAATGCTCGGCGCATCGTTCATTTCGGCGGTTTTGGGTTATAAATTGAGCGAGCAAAAGGTCGTGTATCTCAGCCAGAGTTTGAAATTCATCGCGCCCGTTTTTATCGGCGATACGGTCACTGCCAAAGCGACCGTGAAAGACATCCGCGAAGATAAACCGATCGTGACCATCGAAACCACCTGCGAAAACCAGAACGGCGAACTGCTCATCACGGGCGAAGGCAAGATCATGGTTCTGCCGTAAGATTAGCCCCAAGTCCCAAGTCTCAAGTCCAAAGTCAAATGACTGGATTTTGGACTTGAGACTTGGGACTTGAGACTTGGGACTTATGAGAGCCGAAGAAACAACCGAAATCAAACGCCTCAGCGATGAGATCCGGCGCGGAACGCGCGTCGTGAGCCTCGGCGGGCTGACCTCGATCGCGTCGAAAGCCTTTGTTTTATCGCATCTTCAAGCCGAAATCGCGAAAACTTTTGTCGTTGTTGCCGATTCCAACAAGGAACTCGAAAACTGGGACTGCGATCTGGAGTTCTTCCAATCCAAAATCCGAAATCAAAAATCCAAGATCGAAGTGCTTCCGTCGTTTGAAACCGACATCTATTCGGGCATTTCGCCGCACGCCGAAACTTTGGAGCGGCGCGCTTTGACGCTTTGGAAGTTGTCCTTCGCGCAGCCGGATTTTCTGGTCGTTTCGGCAAAATCGCTGATCACGAAGACCGTCGCGGTCAGGAAAATGCGAGATTTGGGCGCGGTTCTGAAAATCGATGAAGATTTTGCGCCCGAAGATTTGATCGAAATGCTCGTTTCAAGCGGTTATGTCCGCGAAGAGCCGCTCAAGAACATCGGCGAATTTTCTGTCCGCGGCGGAATTCTCGACGTTTGGTCGCCGACCGCCGAAATGCCCGTCCGCATTGAATTTTTCGGCGATACGGTTGATTCGATCCGCCAGTTTGACGCCGACACGCAGCTTTCCGTCGGGCAGTTAAAGGAAATCGCTCTCGCGCCGATGCGCGAATTTGCCGCCAATTCAAAGGATTTTAACGACTGGGCTTTTTTTGCGCGGGAAAGATTTTCGGGCGAAAAGCAGGCGCGCGCCGTCAAAGACCGCACGGATTTTGCTTCCGAAGGCGAATCTTTTTCGGGTTGGGAATTTCTGATGCCGCTCGTCAGCGCGCGCGAATCGAGCGTTTTCGATTATCTCAAAGACGCGATTTTCGTCGTTGACGAACCGCCGCTCGTCGAACAAACTCTCGCCGGTTATTACGACGCTTTGCAGAATCGTTTCAATGAAATCACGAACGCGGGCGAGATCGGTTTGGAGCCAAACGAATTGTTTTTAGACGGCGCGGAACTGCGCGAAAAACTCGAAAACTGGCAGCGTCTGGAGCTTCGCATCTTAGGCAAAAGCGCGGCGCAAACGGGCGAAGATCTGGAGTTTGAGAATGCCGATCCGCAAGTGCAGATCGGTAAGAACAAATCCGAAATCGCGCCGCTTTTTCTTTTTCCGACCGCGGAAATCAAAGAGGAAATCGAGATCAGTTCGCGCTCGACACGCAAATTTCACGGGAATATCGCCGCGTTTGTGCAGGATTCCAAATCTCAAATCTCAAACTTCAAATTTGTTTTTCAATCGCACGGGTTAATCGAGCGGTTTACCGAAATTTTGCGCGATTACAAAGCGAATTTATCGCCCGAAAATCTCTCGGTCGGCGATTTGTCGAGCGGTTTTGAGATTCCGTCTTTAGATCTAACCGTTTTTACCGAAACCGATATTTTCGGCGAAAACACGCAGCGCGAAATTTCGGCGACGAACCGCAAACAGCAAACCGCCAGCCGTAAAGCGCTCGGCGCGTTTATCTCGGATTTCCGCGATTTGAAGATCGGCGATTACGTCGTTCACGTCGATCACGGCATCGGGCGTTTTGAAGGCTTGCAGACGATTTCTGCGCAGGGCTCGGAGCGCGAATTTATGCTGCTCGTTTACGCCGACAACACGAAACTTTTTGTGCCGGTCGAACGGCTCGATCTGGTTTCACGCTATTCGTCGGGCGAAGCGACACAGCCGACGCTCGACCGTCTGGGCGGACTCGGCTGGCAAAAAACGAAGGCGAAAGCGAAACGCGCGATGCGCGATATGGCGGACGAACTGCTGCGTCTTTACGCCGAGCGAAAAATGGTCACGGGTTTTGCTTTTTCGCCCGATGCGCCGTGGCAGAAAGAATTTGAAGACGCTTTTCCGTATGATCTGACGGTTGACCAGGCGACCGCGATCGACGACACGAAAAACGATATGCAAACCGCCGTGCCGATGGACCGGCTCGTGATCGGCGATGTCGGCTACGGCAAAACGGAAGTCGCGATGCGGGCGGCATTTAAAGCCGTGATGGACGGCAAACAGGTCGCCGTGCTGACGCCGACGACCGTGCTTGCGTATCAGCATTCCGAAACCTTCAAGCAGCGTTTCGCCGCGTTTCCCGTTTCGATCGAATTGTTGTCGCGTTTTCGTTCCGCCAAAGAACAAAAATCAGTGGTCGAACGCGCGGAAAAAGGTGAGCTCGATATTGTCATCGGAACCCACCGGATCTTGTCGAACGACGTGAAACTACCGAAACTCGGGCTCGTGATCGTTGACGAAGAACAGCGGTTCGGCGTCGCGCACAAGGAAAAGCTGAAACAACTGAAAAAGAAGGTTGATGTGCTGACTTTGAGCGCGACGCCGATTCCTCGAACTTTGAATATGTCGCTTTTGGGGATGCGCGATATGTCGGTGATCGAAACGCCGCCGCGCGACCGTCTGGCGATCAATACGCAGGTCGTGCAATTCAGTGAAGGCGTGATCAAATCGGCGATCGAGCTTGAGATGGCGCGCAACGGGCAGGTTTTCTTTATTCACAACCGCGTCGAAACGATCGAAGCGATCGCCGCGCACGTCAAAAAAATCGTTCCGAATGCGCGCATTATCGTCGCGCACGGGCAGATGAACGAAAAGGAAATGGAGAACGCCGTGCTGGATTTCGTCGCTTATAAATTCGACGTACTGGTCGCGACGACGATCATCGAAAACGGCATCGACATTCCGCGGGCGAACACGATCATCATCAATCGCGCAGATAATTACGGGCTTTCACAGCTTTACCAACTGCGCGGTCGCGTCGGTCGTTCAAACCGCCGCGCTTATGCTTATCTTTTGATTCCTTCGGAACTCGAACTGACGCCGATCGCGCGCCGAAGACTTTCGGCGATTCGTGAATTTTCCGATCTCGGCGCAGGTTTTCGCATCGCCGCGCTCGATTTAGAGCTGCGCGGCGCGGGCAATATCCTCGGCGGACAGCAATCGGGTCAGCTCGACGCGCTCGGGTTCGATCTTTACACGAAAATGCTCGAACGCACGATTCAGGAGCTCAAAGGCGAAACGGTCGAAGACGAGATCAGCGTTTCGCTCAATCTCGGCGTGGACGTTTCGATCCCGCAGGATTACATCAGCGAAACTTCGCAGCGGCTCAGGACTTACAAGCGCATCTCAAGCGCCGATTCGGACGAAAAACTACTGGAAATCTACACGGAAATTCAGGACCGCTACGGCAAAATTCCCGAATCGGTCAATAATCTGTTTGATTATGCGCGTCTCAGAAAATTGGCGGAAGCGATGCAGATCGTTTCGGTTGATAAAACAAACAACGGTTTTGCCGTCAAATTAAGCGAAAACGCGCACGTCGCGCCCGAAAAACTGATGCAGGTTTTATCGACTCGTGAAGGCTCGGCTTTTTCGCCGAACGGAATCTTGCGCATTGTTACGGACGCGGATAATTTGATCGATGCGGCGCGGAAGGTTTTGGAAGAAATAAGAAGTAATTAGCCGCGGATAAACGCGGATGAACGCAGATTAAATCAAATATTTAAAAATCCGTGAAATCCGCGTTCATCCGCGGCTAAATAAATT
>DATLOR010000480.1:0-3498 GCA_035536135.1 Pyrinomonadaceae bacterium | reverse complement strand
CGGCGTCGATGTTTGTCGCGAGCGATTTCCATTCGCCGTTTTGCGTGATGAAATTCTTAAACGCCTTCAAAATATCGTCGCCGACCGGATAATCCGCCGGACGAATTCTTGCCCCGTAACGCGGCGGTCCGGCGATCCGGTAATTTTCAAAGCCCGCGATTCTGCCGTTTGCCAGTTCCTGCGAGAAAAAGAAGATGGAATCTAAAAATTCGAGTTCGGTTTCGGTAAATTCCTGATTTTTGACGATTTCGTCGGGCGTGATGCCGTCGCCGCCGAAGACTTTTCTGCCCGTTAAGGTTTTGGCTTCGGGTTTATTTTGCGTTTGGATCGCGGCTTTGTGATTAAAATAATCATAGAGACTGCTTTTTGTGTAGTCGCGCTGGATCGAGCGTCCCGAAGGCGTGTAATATTTGGCGGTCGTCAGCGTCAGCCCCGAACTGTACGGCAGATCGATAATGCTTTGCACCAAACCTTTACCGAAAGTGTTTTCGCCGATAATCAGTGCGCGGTCATAATCCTGCATTGCGCCCGAAACGATTTCCGAAGCCGAAGCCGTCGAATCGTTGACGAGCACGACCATCGGCATTGTTTCGGGTGTTTTATTTGCCGAGCGCCAGACGCGGTTGTCGATCGTAAAGCGTCCGCGCTGCGAAACGATCACGCTTCCGGCAGGCAGAAATTTTTCGGCGACTTTGACGGCTTGGTCTAAAATTCCGCCGGTGTTTTCCCGCAAGTCTAAGATCAGCGAAGTCATTCCTTGTTTGTGAAGCTCACTGAGCGCGACCGTTAATTCTTCGGCGGTCGTGTAATTAAAGCCTTCCGACATATCGATATAGCCGATGCCTTCGCGGAGCATATAAGCGTCGGGGATCGTCGGCTGCGGCACGCGGTTGCGGCGCAGTTCGACCGTTTCCTGACGGTGCGTGTCGCCGCGCTCGATCAAAACCCGGACGACCGAGCCTTTTTTGCCGCGCACTTTGTCGCGGACGATCGATGAATTTTTTCCTGCCATATCCTCACCGTTGACCGCGAGGATCTTATCGCCGAAGCGAAGTCCGGCGCGCGATGCGGGCGAATCGGGAAAAGTGGCGATGACAAAAGTGTTGACTGCACCTTCTTTTTCGTAATTGGCGATCGTGGCGCCGATGCCGAAATATTCGCTTTGCTGATCGGTCAGAAGATCCTGGTATTCGGCGGCATCGAAATAATTCGAGTGCGGGTCAAGCGTGTGAAGCATCGAATCGATCGCTGATTTGGTCAGGTCGTTGTAATTGACGTCTTTGCCGTCAACGTAATTTTTGCGGATGATTTCAAGTGCTTCCGAAAAATCCTGCGTAATGTTTTCGTTCGGAATTTGCGCATTTTGCGCCGGATTCGGATTTGAACGCGGCGTTGACGCGGAAAACGAAGAGCCTTTTTTTATTTTGAAAGGCTCGACTTCTTCGAGCTGTGAAACGGGTTTTTGTTTCGCTTGCGGAAACGCGAAAACCGTTGCAAAGGACAAAATTAACAGTAATGAAACAACTCTTTTCATAGCCCCAAAGACCTCAAAGGCGTTCAAACAAGCGCGTCAAAAAAAATAATCGTTCTGGCGAATGTTACAAAAATAGTTGCCGCAAACGCAAGCCGAAAGCGCGTGTCCGTGCCGAAAATCAAATTTTATATGCCTTCTGAAAAGTGTTAATCAACGGAAATTTCCAAGGAAAAAAATAATTTTTAGCAGTCAGCAGTCAGCAGTCAGCAATCAGTAGTCAATAGTCGTTGATCGGCACTCATATTTTAGTTGTTTATTGAGTTCGTTTTGATATTTTTTTGGGATTTCCGATAGCTAACTACTGACCGCTAATTGCTGACTACCAAAATAAATCTCATCTGTTTGATTCCTATAGGTTTTTGGGTAAAAATCTATGTATGTCCGAGACAGCCGAAAATAATTTGGAGAAAAAGCTCCGAAATCTGATTGAAACGATTGACGTGGCAAATGCTTTGACCGAGCCTTTGACGGCTTCGATCGAAAATCTGCTGAAGGTGACGGCTTCCGAGATGAATTCCGAAGAAGCGTCCGTACTGATCCGCGAGGGCGATGAAGGCGATTTGCGCTTTTTGTCGGCAATCGGTAAGGTTGCCGAGCAGCTCAAGAATCTGCGCGTTCCGTCCGGCAAGGGGATTGCCGGTTTTGTTTTCTCGTCGGGTCAGCCGATGGCGGTTGCCGACGCGGGCGAGGAAGAAACATTCTATGCCGAGGTCGATAAACAGACCGGTTATTCGACGCAGACGATCCTCGCCACGCCTTTAAGGCATAACGGCGAGATCATCGGGGTTTTGGAATATGTCAACCGCATCGGCGAACCGCCGTTCGAAGCATTTACGCCGGTTGAGATGGACAAAGCCGCGCTCTTTGCCGAAGCCGTCGCCTCGCTCGTCAATGCCTATGAATCGGTCAAGCTTTTCCGTGAACTGGGCGACAAAATGATGGAAGGCGAGGCGGTCGCGAAATATTCCGAAGTGCGCGAATGGCTCGGCGATTTGCGGAGCGCGCCCGAGCATAAGGAAATGCTCGATCTGGCGATTCTCGTGCGCGAAATCGCATCACGCGGCGAAGCCGAACGCGAAATGTGCCGCGAAGTTCTGGAAGCAATTGTAAAATTCTCCGACAGCAGAAGTGAGACAAGTTTTCTAAGTTATTGAAAAGTCCCAAGTCCCAAGCCCCAAGCCCCGAGTCTTAATAATGAGACTTGAAACTTGAGACCTGAGACCTGAGACTCAAACAAATATGACATCCGTAACGGGTTACGAAGCAGGCAAATTCGGGACAATCTCGACGTACTTCCAGATCGACGACAGTTGGAAGTCGCGGACTGGGAAAGGTGTCAGCGTGGCGATCATTGACAGCGGGATCGACGAAAATCATCCCGATCTGCAGGGTAAGGTACTCGAATCGGTTGAAGCCCGCAGTGATAATAAAAGAGTTTTGTTCGTGCCTTCGGAAACCGGCGATTCCGCCGGACACGGCACGGCTTGCGCGGGAATCATTTCGCGGATCGCGCCCGACACACAGTTTCACAGCATTCGCGTTCTCGGCGCGGGCGGCTTGGGCGACGGGCAAACGTTTCTTGCCGGATTGGAGTATGCCATCAAACAACGCTACCGTTTGATAAACTTAAGTCTCGGTACGACCAAACCGCAATTTTTTGCGCCGCTCCATGACCTGCTCGATCGCGCCTATCAGGCAGGCTGTATCGTCGTCGCGGCGGCGAACAATCTGCCGCAGCCGTCGTTTCCGTCGGTTTTTTCATCGAGCCTGATTTCCGTTTCAAAATCCACCGAAACCGACCCGTTTCATTTCGGTTTTCGTTACGGCGAAGTGATCGAACTGACCGCTCCGGGCGTCAATGTCCGCACGGCTTGGCTCGGCGGCGGTTACAAAAGCCTGACGGGAAACAGTTTTGCGTGCCCCCACATCGTCGGCATCATCGCGCTGCTGCTCGAAACCTACCA
>DATLOR010000479.1:0-10690 GCA_035536135.1 Pyrinomonadaceae bacterium | reverse complement strand
CTCCTCGAAACTGAATCACAGTTTCAAAAATCTACCTAAAATGAAAATGTGACTGCCCGGGCAAAAATTATCCAGACAATCACATTGAAATCACTTTGACTTTTTTGTGTCTAAAGTTTGTGCCGTTCGATGCGTGATAGTGCATCGCAGCACACTTAGCAACAGCAACATTAATTAAGTAACTTCTGCTCTCCGCACAATCACGCATCACCATTAAAAATAACGTATTACAAAACTCTTACATTTACGGGTCGAAAAACCTGTTACGATTAACATCTAAAGAAAAGGCGCGGTAAGATCAGCGCCTGAAATATCAGCAATAATAAAGAGGTTTCGAAATGCAGAACGTAGTCAATATCAATCAGGCAAAATCACAAAAAATTCAATGGCACACGATCATCGCCGTGACGCTTTTTCACGTGATGGCGGTCGCCGCGCTTTTCACTTTCAGTTGGACAAACTTAGCCGTCGCGGTCGTTTTCTGGTGGATCGCCAACAGCGCCGGTGTCGGCATCGGCTATCACCGTCTTTTAACGCATCGCGGATTTAAGACGCCGAAGTGGGTTGAATATATTCTGACCTTCTGCGGAACTCTCGCGCTCCAGTCGGGCGCGATCAACTGGGTGACAACGCACCGCAAACATCACGCGTTTACCGAAACCGACCAGGACCCGCATTCACCCCAAAAAGGTTTATATCATGCGCACATCGGCTGGATCTTTCAGGGCGAAGGACAAACGCAGTCGGAAACCTCGATGATGCGCTACACGCCGGATATGATGCGCGACCCCGTTCAGCGTTTCATGAACAAATGGTACTGGATGAGTTCGATTCTGCTCGGCGTTGCGCTTTTTGCGTTCGGCGGATTTTCGCTGGTCTTCTGGGCGATCGGTTTGCGCGTCGTTTTCGGCTGGCAGACAACGTGGCTCGTTAATTCGGTCACGCATACCTGGGGCACACGCCGCTTTGAATCGCGCGATACTTCGACCAATAACGGTTTTGTTGCCGCGCTCACGTTCGGCGAAGGCTGGCACAACAATCATCACACTTATCCGCGTTCGGCGAAACACGGTCTGACCTGGAAGGAAATCGATTTGAACTGGATGCAGATCTGGACGCTCGAAAAACTGGGGTTAGCGACGGATGTTTATGCCTTCCGTTTGGAAAACGAAGAAACCGAAACCGAAGAACAGCTGCAAAAAGCCGCTTAGTTTTTAGAAAGAAAGAAAGGGAGAAGAGGAGAATGGGAGAAAATGCCGGATTGGCAAAATCTCCTCTTCTCCTCTTCTCCTTTTCTCCTCTTCTCGTTTAAAGTTAAAGGAATGCGCCGCCGAAAAAGCACAATTTTCTTTCTGGTCCTGGGAATCTGCCTGATCACTCTGGCAGTTGCGCTCAATGTCGGGTGGATCTTGCTTAATTTGCGCGAAGTCGCGCTGATGATTTTCGGGATAATTTTCTTCGCGCTGATCATCACGGGTCTGGTTTTGAACACGACCTTTCTCCTGCGCGAAATCCGCCGCAACGAACAGCACGACGCTTTTTTAAATGCCGTCACGCACGAGCTGAAAACGCCGATCGCGTCCATCAAACTGTATCTCGAAACCTTAAAAACGCGGAATGTCGCCGAGGATAAACGGCGCGAGTTTTATGACGTGATGCTTGCCGACTGCAATCGGCTTTTAACGACCGTCGAACAGGTTTTGCAGGCAAGCCGCACGAAGGAAAAATATCGTCAGCTGAATGTCTCGGAAATCAGCCTGGGCAAACTTTTGAGCGAATCGATAAAAATCGTCCAGACGCGCTACAAACTCGACGAAACGGCGATAAAATTTACCGAACCCATCGATGAAATAAAAATTTTCGGCGATGAAGCCGAACTCCAGACCGTCTTTACGAATCTTTTCGATAACGCCGTCAAATATTCGGGCGAGCAGCCTAAAATTTCCGTGCGGATAAAAAAATCGGGCGACCGGAATGTTCAGATCTTTATCAAAGACAACGGGATCGGGCTGCAGCCGAATGAACTGAAACGCATTTTTAAACGCTTTTACCGCGTGACAAGTCTCGCGACCCAAGGAAAAAAAGGCACCGGCTTAGGTCTTTTCATCGTCCAGTCGATCATCAAAAGACACGGCGGGAAAATTTCCGCCGACAGCAACGGCGAAGGCAAAGGAAGTACGTTCATCGTGCAGCTGCCTCTGGAAAATTAGTATTGACAAATTAACTGGGTCTCTCGCTGCAAAAAGCAAAAGCCTGTTTGTTTCCGAAGCGTTTTGTGCGAATAATTTTTTATAAAGTCGGAGCGCGGGCAAGGATGCCCGCGCTCCGACTAACGCAAATTAATATTATGAACAGAGTTTTGATTGTCGAAGACGAAGAACACCTCGCGGACGGTTTGCAGTTTAACCTCGAAGCCGACGGTTTTGAAGTCGAAACGGCGTATAACGGCGAGCTGGCGCTTGATAAATTTTTTGTCGAAAACAAATCGTTCGACGTGATCGTTCTGGATGTGATGATGCCGAAAAAGAACGGTTTCGAGGTCGCGCACGCCTTGCGTGAAGCCGAAATTTTTACGCCGATTCTGATGCTCACCGCGCTCGGCAAACCCGAGGATGTTTTGAATGGTTTCGAAGCGGGCGCGGACGATTATCTGCCGAAGCCTTTTGAGCTGGCGATCTTTACGGCGCGTCTGAACGGCTTACTGCGCCGCCGCGCCTGGTTTGCGCGTGAATCGGGCGCGGTGCAAACTCAAACCGAAAACGAGATCGTCAGCGTCAACGGCAAGACGATCGATTTTGACAATCTCGAACTAAAAAGCGGCGCGGAAACCATTCATCTGACCCTGATGGAAGCCAAACTTCTGCGCTATCTGATCGAAAACGAAGGCAAACCCGTTTCGCGCAAAACGATTCTCGAAAAAGTCTGGGATTTGCACGAAGACACCGACACGCGGGCGATCGATAATTTTATCGTACGCCTCAGAAAATACATTGAAGACGTGCCCGAAAAACCGCAAATCCTGCAAACCGTCCGCGGTGTCGGTTACCGTTTTGTGAGTTCCAAGTCTTAAAAGTCACAAGTCACAAGTCACAAGTCTCAAGCTCTCCAGACTTGGGACTTGTGACTTGGGACTTGAGACTCAGTTTTACCTGACAAACGCGGACGGGATCGGAATGTCGGTCGAAAGTCCCCATTGGAAATAGGACGCGCCGTTGTCCGAGCTCTTCCGCACATACCAGACGTTGTCTGACGGTCGCCAGACGGCGAAATCGTATTTTCCGTCGCCTTCATAATCGCCGACGACCGGAATATCGCCCGTCATTCCCCAACCCGTCGCAATAAATCCGCCGTCCGAACTTTTCAGCACATACCACGCGCCGGTCGAAGGTCGCCAGACCGCGATGTCGGCTTTGCCGTCGCCGTCGTAGTCGCCCGGAACGGTCAGATCTTCGCTGATGCCGAACTGCACGATCATAAACTGTCCGTCCGAGCTTCTGGCAATAAACCAGATGCCGCTCGAAGGTCGGTAAATCGCCAGATCGTCCTTGCCGTCGCCGTCATAATCCGCCGGTGCGGGTTTATCGCCGTTCATTCCGAAGGTCGAAATCTGCACGACATTATCGGAACTGCGGCGGATATACCAATTGCCGTCCGACGGTCGCCAGACGGCAATGTCCGCCTTGCCGTCGCCGTCGTAATCCGCCGGCACGGGAACATCATTCGGCAAACCGAACTGCGTAAAGTAAACCGGTCTTGAAAATGTATCGAGGATATACCACAGACCGTTCGACGGGCGGTAGATCGCAAAATCGGTGCGGCGGTCGCCGTCGTAATCCGCCGGAACGATCTTATCGGTCGCCCGACCAAACGTTTTGGCGCTCCCGCTTTGATTCAGGGATTGAATAAAATAGGAGGTATTACCCGGGCGAAAAACCGAATAATCAGTGCGGCGGTCGCCGTTGTAATCAAAGATATTTCCCTTTGCCGCGACACAGCTGTTGATCAAAACCGAAACATCGTTCGAACCGAAATTGGCGGAAACGATGTCGGCTTTCCCGTCGCCGTTAAAATCCGCCGACTCGACCGCGTTCGGGCTCTGCCCGACAGAAACATTGCTCGTCAAGACTTTAACCAGATCGGAGCCGCTCAAGGCAACGGCGGTAGTTTTTGTTCCGCTTCCGACAAAATCCGCCGCCGTGATCGAAATCGGATTGTTGCCGCCTGCCTGAGTTGTTGAACAACCACCGAATCCGCCGGAAGCCGTGCCGCTGCAAAACGTCAGCGTATCGGAATTGTAGTTGGCAACTGCGATGTCTAAAATGCCGTCCGTTCCGAAATCGGCAACTTCGACCGAGACGGGACCGGCGCCCGTCGTAATGTTTTGCTGTAATTGAAAAACTCCCGTCCCGTTGCCGAAAAACGTCGAAACGCTGTCCGAACCGAAATTGGCGACGATCAGATCGTCATTGGTATCGGCGTTAAATCTGGCAACCGCGACATAGGAAGGCTGTGTGCGGGTGCGGACGGTCGTTCCGTTCGTAAACGAGCCCGTGCCTGTCCCGAGCAGAACGGAAACCGTGCCGGAGAAGAATCCGCCGAAATTCGCGATCGCGAGATCCGCCTTCGCGTCGTTGTTAAAATCGCCCGACGCGATCGAGATCGGGTTTGAACCGACAAAAAAGTTGGTCGGCGCGGAAAATCCGCCGCTGCCGTTGCCGAGCAGGATCGAAACATTATTCGAGCCGGAATTGGTCACCGCCAGATCCCAGTTGTTATCGGCATTGAATTTTCCGGCGACGATCGCATACGGGCTCGAACCGACCGTAAACAAGCTCTGCCCGCCGAAACCGCCGCTGCCGTTGCCTAAAAGCACGGAAACATCGTTCGTGACCTGATTCGTGACGGCTAGATCCGGCTTCATATCGTTGTTAAAATCGGCGACCGCAATATTCGTCGGGCTCAGTCCGGTCTGGAAATTGGTCGGCGAAAAGCTCGGCGCGGAACAGCTCGACGGCGACGGCGGAACAACCGGCGTGGTCGTAATATCCAAACTCCAGCCGCCCGCGATCGAGCCGGAGTTAATCGCATTATCATCAACCACAAAAAGCTGCCAATCGCCGTTCGGACTGAAACCGTTAAAACTGCTCAACGGACTATTGCTGCTGTAATACGGTCGCAAAGGCGCGGGCGCGGGAAAAGTATCCGCCACGCCTTCGCCGTTAAAATCGACCGGTTTGAATGTCCCTGAAACGATTGTGCCCGGAAAAGGTGCGCCGGCATCGTCAAAGGTCAGATTGACATTACTTACCGAATTGCCTCCGGCATCGGACATCAAAATCACTCCTTTCCCGTTCGGGCTGACGAGCAGAATATCGATATCGTCCGTTCTCGTGTGCGAAAGTCCGCTGATCGTGACCTTCAGATTAGAGATCACGCCCGAAACGCCCGAAACATTGATCGCCGTGGCATACGGGGTGGAGACGGTGAGCATATCGGGAAGCCCGATGTAATTTCCATTTGTAAATGTCGCCGGTGCGCCGTCGGTCGTAATCGTCAGCGACCAGCCGGAATTGATGCTTCCCGGAAAGTTCAAGCTGTCGTCAACCGCATAAAGCGACCACGTTCCGTTCGGATTTGCGCCGTTAAAAACAGAAGCAAATGTCGCCGCATTCGGCTGACTATACGGCGCGGCGGGTGCCGGTGCGGGAAATGTGTCGCCAATCGCATCGCCGCTCGTCGGCTTGTAGGAACCCGAAGGCGGATCGAAATTTGTCGGAAACGTCGTCGCGGCATCGTCGGCAAATGTATAGATCCGGTCGTCAACTCCCAAGAACACTTGAGCAACGCCGTCCGAAAGAAAAATATATTTCGCGCCGGTCGGACTGACCAGTAAAAAATCCATATCCCTGAGCATCGTCGTATTCACGCCGTCCAGAGTGACGGCAACGCGGGTGATCGTTCCGGTCATTCCCGAAACGTCGATCGTCGAAGGATAAAGTGTCGCTTTTGTCGGCGCACCCACTCCCGGATTCGTGTTGATCGTAATCGGCGTAGTGTTTGAATAAACCGTTTGCGGAGCTTGAAACGTCCGCTTTTGCGCCGAAAGATTCGGGCTGAGCGAGAAAATTAAAACGGCGATCTGAAAAATTGTAAAGAAACGACAAAAGAAACTATTTTTTGACATAGAAACCCTCCGAATTGATGAAATAGACGAACGAATTGGGAATGAATTTTTAAGAACTTCGAGAGGAATTTTAGCAGAATCCGTTTTAGATACCAAGATTTTTTTTGAAAACTTCGCGTCTTTCAAAAACCTTCAGATTTTCGCGCCAGTTTTCCGCTAAATTGAAACGGTGGATCTCGATCTCCGGCGTAATCGTGCTCGCCAGAAAGTCCAAATCGCGGTGAAACGCGAGCGTCGGAGCCGCGAGATAACAGATCGCCGGTGCGTCAGAAATCCTTGCGTCGCCGAAAAGCCTTGCCTTTTGCAGATTCCCCTTGCGTCTTTGCAGTTCGAGCTTGCGCCAGTAATCCGCCGTCTGAAAGATCATTTCGCGGTCGGGCGCGGTTTTCAGTTCGATGATCACGAGCCGCCCGTCGCGTCTGAGCGCGAGCAGATCGATCCGCTCGCGTTCGGCGCGAAACTGTTGATAAAGCGGCGAAAGGATCAGATTTGCGTCGAGCAGTTTGATATTTCTTCTTAAAACCGCTTCGAGCCACGCTTCGGGCGCGGTTTGAAAAAGCGCGTGGCGTTTGTTCGGCGCATCCGAACGGCGAAAGGAGCGCAGGTTTTCGATCAGTTCGAGCAATTCGTCAAAATTGTTTTCCGAGAGGATCTGCCGCGACCGTTCAACGCCGAACCAAACTTTTTCCTGATCGAAGATTCGGCGCACACGCGCAAACGGCAAACCGTTAAACCGCAAGGTTTCGCCGTGCTTTGAAAATACCGCGTCGATCTCTGCGGGCGAAAATTCGATGATTTTCCGCGCCGTTTCGCTCAATTCGCCATTTTCCGCCGTTTTGATTTCGCTCGCCCTTCCGCGCCATAAATCCTGAATCTGCAATGACGGCAAATCTTTAACGAGTTCTTCGTTTTGCGCCTTTGCATCTTGGCGGGAAATTTCCTTGATCAAAATCTTCGGCTTCCAATCTTCCCTTAACAGAGCGTGAAGTTTCTGCAATTTTCCCGCCTGCTTTTTCTCGCCGACGATCCAAATCGTTTCAACCGGATTTTTTTTGCGATTCTGCAATTTCACGAGCCGCAGGATCGCCGTCGAAAGCAAAATTTCGGGCGTTAGATTTTCGCTCACATCCGCCAGAGCCTCAATGCGTTTGCCGCTTTGATTTTCAAAAACGATTTGCGCGAAACGTCCGTTTTCTTTGTTGAGTTCCGTGCGAACGAGCTTTATTTGCGGGAAAGTTTCTTTGATGATTTGCGCAATTTTATTGGCTTTTTCAAGCCGCGCAAGCTCGACCGAAGCGCTCAGGTCTTTTGCCAAAGCGCGCGGCACAAGCCGGATCTTCGCCCGTTCCTTTTCAAAATTACGCGTCAAATTTAAGTTGATCTCGTTATTTTTTGTTTGAAAATCCGCGACGCGCCACGTTTGAAAACCCTTGTCATCGAGAAAACCGAGAAGCAATTTGCCGCGCTCAAAATTGAGTTCGATTTCCCCTTTCTGAAACGCAAAACTCCTTCCCGCCGGGTAAATCAAAAGCCATTCGTGATGCGCGTCAAGAAGATTTTGAAGTACGATTTGTCGATTTTCAGAACTTTGCATTTGGGGAAGACAAATTTTTAATTTTTAATTTTTAATTCAATCTACCAGTCATATTTTTCCTCGAAAAACTCGATCATTCTTTTTGACCAAGCCGTGTAGCCTTTTTCCGACGGGTGAATTCCGTCCGCCCAAAAATCTTCGGGAACCGATGTCGGTTGGTGAAAATAAAAGACCCGTCGCATTTCGGCGGTAAATTCCCGCGCATTCGCGTCGTGCAGAGCGGAAAGATGACCGAGAACGAATTTTATCGGAAAGGGTAAAACGGGCGAGAGGCGAACCGCCGGCGCGTTGGTCAGAAAAAAGGTCGCGTCCGCGTTTTTTTCCTGCAAAATTGCGATGAGGTTCCGCATATCGCGCCGAAAGGTGCGCGGACTGCGGAGTTTCAGAACCTCGTTGCCGCAGAGCGCAAGCATAATGTAATCGAATTCTTCGTCGGGAATTTTCGGGACGAGCTCGTGAATCGTTTCCTTGACCGTGATGCCGCTTCTGCCGACGACCTGCCATTCGACGGATTTACCGATCTTCTCGCCCAGAAGCCGCGCAAATTGCCCGGCGAGCGCGGTTTCGTGCGTCCGCGCACCGACGCCGGCGGCGGTTGATTCGCCTAAAACGAGAAGCTTCACGCTTTCCGCCCCGTTCTCGAATTTGCCTTCCGCCGCGCCGGCGGCGTCCGGTAAACGCCCGACTTTACGGCGTACGAACCGGCTTTGCAGATATAAAAACGGTGCAAAAGGCAGGATCATGATGCCGCCCAATACGTAGATTGTTTGCCAGAGAATTAAATTCATTGTGAAAAATTTAACAGATTCTATAGTTTCCGGTTCGTTATGATAAAATTACATTTTCGCCAATGTTTTCGTCTAATCTTACCAAATTTTTTGCCGTTCTTGCGCTAATTTTTTCGCTTTTTTCCGGTTGCCGTTTTTGGCAAAAGACGACGGACGCAAATTCTTCGCAGGAGGCGCCGGCGGTTTCCGAGGATTTGAAAAGCGCAATTCCCTTTTCGACAAAAGAGCCGGAACAGTTTCAGGCGGAAATTGTCGTGACGGCGAATGAATCCGAGCGCAGAACCTTTGTCGCGAAAAACGGTGCGAACCGCCGCTGCGATTTTAATGCGGGCGCGAAAAATCAGGTGACGAATCTGCAAACCGACAAAAATTATCTGATCCTGCCTGACCGGAAGATTTATGCGGAAACAGTTGCGGCGCAAAATGTTTCGGCGGACGATTGGGAAAATTTTCTGACGACCGAATGGCTCAACGAAAATCACGAGGCGAGTTTTGAAAAACTGGAAACTGTTGACAATCTGACCAAATACCGCGTCAGATTGGGCACGGGCGCGGCGTCGGAAATGCTGATCTCGGTCGATGAACAGATCGGTTTGCCCGTCAAACAAGAGTTTTACGCGGTCAGCGGCGAACAGAAAGTTCTGACCTATGCGGTCGAATTAAAAAATCTGAAACTGAAGACGGACGAGAATCTGTTCACCGTGCCGGCGGATTTCAAAAAGGTTTCGGCGGAAGAGTTTCGCAGGATTTTGCGAAGTATTGAGAATTGATATTTTTTTAGAAAATGAGTGAAATTACAAAAACAAAAGAGTTTGACGAAACGTTAAAAGAAAAGATCTTCGCGTCGTTCGGCAAAGTTCCGTTTGTTCAACTGATCGGGATGGAGCTCGTCGAGCTCGAAGTCGGCGAAGCGAAAATCAAGCTCGATATGCGCGACGAACTTCGTCAGCCTTACGGGCTTTTGCACGGCGGCGCGACCGCCTCTTTGATCGATACGGCGACGGCTTTTGCGATTCTGGGAAACTTAGCGGAAGGCGAAATGGCTTCGACGGTTGATCTGACGATTCAATACCTGCGCCCGCATACCGACGGCGCGATTGTCTGCACGGCAAAAGTTACGCGGGCGGGAAAACGGTTGTTGTTCGTCGCGGCAGAAGTCGAAAACGAAGCGGGAAAACTGGTGGCGACCGCGCTTTCAACTTATACCAAAGTGTAAATAGTGTAAATTGTTAATCGTTAACGGTTAATTGTTCATTTTTAAGTAACGAATACAATTATCCATTAACAATTTACTATTAACGAAAATGGAAGAAATTAAAAAATTTGCGCGTTATTTCAAGCCTTACAAATGGAATGTCATTTTCGGCATTGTCTTTATTTTCTTCGGAATGCTGTTCGGACTTTATGTTCCATACCTGATCGGCGACGCGATCGATGACATCAAGATCAGCCTTTTTAACAACTCGCTGACGGTTCAAAAGATCAGTATTCACGTCGGTTTGATCCTGGTCATAAGTTTGATCAGCGCGGTTTTTCTGTTCTGGCAAAGACGGCTTTTGATCAATGCTTCGCGCCACATCGAATACGATATGCGCCGCGATTTCTACGCCGCGCTCGTTAATCAGCCGCTCGACTTTTTCTACAATAACCGCGTCGGCGATCTGATGGCGCGGGCGACCAACGATCTCGGCGCGGTGCGGCAGATCGTCGGACCGATGATCCTATATTCGTTTCAGGCGATTTTCGCGCTCATCATCGTTCTGCCGATCCTGCTCAACACGAGCGTCAAACTGACGCTTCTGATGCTGATTCCGATGCCGCTTGTCAGCTTAACGGTCAAATATCTCGGTGAACAGATCCACGTTCGTTTCGAGAGAATTCAGGAATATTTTTCGGGCATCACGGCGCGCGCGCAGGAAAATCTCTCGGGCGTGCGCGTCATCCGTGCTTACGCGCAGGAATCGGCGGAAGTCGAGAAATTTCAGGAACTCAACCGCGAATACGCCGCCCGGAATTTACAGCTCGTGAAATTTGCGGCGGCGATGCGTCCGCTGCTTTTCTTCTTTATCGGTCTCGGGTTTGTGATCATCGTTGCGGTTGGCGTGCCGATGGCGGTGCGCGGCG
>DATLOR010000478.1:0-8220 GCA_035536135.1 Pyrinomonadaceae bacterium | reverse complement strand
GGCGACGGACGCGCCGGTCGATACGGACGCGGATTTGTTCAAAATAACTTCGCCGATCGTCGGCACATTTTATCGCTCGCCCGCGCCGGATAAACCTTCGTATGTCGAAGTCGGCGACAAGGTTTCCGACAGCACGGTCGTCTGTATCGTCGAAGCGATGAAGCTGATGAACGAAATTCAGGCGGAAACTTCGGGCGAGGTCGTTAAAATTTACGTCGAAAACGGTCAGCCGGTCGAATACGGTCAGCCGCTATTCGGAATTAGAAAGTAAAGCCAGCCACGAATTTCACAAATTACACAAATATTTTCTTTTTATTCGTGTTATTCGTGTAATTTGTGGCTAAATTTTTGTTAATGAAAAAACGCGAAATTCGCAAAATTTTAATCGCCAATCGCGGCGAAATTGCCTGCCGGATCATCTGGACGTGCAAGGAAATGGGCATCAAAACGGTCGCCGTTCACTCGGAAGCCGACCGCGAAGCCCTCCACGTGCGTTTTGCCGACGAAGCCGTCTGCATCGGCGCACCACCCTCGGCGCAAAGCTATCTGAATATTCCGGCAATCATCAGCGCGGCGGAGATCACGAACGTTGACGCGATTCATCCGGGCTACGGATTTTTGGCGGAATCGGAAACTTTTGCAAAGATCTGCGAAGACTGCAACATCAAATTTATCGGACCGCGTGCCGAAGTGATCGGAATGATGGGCGATAAGGTCGAAGCCCGAAGAACAATGAAAGCCGCCGGCGTCCCGATCTTGCCGGGTTCGCCCGACCCGATCGAAAACCCGGACGAAGCGATCAAGATCGCGAAAGAGATCGGTTTTCCGATCATCATCAAAGCGGCGGCAGGCGGCGGCGGGCGCGGAATGCGCATCGTTCGTCAGGAAGAAGATCTGGCGACGAATCTCGAACTCGCGCAAACCGAAGCCCTCGCGGCATTTAAAAATGGTTCGGTTTACATCGAAAGATATATCGAACGACCGCGCCACATCGAAATTCAGGTTTTGGCTGACGAACATGGCAACGTGATTCATCTCGGCGAACGCGAATGCTCGATTCAGCGGCGGCATCAAAAATTGTTGGAAGAAGCGCCTTCGCCCGTGATTACGAAAGAACAACGCGAAAGAATGGGCGCAGTTGCGGTCAAAGCGTGTCAGGAAATCGGTTATTCGAGCGCGGGAACTTTTGAGTTTCTGCTCGACGAAGACGGTTCTTTCTATTTTATGGAAATGAACACGCGCGTGCAGGTCGAGCATCCGGTGACGGAAATGGTCACGCTCGTCGATATTGTCCGCAACCAGATCCGCATCGCGATGGGCGAAGAACTCGGCTTTAAACAGGACGAAGTGCAGATTTTCGGTCATTCGATCGAATGCCGCATCAATGCCGAAGACCCTGTGACATTTACGCCGAGTCCGGGCAAGATCACGGCTTTGAATCTGCCGGGCGGACCGGGCGTGCGGGTTGATACCGCAGTTTATCCGGGTTATGTCGTGCCGCCGTATTATGATTCGATGATCGCCAAACTCATCGTGCACGCCCGCACCCGCGAATCGGCGATCGCACGGATGCGCCGCGCGCTCGAAGCGATGGTCGTCGAAGGCATTAAAACGACGATTCCGCTTCATTTAAAGATTATGAACGACGAAAAATTTCAAAAGGGAGATTTTTCGACCAAGTTTATGGAAGAATTCAAGCAATAACCAAACGCATTGCTTGTTACCGGTTAATTGTGGTAATTTGATAGAGACTATTAACCAACAAAATTAACAGTTAAGAAAATAAAATTTTCGTGGTTACCGTTTTTGATGAACGGAGTTACTGCGAGCAAAAGGAGAGGCTATTTTTAGTAAATAACATTTATGGCAACAGCTACTGAATTAAAAGAACAAATCGTTACAGATTATAAAACACACACATCGGACACGGGTTCGTCACAGGTGCAGATCGCACTTCTGACCCAGCGCATCAATGAATTGACACAGCATTTCAGAATTCATAAAAAAGACAACAATTCTCGCCGGGGTTTATTAAAACTGGTCTCGCGCCGCAGAAAATTACTGGATTATCTCAAGCGTAAAGATATTAACGAATATCACATAATCATTGAGAAATTAAAATTAAGAAGATAGTGAAAAGTTAATAACGGATAGGGGATAGTGAAAAATGAATTCAAAACTATCCGCTATCCGTTATCAACTTTCAGCTAAATTGACTTCTTCGAGTCATCGTAAGAATAAGTTCTCTCGAAGAATTTGCTAAAGGTTTGCTGAACGTGACAGCGCGAATGCTTTTAGCAGAAGAGAACAGTCGTTGAATAATTCAAAGGCGGCGGAAAAAGCATCACGGCGAGCTTTTCTGCCGCTTTTTGTTTAAGAGGAAATCACATAATGACAAATAGAAAATATTTAAAAGAATCAATCAAACTCGGCAGCGGGGAATTAACGGTTGAAACAGGGAAAGTCGCCAAGCAAGCCGATGGATCGGTTATTATCCAATACGGCGACACAATGATTTTAGTGACGGCGGTCAGCGCGCGCACCGCCAAGGAAGGACTGGATTTCTTTCCGCTCACGGTCGAATATCGTGAATCAACTTATTCTGCCGGACGAATTCCGGGAAACTATTTTCGCCGCGAAGGTCGCCCCTCGGAAAAGGAAACTTTAACCTGCCGCTTGATCGACCGACCCGTGCGTCCGCTTTTTCCGGAAGGCTACCGTTTTGAAACACAGATCATCTGCACGGTTATTTCCGCCGATACCGAAAACGACCCGGATGTTTTTGCAATTACGGGCGCGTCGTGCGCGATGTATCTTTCGGACATTCCGTTTGAAACTCCGATCGCCGGCGTGCGCATCGGGTTGGTTGACGAAAAATATATCATCAATCCGAGCTATGACGAACGCCGCGATTCGCAGCTCAATCTGGTTGTCGCGGGAACCGAAGAAGCGATCGTGATGGTCGAATCCGAAGCCAAAGAGGTTTCGGAAAAAATCATGGTCGAAGCCCTGATGCTCGCGCACAAGGAAATCAAACGCCTTTGTCTGTGGCAGAAAGAGCTGTTCAAGGCTCTCGAAATCACGAAACGCGAAGTCGTCACACCGTCATTGGACGAAACGCTGCTCGCGGAAATCGAACAAAACTACACCGACAAATTGCGCACCGCGCTTGATTCGACGGGCAGAGACAAAATTTCAACTTATGCGGGACTCGATGCTTTGAAAAAAGAAGTCGTCGAAAGCTATCCCGAAGACGATCCGGCAACCCGCTCGATGGCTGGAAAGGTCTTTTCACATTTGAAAGAAAAAATCTTCCGCGAAGACATTCTCGGTAATCGCCGCCGTCCCGACGGACGCAAATTCAGCGAAATTCGCCCGATCACCTGCGAAGTCGGTTGGCTGCCGCGCGTTCACGGTTCGGCGCTTTTCACACGCGGCGAAACACAGGCGATCGTCACGTCAACTTTGGGAACCAAGGACGACGAGCAGTTTATGGACGATCTGGAAAAAGGCGAAACCAAACGCCGCTTTCTGCTCCATTACAATTTTCCGCCCTATTCGGTCGGCGAAACCGGCAGAGTCGGAACATCTTCGCGGCGTGAGATCGGACACGGAAATCTGGCGCGGCGCGCGATCGAAGCGATTTTGCCGACAGAAGCAGAATTTCCCTACACGATCCGGATTGTTTCGGACATTACCGAATCGAACGGTTCGAGCTCGATGGCTTCGGTCTGCGGCGGCTGTTTGTCCTTAATGGACGCGGGCGTGCCGATCAAGCGTCCCGTGGCGGGCGTTGCGATGGGACTCGTGATGGAAGGCAATCGTTATGCGATTCTTTCGGACATCGCGGGTGCCGAAGACCATTACGGCGATATGGACTTTAAGGTTACCGGAACCGAAGAAGGTATCACCGCTTTGCAGATGGATATTAAGATCGGCGGCATCAACGCGATGATCTTGCAGGAAGCTCTCGAGCAAGCCCGCAAAGGTCGTCTGCATATCCTGAACATAATGAAGGAAGCGATCGCCGAACCGCGCGAGGACATTTCGCCGTATGCGCCGCGCATCATCACGATGCAGATCAACCCGGATAAGATCCGCGAAGTAATCGGACCAGGCGGCAAAATGATTCGTTCGATTACCGAAGAAACCGGCGCGAAAATTGATATTTCCGATGACGGAACGATCAATATCGCGACCCACGACGGCGAAGCGGCACAAGCGGCGATCGATCGGATCAAAGCGATTACCGCCGAAGCCGAAATTGGTGAAACCTATCTCGGAACCGTTATGCGGATCGTTGATTTCGGCGCGTTCGTCGAAATTTTCCCCGGACTCGAAGGACTTCTGCATATCTCGGAAATTTCGGATCGAAGGATCCGCGATGTCCGCGACGAGCTCAAAGAAGGTCAGCAGGTTCTGGTCAAATGCATCGGCAAGGAAGGCAACAAGATAAAACTTTCGCGGAAAGCTGTACTCCAGGAAGAAAAAGCACAGGCGAACTAAAAGTAAACAGATAACTGTAAACGGGCAAAAGCCGAAAGTAGAAAGGGAAAAAATTCCTTTAATTTTACTTTCGGCTTTTTGCCCGTTTATTTATTGAGAATGGATTTTCTGAAAAAACAGGCGAAAAAATCGAATAATTTTTGGAAATGTTCTTTGATTATACCTTTTCACAGATGACAGCTAGCAATAAAGGAAATTTTAGAGGAAAAATTAAGGCAATTTGCACCGCGAAATAGTGCATTGGATTTAATTTTTTGGTATAGTTTGTGCCACAAGACTTCTAAAAATTCATTTAATTGGCAAGTATCGAATAAATATAGACTTGCTAAAGCTCTGTTTTCTTACACGAGTAAAAGTTCGGCTAGGTAAAAACGATGAGAAATTTTAAATTCAGATTTTTTCTTGCGGCATTCAGCTTGATGTCGGTTTTGACATTAACCTTTTCAGCAAACGCCGCACCCGTGAAATTTAATCAGGTTGTACAGGTTGTCAACGTCAAACCGGGCAACGCCAAAACCGGTGCGTTTGCTCAGCTGCGGTTGGCAAACGATTTGATCTTATTCGGCGACAATGACGGCGATGACGATGACAAAACAAAAACACCGCAGCAAGACGACCGGGTAATTACGGAAATAAAAACCGATGTCGTCGAAGACGAAGTTTGCGATTGTGTTGATGTTTCGGTCGTCAAACGAGGTTTCCCGAAATGGGCTTTGTTAGGTTTGGCGGCGATTCCGATCGCTTTTATCATCACGCGCAAGGACAAAACGCCGACGCCGACGCCGACGACCACGCCAACGACGACACCGACGACGACACCGACCATTACACCGACGCCGACTGTCACGCCGACGCCGACCATCACGCCGACACCGACTCCGCCCGAACCCGTGCCGGAACCGATGACAATTTTGTTGTTCGGAACGGGACTCGCGGGAATCGGTCTGGCGGCACGCCGTAAGTTCGGCAAAAAGGACACGGACAAGACTGAGGAGTAAAGATTGGTTTTGAGTTTCGGCAGCGGCCGTCTGACACGCCGCCTGGTGCCGAAACCCGGAACACTACAGAGGATAAAAAAATGCGAATGATCAGT
Source organism: Pyrinomonadaceae bacterium (assembly GCA_035536135.1). Lineage (GTDB taxonomy): Bacteria > Acidobacteriota > Blastocatellia > Pyrinomonadales > Pyrinomonadaceae > JAFDVJ01. The sequence continues at coordinate 2,621 of DATLOR010000478.1, read as the reverse complement.
TACAATTTTTTGTTTATTGTCGGGCTGATGCTCACTTTAGGGATGACTTCCGTCTTCGGTTACGGCGACGAAAAGAACAAACGACCGAAAAATACGGGGATTTTAACCGTGAAAACCTCGCCCGTTTCCTATCCAGTCAAAATTGACGGAGTTTATAAGGGAATGAGCGGCATCGGCGAGGGGACGGAATTTTACCTTGAGCCGGGTGTTCACAAGCTTGAGATCGAATTTCCGAACGGCAAAGTTTATACGAAGGATGTCGAGATTTCCAAAGACCGCAAAAATTGCGTTTGTTTGCGATATGTTGAAGAAACCATCAAAAGACCTTGCCCGTATGATGTTTCGGTCAGCGCGCCCGAAAAAGTTTTGGAAGGCGATCTGATCACCTTCGCGGCTTTTAATAATGTGACCGGCTCGACGACACCGCTTAATTATCGTTGGACGGTTTCGCCCGACACAGTTCGCGTCACGAGCGGACTCGGCACATCGGCGATCACGGTTGACACGACCGGGATGGGCGGGCAAAGAATTACCGCCGAACTCGACGTGACCGATGACGTTTACGGCAAAACCTGTTTTCAGAAAAACTCGGTTCCGACCGATGTCGAAAAGAAACCCGTGATTTCGGCGACCGAATGCGACTCTTTCGACTCGCGGGCGTTTGACGATGACAAAGCGCGTTTCGACAACTGTGTTCTGCAACTGCAGGGCAACCCCGACGCGCAGCTTTATATCATTATCTATCAGGGCACGGACAAGATCAGTATGACGCGCAACACTTACGATAAACTCAGCAAACGCACGCTGGATTATCTGGTCAAGACGCGCGGCATCGACCCGCGGCGAATATCGATCATCAAGGGCAACAGCACTCGGCTGAAAACGACCTACGAGATCTGGTTCGTTCCGCCGGGAGCGCCGCTGCCTGTCCCGCAGGAATAAGCGAGAAGCGTAGAAAAAGAGAAGAGGAGAAGAGGAGATTTGAATTTCCTCTTCTCTTTTTTGTTTTTGTTCGTTGTTCGTTGTTCGTCGTTCGTTGTAAAATCTACACTTTAATAGTTTTGGATGGAAGTTTGATTGAAAAATCCGAAATCCGAAATCCAAAATCTAAAATCGAATTATGACAGCACCGAATATTGAAACGATTGTCAGCCTTGCAAAACGCCGGGGCTTTGTTTTTCCCGCGTCGGAAATTTACGGCGGACTCGGAAGCAGTTGGGATTACGGCTCGCTCGGAGTCGAACTGGCGAATAATATCAAGCGCAGTTGGTGGCGTTGGCTCGTCCACGAACGCGACGACATCGAAGGCTTGGATTCTTCGATCATCCAAAACCGTCTGGTCTGGCAATACAGCGGACACGAAGCGACGTTCAGCGATCCGCTCGTCGATTGCCGCGCTTGTAAAGGCAGGTTCAGGCTCGATAAATTACAGGACGTGAATTGCCCGAAAGATCCCGCGCATCACGCCGGAAGCGGCAAAGACTGCGATCTGACCGAGCCGCGCGAATTTAATCTGATGTTCCGCACAACGGTCGGCGCGATCTCATCGGACGAGGACGAATCGGCGCTCGCGTATCTGCGCCCCGAAACCGCGCAGGGAATTTTTATCAATTTCAAGAACGTTCTCGACACTTCGCGCCGCAAGCTGCCGTTCGGCATCGCGCAGATCGGCAAAGCCTTCCGCAACGAAGTGACGCCCGGCAATTTTATCTTCCGGACACGCGAATTCGAGCAGATGGAGATGGAATATTTCTGCCGCCCCGAAGACGCGCCGCGGATTCATCAGGAATTTATCGACGGATTTCTCGAATGGTTCGACAGCCTCGGAATTTCACGCGAAAATCTCAAACTTTATGAGCAAACCAAAGAAGAACTCGCGCATTACGCCGAACGCACCGTTGATATTCTCTATCGCTTTTTTCCTGAACGCGACGACGAGGAAAAACAATTCGACGAGCTGATGGGCATTGCCAACCGCACGGATTTCGACCTGAAAACGCATTCCAAGAAACCCGAAGACCGCGAAGGCAAACGGCTCAATTCCGATTCGACCGACGATCTGTCGTATTTCGATCCGCAAACGAACGAGCGTTTTTATCCGTATGTGATCGAGCCAGCCGTCGGCGTCAACCGCACTTTGCTCGCCGTTTTGATGGATGCTTACACGGAAAAAACAAACGAAAAGGGCGAGGTTCGCGTGATCCTGAAACTCAAACCCGAACTTGCGCCGATCAAAGTCGCCGTTTTGCCGTTAGCGAAAAACAAACCCGAAATCGTCGCTCTCGCAAAACAACTGAAAAAGGATCTGCTCCCATTGATGCGAACCGTTTACGACGACACGGGCGGCATCGGCAAACTCTACGCACGCCAGGACGAAATCGGCACGCCTTTCTGCGTGACGGTTGACCACGAATCGCTCGAAGACAATTCCGTAACTGTCCGAGACCGCGACACCTGGGAACAGGAAAGAATAAATATCTCCGAATTAAAAAAATACTTGCAAGAAAGACTGTCCCGATAGAATTTTCGGGCTCAGAAAAGGCGAGTTATAATCATTCATTTTGAAAGAAAATCAGTCAAAATGAATGATATAACTCGCCTTTTCACAATATGTTAAACCT
>DATLOR010000477.1:0-3888 GCA_035536135.1 Pyrinomonadaceae bacterium | reverse complement strand
AAAGGCTTAATTATATTTCTCTTCTCATTTTTACCATCATCCCGATGATTACCGAAGGAATAATAAAGAAGACGGTCCCGAGAACCATCATTGGAGTGAGCATACCGGGATAAATTGCTCCGAGCATAAAGAAAGTCAGCGACAACACGTAGAGCACCACGGTACCGTAACCGATTGAAAACATAACATCAAGTTTATTTGAATGCATAAAACCCCCATACTGTTTATAGAACTACACAACCTTTAATTTAATTATATGTCGTATTACGACATATTTCAATCAATTTTTGTATAATTATTGGAAAAAGTGAATTTTGGTGATTAATGATGGAAAAAAAATCAAAGAACGGCACGCCGCTCAGTAAAGCCGAATACGAGGCGCTTTCTAATTTCCGTTACGGGATCAGGCAATATCTCGGTTTCAGCGAAGCTGCCGCCGAAGCTGCCGGCTTGACGCCGAACCAGCACCAGGCGCTCCTGGCGATCAAAGGCTTTCCCGGTCGCGATTATCTGACAAACGGCGAGCTGGCTGAGCGCCTCCGGATCAAACATCACAGCGCGGTCGGACTGGTCAATCGCCTGGAGACACTGAACCTGGTTTACAGAAAACAAAGCGACGCCGACCGGCGAAAAATATATATCGCATTAACCGAACCCGGCGAAAAACTGCTCGAACAGTTAGCGGTCGCGCATCGGGATGAATTAAAAAATCTTGTGCCGCAGCTGACCGATATTTTAGACAGTCTTAAACGCTCTGAATGATTTCCGGATAAATCCGGCGAAGGACGCATCCTGAACGAGAAAACTGCACACGATCCTATATGAGTCTTTTGCCCAAGCGGAAATCAAACGGATTTGCCGTCAAGTTTGGCGAGTTCGAGTTCGATCAATTTAAGATCGGCGGCAGCTTCCTGATTTTGGTATTTCTCGACTAATTCAAGCGCGAGCTGCCGCGCTTTGAGGAAATCGGTTCTCGCTTCCGGAATATGATTTGCCAATTCCCGGACGATCCCGAGATTTCTTAAAACTAAAACCAGATCGTATTGGGCTTCGGCATTAGTTTGATCGGCGGCGAAAACCGCCTGGAAAAGCTCTCTGGATTTTTCGAGATTTTCGATCGCGGCGGCGTATTCTCCAAGATCGCGGAGCGAAAAACTGAGCATCAAATATTGATCGGCGACGCGGCGGGTGTCTTTAAGATCCGAATGCACATCAGCGGCGATTTCCCTGCTGATTTTCAAACTTTGATAAAAATGCGTGAGCGATTCGCGGAGCAGCTGCCCGTCAAAATTCGGTGTGTAAGCGGAAATTCCGCGCATCCGAAAACCCAAACGCTGATGCACTTTGGCGAGAATGAGTTTATTTTCGACATTCTCCGGTTCGGCGGCGGCGAGCGCATTGAGCAGATCGAGCGAACGGCGCAAGGCATCGAGCGAAGCGGTTTCGATACGCTGTCTTTTCGGCACATCTTCGCGGTTTTCGGGAAGATTTCCAAAATACATCACCTGCAGATCGCTGTTATAAATGAGTGTTTCACCAAGCTCGCGCCGCGCATCGGAATTTTGCGGATCTTTCTGCAAAATCATTTCGCCCAGTTCGGTGGCGCGCACAATATTTTGATAGCCCGCCGCGCATTCGATCAAACGGACGCACAATAAATAACCGAGTCTCTGATGCGCTTTCGCCTGTAAAAGCAGCGCCGGGACACCGGCTGAATTTGCGTCAGCCGCATCGATCAGAGAGAGGGCGCGTTCGTAGCTTTGACGCGCGCCCGCCGTGTCGCCGACGTTCGGCTGATACGGTCTGCCCTGCAAATCGCCGAGATTAACCAGAGCGCCCGCCATTTCCATCCGAATTTTCACGTTTTGCGGAGAAGAACTCCCGTCAAGATCTTCCAGCCGGGCGGCGGCGCGGCGGGCGATTTCGGTCTTCGCCTGCGTCGTTGATTTTGATGTTCCGGCTAATTCGTTGGAGAGTGATTGATTGATTTCGGAAATTTCGCTCAAACGATTTTCGGCGCGAATCGCGCGAATCGTCAGAAATCCCGCGAGCGCGATAAAAATAACGAACATCGCCGCAGAAATTTTGACCGCCGTCCGATTGCGCCGCACGAAACTCGACGCGCGGTAGGCAAGCGTCGCCGGACGCGCGGCAACCGGCAAGCCGTCAAGATAGCGTTTGAGATCGGCGGAAAAAGATTCGACCGACAAATAACGGTTTTCCGGTTCGCGGCGCATCGCATGCAAAACGATATTGTCCAAATCCCTGCGCCACATTTTTTTTGTTTCGATTCGAGAGTGTTTCTGCGAGTTTTGTTTGAAAACCAGAGATGGCGGCGGCGGATCGCTGTGCAAAATCACCTGCGGAATTTCGACGGATTTTTTTCCGCTGAGCCGCTGCGGATTTTTCCCGGACAGCATTTGATAAAGAATCACGCCGAGCGTGTAAATATCCGACGAAACGGTTAAATCGCCGCCGCGCATTTGTTCGGGCGCGGCGTAATCGGGCGTCAGGGCTTGAAACTCGGTCAGCGCAGTTTCGTCAGACTCATTGGGTTTCAGGAGTTTGGCGATCCCGAAATCGAGCAGTTTCGGCGTTCCGTCCGCGGTTATTAAAATATTCGACGGCTTCAGATCGCGGTGAATGATTTCATTGTGATGAGCCGAAGCGACTGCCGCGCAGATTTGACGAAAAAGGTTAAGCCGCATTTCAACCGGCGGATTTTCGCGCCGGAGAAATTCATCGAGCGGCACGCCTTCGACATATTCCATCACCAGATACGGCAAATCGTCGGAAGTTGTGCCGCCGTCGATCAAACGGGCGATAAACGGATGTTGGAGTTCGGCTAAGATCTGCCGCTCAAGTTTAAATTTTCGTAAAACCGCCGCCGAAGACAATCCGCTTTTGATTAGTTTGACGGCAACTTTCTGACGAAACTCGCCGTCGCTTCGTTCTGCCAGATAAACTGCGCCCATTCCGCCCGCGCCGATTTTTTTGGTGATGCGGTATGCGCCGAGGGTTTTCCCGACCCAAAAGTCGGCAGCTTCGGAAGCAGGACAAAAGATTTGAGTGACCGGTGAAATTTCAAAAAGATCGTCGTTTTTTCCCGCGAGCAGTTTTTCGGCGAGGCAACGGAGTTCTTCGTCGCCCGCGCATTCGAGTGCGAGACGTTCCCGCATTTCCGCTTCGGGCAGGTCCATCACTGCGTCGACGACGCGCATAATTTTTTGGTATTGCTCCGGTGTCATTTTTAAGAAACTTACTTTTGCGAGAGGTTTTGTTTGAGCCACATCTTGGCTTTGCGCCATTCGCGTCCGATTTTTTCGATATCTTGTTCGCCGACCGCCGCCGCGATTTCTTCCATCGTCAAACCGCCGAAAAATTTCAGTTCGACGATCTTCGCGTGACGCGCATCGAGTTTTGCCAATTCTTTTAATGCTTCATCGAGCCGGATCAGATCGATATTTTGCGCGGCGGAAAAATTGATGATCTCGTCGAGCGCGAGCTTATGTTCGCCGCCGCCGCGTTTTCCGGCGCGGTGACGGCGCGCGTAATCAACCAGAATATGACGCATTACTTCAGCGGCGATCGAGAAGAAATGCGCCCGGTTTTGAAAATCGATGACTTCGCCGCCGCCCGTCAGCCGTAGATAGACTTCGTGAACGAGCGCGGTCGGCTGCAAAGTATGGTCGGCGCGTTCGTGGCGCAAAAATCCGCCCGCCATTTTCCGCAGCTCGTCGTAAACCCGCGCGAAAAGCTCGTCGGTCGCCGCCGAATCTTCACGATTATATTCGAGTTTGCAGAGCAATCCGGTGATCGCGCCGGAATCTTGCGTAATTGATTGGTGATTTTCGCTCAAAGAATTATTGTCAGGTAATTTGTAAACCA
>DATLOR010000476.1:0-7488 GCA_035536135.1 Pyrinomonadaceae bacterium | reverse complement strand
CTACTTTCTTTCTTTGAACTGCTCATAAAGTTCCGTATGACGGCTCGTCAGCGGTATCAAACGACCGTTGATGAACAGATATTTGACGTTGGTGCGCGGTTCGAGCAGATCGCCGTCGGTGACGACGAGATTGGCGATTTTGCCTTGTTCGATCGAACCGAGCCGGTCGGCGATTCCCAAAATTTGCGCCGGGTAGAGCGTCACCGATTTTAAGGCTTCGTCCTTTGATAAACCGTAGGCGCCGGCAAGTCCTGCGTGATACGGCAGATCGCGGACTTCCGCGCCGTCGTTGCCGGTTGAAATAGCGAATTTGACGCCTGCCTGCTGGAGTTTCGAAGGCGCTTCGAACAGGTAATCGTAGGCATCGTCGTCGCGGACGGGCAGATTGTAGATGTTCGTGTAGATCACGGCGATGTTGTTTTTCTTTAAGCCGTCGGCGGCTTTCCACGCTTCTTGTCCGCCTAAAATAATTCCTTTAACGCGCGTGTCTTCGACAAATTTGATGACGCCGCGAATGTCTCGTTCGCGTTCGGCGGTAAAGATCACCGGTTTTTCGCCGCGAATATACGGCACCATTGCTTCAAGGCGCAGATCAACGGTCGGCGACGGCAGAGTTTTGTCTTTCTCGTAAGCGTCTCTGATGCGACCGTAGCTTTCCGCATCTTTGAAGATTTTCTTTAAGTCTTCAAGCCGTTGGTCGCGGCGTTTGACGGCTTCGCCGAATTCGAGCTGCGGTTGTCCGAAACCGGCAAACGTCGCAATGCGCGGAAAATTGATCACCAGACCGAAGGTCGGCACGACCGCCATTTCGGCTTGCGTTGAGCCCCAGAGATTGATGACCGCCGCCTGTCCGGCGATCGTTCCGCCCGCGGGAAACGAAAGTACCGTCGTAATGCCGTTAACGCGCGTCACGTTGACGTGCGAGCTGTGCGGATTGATGCCCGTGATTGCTTTCGCGTTGGCGTTCATATCGCCGACTTCCGCCACGTCAACGGTCGCATTTGCGCCGAGCGGAATTTCCGCGAGTCCGAGATTCGTGCCCGCATCGATCATTCCGGGATAAACGCTCAAACCTTTGCCGTCGATCTTTTCGGCACTCGCAGGAACGCTCAAATTTGCTCCGACCGCCGCGATCTTGCCGTCCTGAATAAGCACTGTGCCGTTCTCGATCACTGCGCCCGAAACCGTCACGATTCGCGCATTGATGATCGCAAAAGTCCCCGCCTTGCCCAGAACATTCTGCTGTGAACCGTCGCTCTGCGCGAAAACTGAAACCATCAAAAGCAAGGATAAAACGCAAAGGCGAAAGAAAGATTTCGTAATTCGTAATTCGTAATTCGTAATTCTCATTTAATTATTTCCTCCGTCGCCGTATTCCGCTTCGTCGCGTTCTTCGACTCTTCTTTCGGACGGGATTCGCGGCTGCGTTGTGCCCGAAGGTTTATTCATATCGAGTTTTTCGAGTTCCTGCCGTTCTTTATCAAGCGCGGCGCGGCGTTCGATGTCTTTCGTGCGGTCAAAATAAATTTCGCCTTCGATCATCGTCATTTCGGGACGCGCATAAACGCTGAATGGATGCGCGTTCCAGATCACGAGGTCAGCATCTTTGCCGACTTCGATCGAGCCCGTCCGTTTATCAATACCGAGCTGTTTCGCGGCGTTGAGCGTGATCATCTTTAACGCTTCCTCTTCCGGCACGCCGCCGTATTTTTCGACCTTCGCGGCATCGAGATTAAGTCTGCGCATTCTTTCGTCCGAATCGGAATTGATCGAAACGACGACTCCCGCTTTCCACAGAATCGCCGCGTTATACGGAATCGCGTCGTAGGCTTCGAGTTTATACGACCAGCTGTCGGTAAAGATCGAAACGCCGGTTCCGCGCCGGGCGATCTCGGGCGCGATCTTGTAGGCTTCGAGCCCGTGCTGCAAGGTAGCGACCTTAAAGCCGAATTCATCGGCGATCAGCATCAGATTAAGATGTTCGTCCGAACGATAGCCGTGCGCGTGAACGAGCCGTTTTCCTTCGAGCACTTCGACTAGCGGTTCAAGCTCTAAATCTTTGCGCGGCTGGATTTTCGTCTTTTTGGCGCGGAAATCGTCCCACGATTTTTTGTAATCACGGGCGCGGACAAAAGCATCGCGGATAACTTCCATCGTGCCCATGCGTGTGCGCGGGTAACGCGGCGTTTGTCCGGGCAGGACGCTCACGTAAGAACGCTTCGGATTTTCGCCGAGCGCGAATTTTATTCCGGGCGGCGCATCGGGAATCGGAAAATCCTCGACCGGTTTGCCCCATTTGAATTTAACGACCGTATTTTGTCCGCCGATCGCGTTTGCCGAACCGTGCAGCAGATTTCCGGCAGTAACGCCGCCCGCGAGTGCGCGGTAGATCGTAATATCGGTCGGATTCAGAACATCTCTGACGGTCGTCATCGAAGTCACCGAATACGAAGATTCGTTGATCGCGTCGAGCATCGAATGCGAATGGCAATCAATGATTCCGGGCGAAACGAATTTTCCGCTCGCGTCTATCACTTGCGTGTTTGCCGATGCCTTCAGATTTTTGCCGATCTTCGCGATTTTATTGTTTTGGATCAGAATATCGGTATTTTCCAAAGTTCCGCGCGCGGCAGTTAAAACGGTCGCGTTGCGAATCAGAACCTCGGTCTTGTTCTGGGCAAAAACCGCAAAATTAAAATTCGCCAAAAATAATAAATTCAGAAGAATGAAAGCCGTAATTTTTTTCATATCCTTAATAATCAAACTCTCTGCCGGCAAATATTTAAATGACTACTGACTGCCGACCACCGACCACTGTTTTATGGATTTTTTGTTCCCGAAAACGGAATTGCGCCCTGCGGAGATTCGATCGTTCCGCTGATCGACGAGCCGGTCACTTTGCCCGAAACATTGATCTCAATTTGATTTCCGCCGTAATCGACATTTGCCGAAAAGCTGAAACCGTCGGACGTAACTTTGCCGTCTTTGATCGGTGCGGTTCCGGTTGCCTGGGTGGAAATCGTTCCCGACAAAATCGCGCCTTGCTGGATTAAAGCGAGCGTTCCCGGTGTGCTCTGTCCCGGAATTTCGATCGTGATGCTGTAATTCCCGCCGACCGCGGCAACTGCCGGAGTGGTCGCCCCGCCTGCGGTTGCCGGAGGAGTTTTCGGTCTTTCCTTTTGCTCGAAAAGCCGTCCGTCAACAAAAACGTGCGTGATCGTTTTGTCCTTCGATAAAATATCGCCGCGCACGACCGTTAAATTTGCGATTTTGCCCGTTTCGATCGTGCCTAAACGATTGTCAACACCCAGGATCTGTGCCGCGCTCAAGGTCATCGCGCGGATCGCCGAATCAATCGGTAAACCGTTTTCGGTCGTTTTCGCGGCATTCGTGAAAAAGTCGCTGAGATTCATTAAACCGCCCGATTGAAAGGCAAATCTGACGCCGGACTGCGCCAGACGCGCCGCGCCTTTCGGAGTTTCGGCGCGAAAACGCAGGGTTTCCAGATCTTCGGGGTCGGCATCTGCCGAAACGGAAGTCGTCCGTTTCGGAAAATTGAGCGAAAGCAGAACGGCGACGTTCTGCTCGCGAAGACGCGGCGCAACCTTCCAGGCTTCCTGCCCGCCCGCGATGATCGCGTTGAGCTTAAATTCCTTCGCCAGATCGAGCGCGCGGACGATTTCGCGCTCCGTGTTGGCGTTAAAAACGATCGGCATCGTGCCGTTGATCAGCGGAAACAAGGCTTCGAGCGATTTGTCCATTTCGGGACGCTTCAAGCCTTTCGGATTCGCGGCATACATTTTTTGCCAATCCTGAAGACGCTGCGCGTCGAGCAGCATCTGCCGAAACGCCGAAAAAGTTCCGAGCAAAGATGCCGGATACGCGCCCGGAACCGTCCGAAAAGTAAAATGCTCGGCAAACGGCGATTTGATCACCAATTCCGAAACCGAATCGCCCGCCAGATTGATGACCGCCGACTGACCGTTAAAAACGCCGTCGCGCGGCACGGTCAAAGCGGTCGTAAAACCCGCGTTGCGGTTCGCTTCAAACTGCGCGTCGCCCGCTTTTAGCTGGTCAACCACGGAAACTTCGGGCTGCATTCCGCCGGGATAATTCGAATTTGACTGCGGAGTCTGCGTTTGCTGCCCGCCTCCGCCGCCCGGAACGCGCTGTTGCTGCGGCTGCGGCGCGGAAAGCCCGAGACTGGTCAGCGCGTCGAAAAATCCCGGGTAAACCGTCAATCCCGTGCCGTCCAGAACCCGCGCATCCGCCGGAACACGCGCGTCAGCACCGACCGATTCGATCAAACCGTCGCGCACGACGACCGTGCCTTTTTCGATCGCCGCGCCGGAAACCGTGACAATGCGCGCGTTCGTGATCGCATAAACGTCGTTGCGGGTCTGCGCCCCGGCGAAACGGGCGGAAAACAAACCAATCGCTAAAAGAGCGAATAATAAAGACCGGATTTTCATAAATTATAAGCGGAAAGATAAATTCTGAAACTGCTTTTGAACTGCTTTAACGGAAAGATATCGAAAAAGGTTTCAGATTGCAAACAAAGTTTTGATATTTGGATTTTAAGTTTTAACATTAAAATTATGAGCGCGATTATCCTTTTTGACGGAGTTTGTAATTTCTGCGACGGTTCGGTGAATTTCATTATCGAACACGACAAAAAAAATTACTTTAAGTTCGCTCCTTTGCAGTCGGAAGCCGGACAAAAATATGTCGAAAAATTCGGTTTGAGCGCGATCGATTCGGTAATTCTGGTCGAAAACGAAAAAGTTTACACGCATTCGACCGCCGCGCTGAAAGTCGCCGGAAACTTGGGCGGAATCTGGTCTCTGTTTTACGCATTCATCATTATACCGAAGCCGATCCGCGATTTTTTCTACAAATTATTCGCTCGTTACCGTTACAAACTATTCGGTAAAAAAGACGAATGTATGATCCCGACGCCCGAAGTCCGGGCAAAATTCCTGTAAATCGTAAATCGTGAATCGTAAATAGAAACTCGATTCACGATTTACGATTTACGAAAAAAAACTATGAAAGCTATCTGGAACAATCAAATTATCGCGGAATCGGACAACACAATCATCGTCGAGGGAAATCATTATTTTCCCAAAAGTTCGATCAACAAGGAATTTTTCGCGCCGTCTGAGACGCACACTGTTTGCGGCTGGAAAGGCACGGCAAGTTATTACGATGTCACGGTCGCGGGCGAAACCAACAAGGACGCGGCGTGGTTTTATCCCGACACGAAACCCGACGCCAAAGAAATCGAAAATTACGTCGCGTTCTGGAAAGGCGTGCAGGTTACGGAATAAAACCAAGATTAATTTTAGCCGCGGATGAACGCGGGTTTCGCGGATTAAGAAATATTATGAATAAATCTGTTTTATCCGCGTCATCTGCGGATATCCGCGGCTAAAATTTTCGTGCTAAAATCTCAAAATGAACAATTATTCCCTTGCCACGCTTGAATATGAAAAGATGCTCGCGCTCGTCGCGCAGAACGCGCAAACGCCGATGGGCGAAAATCGTTTTGCCGATCTGCGCCCGCTGACGAGCCGTTTGGAGCTTGAAAAGGAACTCAAGGCGATTTCGGAAACGATTCTGCTTAGTGAAGAAAAACAGGTTTCGTGGTCGTTCAGCGGACTCGAAGACCCGTCGGACGCGGTCGCGATTCTCAGGATCAAGGGCGCGACCTTAGAGCCGACTTTGATGCTCGAAGTTTCGAGGGTTTGCAATCAGGCGCTTTTTGCGCGTTCGGCGGTTCAGCCCGAAAAGGAATTTGCGCCCGTGTTGTGGCAAATCGTCGAAAATATTCCGCCGACGCTTTTTGCGGCGATCGACCGCATCAACAAAAAACTTCTGCCCTCGGGCGAGATCGACGATTCGGCTTCGCCGGAGCTTGCGCGGCTCAGGCGCGAAATCAATAATCAACGCGGAAGATTGCAGAAATCGCTCGAAAGCACGATGCGCTCGGCGGGCGAAGCGATTCAGGACGCGATCGTGACGATGCGCAACGACCGTTACGTGATTCCCGTTAAAGCAGATTTTCGCGGGCGGATCGGCGGCGTCGCACACGGATTTTCGTCTTCGGGCGCAACGGTTTTCGTCGAACCGCTCGAAGCGATCGAGGCAAACAACGAGCTTCAGAACCTGAAAGGCAAGGAAGAACGCGAAGTCGCGCGGATTTTGTTTACGCTCACCGAAGACCTTCGGGAACAGCTTCCGGCAATCGAAACAGCGGTCGAAGCCGTTGCTGAACTTGATTTTATCAAGGCAAAAGTCGAATTCGCCCGAAAGTTCAAAGCCATCGTGCCGCAGATTTCAAATGATGAAACTTTAGATTTAATCGAAGCGCGGCATCCGCTTTTGGAAGAAAATTTACGTCAAAGCGAAAATGAAATCGTGCCTGTTTCCTTTAAATTAACGCAGGAGAAATCGGTGATGATAATTTCGGGCGCCAACGCAGGCGGCAAAACCGTTGTGCTGAAAACCGCCGGATTGCTGGGTTTGATGGCGGTTTCGGGTTTGCCCGTGCCCGCCAAAGACGCGCAGATCCCGTTTTACAGATCGGTTCTCGCGGACATCGGCGACCATCAATCTTTGAGCGCTAATCTTTCAACTTTCAGCTCGCATATCTCGAACATCGCCGGAATGATGCGCGACTGCAATGCGCCGTCGCTGGTTTTACTCGACGAAGTCGGCACCGGAACCGACCCCGACGAGGGCTCGGCTTTGGGCGTCGCGATCGTTGATTATTTCCGCCGAAATTGCGGCGCGCAGGTCATCGCCTCGACGCATTACCGGGGCTTGAAAATCTACGCGGCGAACGATGAAAACGTGATCAATGCGTCGGTCGAATTCAACGAAAAAACGCTCCAGCCGACGTATCGTTTATTGGTCGGACTCGCGGGCGCGTCAAGCGGAATCGAGATCGCGCGCAGGTTTGGAATCCGCGACGATGTCATCGAAACGGCTCGAAAAAACCTCGACATTTCCGCGCAGGAAGCCGAAAATTATCTTCATAAATTATCGAGCGAAACGCGTCTCGCAACCGATCTGCGAATTGCGCTCGAAGAAGAACGCGAAGCGACGGCGACCAAATACGCCTTGCTCGACATCGAAGCGCGAAAAAAGGAAAAGGAACGCCAAAAGCAATTCGAACGCGAGCTTGCCCAGACGATCGACGAATTCGAACGCCAGTCGAAAGCCTTCTTGAACACGATCGAAGATAAAGCCCTAAAAACCAAACTCGACAAAGAACGGATGGCGCGAAAAGCCGAACTCAACCGCGCCGTGTTGTCCAAAGTTCAGCCAGGCGGTCAGCGGTCAGCATTCAGCATTCCGTCTGAAAATCAATCCGAAAACCCAAATCCACAATCCCAAATCGTCAGGGTTGGTTCAAAAGTCCGCACCAGTTTCGGCAACGTCGGAACAGTCGAAAAGATCGATAAGGAAACGGCGGAAATAATG
>DATLOR010000475.1:0-4476 GCA_035536135.1 Pyrinomonadaceae bacterium | reverse complement strand
CGTTAAATTCACTTTCGGGCATATTGCTTGTCGGTTTTTGAGTTTACCCGCTTGCCAGCAGAAGACGGTTAGCTTCGGTAATCAGCTGCTGCGGCGTAAAAGGTTTGGTCAGATAAACATTCGCGCCCGCCCGGAGCACCTGCACGCGGCTTTCCTCGTCGCCTCTGGTCGTGACGACGCAGATCGGAATATCGCGATAAGCCTGATGTCCGCGAACGAATTCGATGACCTCGACGCCGTGAATATCGGGCATATTCAAATCCAGGAACAACAAACTGACCGGCGCCAGAGCGAGCCGCTCGATCGCTTCGAGCCCGTTGTTCGCCTCGTCAAACTCAACATCGCGCAGGCTTCGCAGCGACGCGATCATCATTCGCCGGATAGTCGGCGAATCATCAACTACCAGAATCCTTTTCATTAATTTAATAACTTAGACAAAATTATCCGTTGGAGTTACTTTACCTATAAAAGAAGGATAAAACAAACTTCATTCAGGGCATTAATACGGTCGTAAGCAAACACGGCAAAACGGCTCAAAAATTCCGGCAACCTTTTAATTTGTTTCCGGCAGCGGGGTTTGGACTTGAAATGAAGACGTTTTTTTGTTTCACGATGCCGTTTCAAACCCGGTGTATTTTTTAACAGTTAGGCACAACGTGCCGACGTTTATTATTTCTTTCGGCGGATGGAACTTATAATAAGAACTTGAAAATAATGAACATAGAAGAACTCGCTTATCATAAAACGCCGTTAGGCGATCTGACGCTTCGTCGAAGAATGGAACCGCTTTTGCAAAATAAGGAGGTTTACGAAGTTAAACTCGGTGAAGATTTTCTGATGTCAAGTCTGTTTACCGAGGGTGAAATACAACTCTCAAAGCTTGGATTGGCAGGGCTTGAAGGCGAACTCGATGTCGTTGTCGGCGGTCTCGGTTGAGGTTACACGGCGGCGGCGGCACTGGAAAACAAAATGGTGCGCTCCTTGCTGGTCATTGATTTGTTTCAGAAAGTTATCGACTGGAGTCAAAATAAATTCATCCCGATGGGTAATATTTTATCAGCAGATAAAAGATGTGAGCGGCGGCAAGGCGACTTTTTCAAATTGGCGCGCACCGGCTTTGATCTTTTTGATCACAACAGAAAATTTGATGCCGTGCTGCTCGATATAGACCATTCGCCCGAACATTTTCTTGCCCGGGAAAATAAATCATTCTACGGCGCGGAAGAATTGAAATTACTTCGGGAACAAATAAAAGCAGGCGGTAGATTCGCCTTATGGTCAAATGATCCGGCGGATGAAAAATTCACAAAACATCTGGAATCCGTCTTCGGTACGGCGGTCGCTCACAACATCGAATTTGCAAATCCCTACACAAACTAGATCGCCGTTAATTCCGTTTATGTGTGCCTTCGCTCACAGGAAGGATGAAGGGAGCCTCCGCAATGCAGGAAAGCACCGCAACCGGATATAAAGAATCCTAGTGCAGCATTTTTATTCGTTCGTCTTTTTGACAAAAGATTTTCAAGTTTTTCCCGAGCGGAATCACGCAGGGAAAAACCGACGCGGTGATAGGACTGATGTGCGGCATCAGCCCGCGCACGGTTCAAAAACACGCCGAAAATATTTTTACCAACTCGGTGTCGAAACCCGCACCGCCGCCATGCTCCGGGCATTCGAGGTCTTATAAAGCAAACCCGTATTTTATATTTAATTTTGATCCGAATTTGGTTTGATTTTCCTGAACAAATACGGCTTTTCGACGCATGGCTCATTCAGGGTATTGATGCCGTCATACCGAAGCACGACAAAACGGCGCGAAAAATAGCGGCTAGGGTTATTTTCATCGTCCGGCTCCGAAATTTAGAAGATTTTCATTCAAAGTTCAGCCGCCGCATCAATTCAATGAATCTGGGTTCGCTGCGAAGATTATTCCATTTCGGATCAACTTTCAGAAAAGCCATTTTCGGATCGTGCTGCGCGTAACCTTTTTCCAGCCATTCGAGAGCCTTGTCGGTTTCGCCAAGTCCGTTGTAAGCGAGCGCAATGTGGCAGGGCGGAATGAAGCGAGCGGTTGAAAGTTTGAGTAATTCGTCGAGGGCGGCTTGCGCTTCTTCGCGCTTTCCCAATTTCGCGAGCGCGTAGCTTTCATACGCATTTGAATTTGTTTGCGCGGGCGAAAATTGTTTCGCCTGCCGCGCTTCACTGATGGCTTCCGCGTACATTCCCTTTTCGAGATACGCGATTGAAGCGAATAAATGCGGCATCCAGAAATTCGGTGCGATCTCTAAGGTTTTCTTTAATCTGTCGAGTGCTTCGTCGGTTCGTCCGGCATGAATGAGAAACAGTCCTTCGAGCGCGCCCGCAAACGGAAAAAGCGGGTCGAGTTCGCGGGCAATTTTGACCTCGGCGAGAGCTTCGTCGTGGCGACCGGTATTTGAAAGCATATGCGCGTAAAAAAGGTGCGCGTTGACATCGTTCGGATTTAGTTCTAAAGCGCGCCGGTATTGATTTTCGGCAGCCTTCCAATCCCATTCGCCCCAAAATAAGGTCATTCCGAGCGCGGCGTGCCCGTCCGAAAGCGCGTCGTCAATTTCGATCGCTTTGTTCGCCGCCGCTTTCGATTTCGGGAAAAATTCGGTCGGCGACAGTTCGCTGCCGACCGCGAGCGAACGATATGCATCCGCAAGCCCGGCGTAAGCGAGCGCGTAATTCGGGTCGATTTCGATCGCCTGCCGGAAATCGGCAATGCCCGCCTGAATTTCCGGCGGGGTCAATTTGAAAACGTGAAAACGCCCGCGCAAATAAAACTGATAGGCTTCCGAGTTTTCCGTGTAGCGTTTGGTCAGACGCATTTTCTCGTCGCTGCCGAGCTGCAATGCGAGAGCCGCCGCGACTTTGTTTGAAATCGCGTCCTGGACGACAAAAATATCGGTAAATTTCTCGTCGAAAGTTTCCGTCCAGAGCAGCGTTCCGTCGTCAACTTTGACGAGCCGCACGTTGACGCGAAGCTTATCGCCCCACCGCTGAAGGCTGCCGTCGAGCACCGATTCGACATCGAGCGCGCGTCCGGCGGCGAGGGCATCCTGCTCCAGATTGCCGAACCGGCGCACCGCGCTCAGGGGACGAACGACAATTTCCCGGTTACTGCCGAGCCGTGAAATCAGAGTATCCGCCATGCCGATCTCCAGCGCCTCGTCACGATTTTCCGTAACAAGCGGTCTGAAAGGCAAAACGGCGATGGATTTGACCGGAGTCCGCACGGTTTTAATATTCGTGCCGCGCCACAAATAAAATCCGAGCGAGCTGAGCACGAGAATGAGCAAAGCCGCGAAAACGGCAAAACGTTTGCGATTTGGTTTTCGGCTTTCAGTTTCAGATTTTTGGTTCGAGATCTGCGATTTGGAGCTTTCTTCTTCACCAAAATCGCTGACGGGCGCAGCACTTTCTTCCGACGTTTCGCGAACTTCCGGAACAAACTTAAAACCATGCCCCGGAACGGTCGCGATAAACCGTCCTTCGCCGGGTTTTTCGCCCAAAACGCGCCGCAAAGTCGAGATGTTTTGACTGAGACTATTTTCCTCGACAATCGTATCAGTCCAAATTTCACGCATCAGCTCATCTTTTTCGATAACTTTTCCGTGATGGCGCACCAGATAAAGCAGCGTGTCGAAAACCTTCGGCGTGAGCGGCAGCGGTTCGTTATTCCCCTTTGTTAGCAAACGTTTAAACGCGTCAATGCGAAAATCGCCGAACTCGTAAATTTGTATTTGAGGCTCATTCATCAAGTTTTTCAAAAAAATCAGATAAAAATTCAAGCCGTTTCTAAAGATTTTCAGAACGGTTACCGGTAATTATGACATTCATCAGCCGCAAATAAAATGAACAGGCTGAAATCAATCAAAAACACAAAGGAAAAAAGATGAAAAATAAATTTATGCAAACGATCGCCGGAACAATTCTGGCATTACTGATGATCTTCGGAGCGGCGCAACTTTATGTCTCCGGACAGGAAAAAGAAAACAACTCCGACCCAAAGACATCGGAAAATTCCAGACACAGTCTTGTCGGTGCCTGGGAAACCGTCGTGACCCCGCGCAATTGTCAAACGGGTGTGCCGGTCATGCCTGATTTTCAAGGCTTGATCACATTTAACGAAGGCGGCACGGTCGCCGAAACCGCGAGCGGCAGCAGCCCGGCTCTGCGCAGTCCCGGACACGGAGTCTGGCGGCGCGAAAACGGCGCGCGAACCTATTCGATGAAAGTTATTTTTCTGCGCTTTAGTCCGACCGGCGCGTTTATCGGAAAACAGAGAATAGCCCAAACCCTCGAAGTCAGCGCCGACGGCAGTCAGTCGACCTCGACCGGCACGGTTGAAGTTCTTGATCTAAACGGCAACGTCCTCGGCGGCGGCTGTTCGACCGCCACGGCGACGCGGATTGAATAATTTCAAAATTAAAAGGCAGGTAGCCGGAAAAC
>DATLOR010000474.1:0-13162 GCA_035536135.1 Pyrinomonadaceae bacterium | reverse complement strand
AATTCTTCGAGCCGTTTCTGCAAGGTTTTCGGCGTCCAGAAACCCAAAATATCAAGATAAATTTTCTTTTTTTCAGGCGAGATCAAAACCAGATCGGGAACGAACGCCGTTTTGCCGAGATCGATCACTTCGCGGTTTTCTTCGAGCTTCCAATCGCCCGAAAACTTTTCCCAGTTTTTCCGCAGTTTTTGAATGTCCGGGTTTTCATAAGGCGTTTCATCGAAACGGTTTGAGACGATTTCGGTTTGTTCGCTGGCGAGTTCAAAAAAAAGATTCTTGCCTTTTTTCTGGACGATCTCGGCGCGCAGTTTCCAGTTTTTACAAAGCAGCAGCGCCGGCAGAAAAACCGCCATTTGAATCCCGTATTTCTGCGAACGGTGAAAAAGCGAAGCCGCGCCCGTGAGAGTTATTTCGTAGCCGTTCGCGGCGTTTCCGATGACCGAATGAATCAATCCGAAATGCTTGATCCAGCCGAAAATTGCGCGGTAATTGTTTAAATCACTGGGCGCGACGCGGATTTTCATCTCGATGCATTTGTAAAGCAAGGCTTGCGCCTGCGCGAGATTATAAAGGTCGAGCAAATCCTTCGGCGCAATCGAATCGAATGAAATCAGATGCTGCTCGGCGGGCAAATCGGCGTAGAGATTCGAGCTGATCGCGCTTTTATCGGTGTTCAATTCTTCGGCGACCGCTTGCAAAACTTCGTTTCGCGCTTCGGAATTCGGTAAAACCGGATGAAATTTGCGGGCTTCGAGAAAGACTTTTTGACGAATCTCGATGGGTTCGGCGGGCGCATCGGTTTCAAACTCACAGCGGTCGGTGAGAAGTTTGATCAGCCCGCGCATAATTTTATAATCCGTCCCTGTGCCGATATATTCTTCGAGCTCGCGTTCGAGTGCGCCGCGTGTTGCGCCCGCGAATTCCTCGAAGATTTCAAGCAAACCTTCGGCATCACCGCGGAGCGAAGCGTCGTCGGTTCGGATAAGAAACGGAAAAATTTTGTCGCCGCGCCGGTAACTGACGGCTAAATCGGATGTCAACATTTGTTATACTTCTATTTTCGTTCAACCGTTACGATTTAGGCAACTTGCGCGGATTTTGAAAAAACAATTTTTTAGCCGCGGATAAACCGGGGATGACGCGGATTAAAGCATGATTTTTGAGGATTATAGAATGATTAAAGTTAGTTTTATTGTCGCGTCAATCGAAATATAAAAACAAAATCCGCGCTCATCCCCGGTTTATCCGCGGCTAAAATGTCTTATGAATATACTCGTCTTAAATTGCGGCAGTTCGTCGCTCAAATTTCAGTTGATCGCGACCGATCTTGAACGCATCGAGCAAAACGCCGACCAAAGATTAGCGCACGGGCAGATCGAACGCATCGGCGGTTCGGCGATTTTGAATTTTGCGGTTGAAGGCAAAGAACCGGAAAAAAGCGTCGCGCCGATTCGGGACATTCCGTCGGCACTCAATGCGGTGATCCGTTGGATTTCGGCGCAGGAGCTCGAAGGCGTCAATAATCTCGGCGATATCGATGCGGTCGGGCATCGCGTCGTTCACGGCGGCGAATCTTTTTCGCAATCGGTTTTAATTTCCGACGAAGTTTTGCGCGGCATCGAAGACTGCATCGAGCTGGCGCCGCTCCACAATCCGGCGAACGTCAAAGGCATTCAGGCAGTGCGCGAGGTTTTCGGCAAGGCTCTGCCGCAAGCGGCGGTTTTCGACACCGCATTTCACCAGACTCTGCCCGAAAAAGCCTTTCTTTACGCGATTCCGTACCAGCTTTACCGCCGCCACAAAATCCGCCGCTACGGTTTTCACGGCACATCGCACCGCTATGTTGCTTACCGCTACCGCACGATCAACAAAATCGAGCGCGAGCGCGTAAATGTCATCACACTGCATCTCGGCAACGGCTGTTCGATCGCCGCTATAAAAAACGGAAATTCGATCGATACTTCGATGGGTTTGACACCGCTCGAAGGGCTCGTGATGGGCACGCGTTCGGGCGATCTGGACGCGGCGATTTTGGAGTTTATCGGCGCCAAAGAAGGTTTGACGATCCACGAAACGGAAATGCTGCTCAATAAACAATCGGGATTGCTCGGGATTTCGGGGTTGACCAACGATATGCGCGAACTGCTCGCCGAAATGGATGAATCCGGCGACCGCCGCGCACGCCTGGCGATCGAGATTTTCTGCTACCGCGTGAGCAAGTATATCGGGGCTTACCTGGCGGCGATGAACGGCACGGATGCGATAATTTTCGCGGGCGGCATCGGTGAAAATTCGCCGACGATTCGAACGATGATTTGCGAAAATCTGAAATGGTTCGGAATTACGCTCGACGAATCGCAAAACCTGCCGCACACCGGCGGACGCGAAGGCGTGATCAGCGCGGACGATTCACGCGCAAAGATCTACGTTATCCCGACCAACGAAGAGCTTTTGATCGCCCGCGATACCGTTCGGCTGATAACTAATAAAATCCAGCGATGAAAAGTTATAAATAGGCAAGCTCGTCCAGTTCGCCGCGGCAATCATCGCAGACAAAAGGATTTTCAAACCCTTCGCGAAGCGCTTTGGCAATCTGATCAAAAATTATTTCGTCAACAAAGAAAACTTCTCCGCACATATCGCAATATGCTTCGAACTGATTTTCATTGGTCGGATAATTTGTTATTTGCATTCTCGATTCCGTTCGATCTGCGTCAATTTCTTTTCTAAATCTGACCATAAACACCTCCAAACTCATTCGAAACTCAGCGCGTCGATCGGATTCAGCCGCGCCGCTTTCCACGCCGGGTAAAGCCCGAAAACGATGCCGACCGCGAACGAAACGCCGAGTCCGACAACGATCGCCCACCACGGAACAAACGCGGGAAGGGGCGAATAGCGATTCATCAAAAGGCTTGCAATTTCGCCGATGATCAAACCGATCACGCCGCCGATTCCCGTCAAAACAACGGCTTCGATCAAAAATTGCAGTAAAATGTTGCGCTGCGTCGCGCCGACCGCTTTGCGGATGCCGATCTCCCTTGTTCTTTCCGTTACGGAAACGAGCATAATATTCATCACGCCGATGCCGCCGATCATCAGCGCGACGGCTGAGATGGCGGTTAGAACAAGATAGGTCGCGCCCGTCAGCTGATTGTAAATATCGAGCAGAGCATCTTGCGACGAGACGAAAAAATTATCTTTGTCGCCCGTTTTCACGCCGCGCCGGCGGCGTAAGATGTCGCGCATTTCTTCCATTACCGAAGCGACCTTCGTGCGGTCGGTCGGTCGCACGATGATCGTAAAAACCATCTGCGGATACGGAATGTCGCGCCAGTATTTTTGGAAGGTCGTCAGCGGAATAAACACCGAATTATCGCGCGATTGCCCGAAAACCGAGCCGAGATCGCTCATTACGCCGACGACGTGAAACACGCGCCCGCCGATCTTGATATCTTTGCCGAGCGGTTCTTCGTTCGGAAAAAGCGCCTTGACGACATCTTTCCCGAGCACGGCGGCGTTCGTCCGTTCGCGCAGATCGGTCTCGGTCAAAAATCTTCCGGTCGCAATATACTGCGTGTGGACTTCTTCGTAATACTGCGTGACGCCTATTAAGATCGGCGTATCGGTCTGTTTGTCTTTATAAAAAACGGTTTCGGCGATGATGCGCTGAATCGGTGAAACGCCGACGATATTCGATAATTCGCCGCGCAGCGCGTCGGCATCGGCAATCGTAAAATCGGGGCGCATCCGTTCTTCCTGCGTCGGCTGGCGACCGAACGACGGGTCGAATTTGACGGTGTAAATAATGTTCGAGCCGATGCCTTCGAGCTGTTTGGCAAACGAACGGTTCAAACCCTGAATGATCGAAACCATAAACATCACCGTCACCACGCCGACGAGCACGCCCAGAATCGTCAGACCCGAACGGATCTTGTTCGTCCAGAGCGTGTCGATCGCCATCGTCGCCGATTCTTTGATGTCATCAATATTCATCATATCGATTGGGGATTTCAGATTTCGGATTTCGGATTTTTCTGTCTTTCATATTATTTATGTTTCGTGGCTCATATTGCCGTTTTCCGGACTAAATCCAAATCCGACATCCCAAATCCGAACTCGAATCATTCCTTGCGCATCGCATCAACCGGATTGAGCGCGGCGGCTTTCCACGCCGGGTAAATTCCGCTCACAATTCCGACCAGCGACGACACGCCAACACCCATAATGACCGACCAATAGCTGACCGAAGCCGGAAAACCGACGAGATACGAGATCAGGTAAGCGAGCGCAAAACCGGCGAAAACGCCGATCAAACCGCCGATCGAGGCGATCACGACGGCTTCGCTTAGAAATTGCTCCAGAATGTCGCGCCGCCGTGCGCCGACGGCTTTTCTGAGTCCGATCTCCTTTGTTCGCTCGACGACCGAAACGAGCATTATATTCATCACGACAATCCCGCCGACGATCAAAGAAATCGCCGAAACGCCGATCGTCACCAGATAAATATTGTCGGTCGCGTCTTTGTACAGACTCAAAAAAACTTCCGAAGATTCGACCGCAAAACCTTCGTCTTCTTCGGTCACTTCGCCGACCGTTAAACTGATCTTTCCGCGCCGCGAACGCATGATCGTCGTTACTTCGTCCTTCGCGCTTTCCAGATCAGCCGAGTTCGCAACCTGTATGTCAACGATCAAAGAATCGCGCGAAGGCAGGATTTTGCGGGCGGTTTGATACGGAGTGATGACAAAATTGTCGCGCGAAACGCCGAAGATCGTGCCTTGCGAAGCGGCAACGCCGATAATGCGGAAAACTCCGCCGTGAACGCGGATCTCCTGACCGATGACCGCTTCGGGCGCGGCGGAATTGAAAAGATTTTTGACAATATCGGTGCCGACGACGGCGACATACTGTCCCGAATTTTCCTCGTTTTCCGTCCAGTTTCTGCCCGTTTCAACCTGCAGGTCCTCGATTTCAAAAATCGCGCCGGACGCACCGCGGATCATCACGTTATCGGCGGAAGAATACGCGCTTTTGACCGTTTCGCTGCCGCGCGTCCACCATCCGATCCGCCAGCAGCTGCGGCACAAACGCACCACCGCGTCCGCGTCTTCCCGGGTGATGTCCTTGCGCTTGTTCATTTTGATCATCTCTTCGCGGCTCGTGATGACCGACGGATTTTTGGAAAGCGTAAAGACGGTCGAACCGTTGGCGGAAAAGGTCGAAGCGACCGATTTGTTCAAACCTTCGATGATCGTGACGACCGAAATGACCGCCGCGACACCGACGATAATTCCGAGCAAAGTTAAAAATGTCCGGAGTTTATTGGCGCGGAGATTTTGGAGCGAAAGCGCGAAAATCGAACGAAAAAGCGTGAGCGATTTTTTGGTTTCGGTAAAAAACGAATTTCGCCTAACCTTTTCCTCAAAATCGCCCCGTTGTTCAGATTTTGCGTCTTTCATTAAAACATTTTAAGCCGTTTTAGATCCCGCCGTTTCGGGTTCAAGCCTGAGCAATGTTTTTGTGCCGTCCGCCGATGCAAATTCGACCGCGTTTTCCCGGTTGTCGCGTCCGGCGCGCGCCATTATTGTTGTGACATTCGTTACCGTATGCGTTAGATGCTCGCTTGTCTTTGCCGACAAACCGCCGAGCAGAATCTCGACCCGCGGTGCGTTTGCGCCCGTCAATTCAACATAAATTCCCGCTAAAGGAAACTGTTTTACTTCTTCCATCGCGCCCAATTCACCGAAAATTTCCAGTTTTACGAAACGATTGAAATTGTTTTTCGTAAAATTTCTGAAATAGTTTGTCCAATTAATTACTTCGATCGTATCTGCCATATTTTACTCCTTTAAAATTTAAATTTCTGCTTTTTTCTTTCAACTTTTGCGAAAAATTTTAAGTTTCAGAATCCGCCCGCGCGATCAAAACCGAACACGGCGCGTGGTGAACGATGGCATCGGAAACCGAGCCGAGCGTCAACCGTCCCCAAAATCCGCGTCCGTGCGAACCGACGACGATCAGATCGGCATTCCAGTCCTTCGCTTCATCAATGATGACCCGCGCCGGTGCGCCTAATCTGACCTCGGTTTCAATATTGGGATTTGAGCCGGAAAGAAATTTCTTGATCTGTTCGGCGGAGTCCGCCGCAAAAGTTTCGCATTGTTTGCGCGCCAGATCCATCATTTCCTGATAATACTGCGCCGAGATGGCAAACGGCTCGGTTGCCATCGGTGCCATCTGTTCATAGACCGAAATTATTTTTATTTGCGGATCACCGGCTAAATTCAGCATTCGGCAGCATTTTTCGATTGCCGCGCGGCTGAAATCCGAACCGTCCGTGGCTATTAAGATTTTCATAAATTTTCCTCCTTAAAGGCTATTTACCAGTAAGTGCAAGAGCCGTTCCTCATTAAAACCCGGTGTTTGCGAAGGAAAAGAAAAGAAAACAGCTTGAAAACGAGAAATTTTTCGCGGTTGGTGCGAGTATTTACTTAGGTTTCTCAAAAAGTATCCGAAGAGACGTTTATTGCTAAAATATTTAGGTTTACCCGTTTGTTGAAATTTTAGCGGGCATTGTAATACTCTTGATATTATTAATTTGAAAGCAATTGTGCCGGGTGAGTTTTAGCCGATTACCGAATCATTGATTCTGATGAAAGAAACGAAAAAGAATAATTTTAAGATGGTGGACGTGCACGATGTCCGCGATATTAATCAGACGATATTTCTTCATCTGATCCGCGAACGGCAGCCGATTTCACGCGCCGACATTGCAAAATTTACCGGATTACGAGCAGGCACCGTTTCGGCGATCGTCAATCGTTTAATTAAAAATAATTTTGTCTATGAAGGCACGGAAGGACCTTCGAGCGGCGGCAGACCGCCGAAACACCTGTTCATCAACGCCGAAAGTTTTTATGTTTTAGCCGTTGACATCGGCGTTTCCGATACGGTTTTTGCCGTCAGCGACTTTAACGGCAGAATCATTCATCAAAAATCGCTTCTGACCGAGGGAACGCCCGAACAATTTTTGAACAAGCTCGCCGACGAGATCGAAATACTGATACAAACTCAATATCCGCGGGCAAAATTCGCCGCGATCGGCGTGAGCGTTCCCGGTTTGATCGACCGCGAAACCGGAACGGTCGAAACTTCGCCGAACCTGGAATGGAAAAACGTCCCGCTTCGCCAAATTCTGACAAGCCGTTTGAATTTGCCGGTCTACATCGAGAACGACGCAAATGCGGCGGCTTTTTCCGAACTCTGGTATGGACCGCTGAACGAAGCCAGCGTGCGGACTTTGATTTTTGTGCTCGTCGTCGAAGGTTTGGGAACCGGTTTGATTATCAACGGCGAACTACACGTCGGTTCGCGCCTCGGTTTGGGCGGTTTCGGGCATATGAGCATTGATCCGAACGGCGAGCTTTGTTCGTGCGGCAGGCGCGGATGCTGGGAAACCTTCGCTTCCGAACGCGCGACGGTCGAAAGATTTCACCGCGTCACGGCGAAACAGGGCGTGCCGATCGTGAATCTCAACGACCTGATCGCGCTTGCCAATAAAAACGACGAAATGGCTGTGCAGTCTCTAAAAATTACCGCCGAATACTTGGGCGAAGGCATCAGCAATCTGGTTCACGGGCTCTATCCCGAAACGGTCGTGATCGGCGGAAACATCACCGCCGCGTGGTCTCTGATCGAACCGATCATCAAAAAAAGGCTGCGCAGCCGTTATATCGTGGCGCCTGAAAACATTATCATTCGTCCGGCAAGCGTCCAGCGTCCGAGCCTTTTCGGGGCGATTCCGATCGCCCTGCAAAACTGTTTTCAAACGCCTCTCCAATTAAACAAAAATCCGTATAAATCGCGGGCGAAAATCTGATGCCCGAAACTTTTTCCGAAATTTAGTTGACACCTTTAAATTAACTGTGATAAAAATACTTTATCTTTAGCGATGAGAAAGTATTTTCAGAGCGCTTCAAATTTTAATTAATTCTATTGTGGTAAAGATTGGCAAAGAAATTCTGCGAAGTTCTTTGATGCAGGGAGAGCTTCCGTTCTGGGTGATCTTGCCGGAAAATTACGAAACGTTGAAAGAAGATTATCCGGTTCTTTACCTGTTGCACGGACTTTTCGGAAGCTCTGATAATTGGCTCGAATTAACTGCCATAAAGGATTATTTAGCTGATAAGAAAATGATTGTGGTTTTGCCCGAAGGCGGCAACAGCTGGTATTCGGACAGCGCAACGATCGAAAAAGATAAGTTTGAAAGTTCTTTTATAAATGAATTGATCCCGACCGTTGAAGCCAGATACAGAGCTTTTGCAAGTAAAGAAAAACGAGCGATCGCCGGACTTTCGATGGGCGGTTTCGGCGCCTTAAAATTCGCGCTTAAACGACCTGATCTTTTTATCTTCGCGGGTTCGATGAGCGGGGCTTTCGAGGCTCCGCAATTGACGGAAAACAATAAAGGATTCGGCTGGGAAGAGTTAAGCCCGTCAATTCTGGAAGTCTTCGGTCAGGAAACGAGCGCAGCGCGGGCTGAAAACGATTTGTTCGGAATAATCAGGCAGATTTCCGAAGAAAAAAAATCCTCTTTCCCGTATATTTATATCGATTGCGGCATTGACGATGGATTTTTAGAGATTAACCGGAAATTAGCCCGATCGCTTGAAGAAAAAAGTATAAAGTTTGAATATCATGAAGCCTCAGGCGGGCATGATTGGAATTACTGGGACAAACAGGTCCGTGTAATTCTCGAAAAAGTCAGCGAAATATTCAAGCAGGCAAAGAATTAAAGCCCCGGACCAAAGGCAATTTACGGCAAGTAAAATAATTGGTCTGACCAATTTAGGCGATTTTCTCTAATCAAAATTTTTTGACGACTTTATCAAGGCTAAAGAGAAAGTGTTTTACGGTTAAAAATCGCCTGAAAATAAAGCGTTTTCGATGATTATCGGCAGAGCCGCGAATCGAAGTAAAAAACAAGTTCGAAAGCAGTGAGAAAGCTATGAATTTATCCGTTCTAGACCAAATTATCGTCGTCGTCTACCTGGCGGCAATTATGAGCATCGGTTTTGCGATGAAACGGCGCGCGGCAAAGGGAATGTCGTCTTATTTCTTAGGCGGACGGCAATTGCCTTGGTGGGCATTGGCAATGTCCGGCTCAAGCTCGTATTTCGACATCACGGGAACGATGTGGATCGTTTCGACCTTTATCGCACTCGGCTTGAAAGGAATGTGGGTGCACTGGCTCTGGGGCTTTCCGATCACGGCATTTTATCTTGCTTATATGGGCAAATGGATTCGCCGTTCGGACGCGATGACCGGCGCGGAATGGATGAAAACCCGCTTCGGAAACAGCAAAGCGGGCGATCTTGCAAGACTTTCTTATACGCTTTTTGCCGTTCTGACGATTTCCGCCCTGCTCGGTTATTCGGCAATCGGAATGGGCAAGTTCGGCGCGATTTTTCTGCCGTTTTCGCCGAATATGTGTGCTTTGCTGATTCTCGGAGTGACGGGATTATACGTGATCTTGGGCGGATTCCACGGTATCGTCCGCGTCGAGATCGTCCAGACGATCGTTCTGAGCGCGGGCGCGATCGTCTTTGCAATTATCGGTTATATGCATTTTGACGCGGCGGCTTTCGCCGCAAAAGTTCCGGCGAGCTGGCATGATATTATGCCGTCCATTCGCCCCGAAGCGCTGCAGGGATTGGTTTCGGGCGGCACGGATTATTCGTTTTTCGGCGCGCTCGTGGCGGTTTGGGTCGCCAAAGGCTTACTGCTTTGCCTGAGCGGTCCCGAACAGCTTTATGATTTTCAGCGTTTTCTTGCCGCCAAAGATGAGCGCGATGCTTCAAAACTCGGTGCGTTGTGGGGCGCGATTCATACGGTTCGCTGGTGTTTTGCGATGGCGATCGCGGTGATGGCGATCATGGGCATCGGCAACGCCGTGCTCGACGCCAAACTCAAAGCCGACCCGGAAACTGCGCTTCCTTTGATCATCGGTTCGATGCTGCCCGTCGGACTCGTCGGATTTATGCTTGCCGCACTCCTTTCGGGATTTTTGGCGACATTCAGCTCGACCGTCAACGGCGGTGCGGCTTATCTGGTCAAAGACGTTTATCAACGCTATATCAATCCGAACGCGGACGCGAAAAAACTGATCCGCATCAGCTATCTTTCGTCGGCACTTTTGATCATCGTCGGTTTGATCATTTCTTACTTCGGAACTTCGATCAACACCGCGTTTTTGTGGATCTTCGGAACGCTCGCTGCCGGGATTCTGCCGCCGAACGTTTTGCGCT
Organism: Pyrinomonadaceae bacterium; assembly: GCA_035536135.1. Lineage (GTDB taxonomy): Bacteria > Acidobacteriota > Blastocatellia > Pyrinomonadales > Pyrinomonadaceae > JAFDVJ01. The sequence continues at coordinate 2,852 of DATLOR010000474.1, read as the reverse complement.
GGTACTGGTGGCGGCTCAACGGACAAGGCTATGCCGCGGGCGTTTTCGGCGGAATGGCGCTTTCGCTCGGCGAGGTTTTTCTCGAACAATCCGGTCTCATCGCACCGCTTCCGCTTTATATCGGCTTTCCGGTCATCGCCATTCTTTCAACGATTGTAACGATTACCGTCTCGCTTTTAACTCAGCCGACCGACATCGAAACCTTGAAAAATTTCTACCGCAAAGTTCAGCCGGCGGGCGCGTGGCAGCCCGCGAAAGAAGCAGTTTTGCAGGAAACTCCGGATTTCAAAAAACAATCGGATTTCAAACTCGATTTCTTTAACGTGGTTGTTTCTTTGATCGGTATTACGGCGCTTTATGTTTCGATGCTTTACCTGATTCTGCATCGCTTGACGATCGGCTTCGGACTGCTCGGAACAACTCTGGTAACGGTCATTATTCTTTATTTCACATGGTATAAAAATCTGCCGCCGCCCGCCCCGCAGCCTTCGGAAGATTCGGAAAATCTGGCAGAGGAGCGGGACGAAATTCCACACACGGAGACAGTTTAGGAGATTTTATGAGATTTGACGGAAAAACCGTGGTCGTAACGGGCGGCGCATTGGGAATCGGAGCGGCGGTTTGCGAGCTTTTAGCGGAGCGCGGAGCGGCGGTCGCGATTTTGGATTGGGACGCCGAGGCGGGAAACGAAACTTGCGAGCGCATTGAACAATCGGGCGGAAAGGCGATTTTCGAGCGGGTTGATGTCGCCGATTTTGAAGCGGTAAAAAGTGCGGTTGAAAGAACGCGAAAAACATTTGGCGGCGTTAATTCGCTGGTAGTCAGCGCGGGCATACAACGCTACGGCACGGCGGTTTCGACCGATGAAAAACAATGGAACGAAGTTCTGGACGTGAATTTGAAAGGCGCCTGGAACGCGGCGCGGGCGGTCATCCCTCATTTAAGGGAAGCAGGCGGCGGCACGATCGTCAATGTTTCGTCGGTACAGGGGCTGGCAAGCCAACAAAACGTTCTGGCATACACGATCAGCAAACACGGATTATTAGGTCTGACACGTTCGATGGCGATGGATTTTGCGAAAGAAAATATTCGCGCCAATTGCGTTTGTCCGGGCACGGTTGATACGCCGATGCTCAAATGGGCGGCATCACTCGACCCGAATCCGCAGTCGGTTTACGACGCCTGCAACGCGATGCATCCTTTGGGACGAATCGCCGCGCCGCGCGAGATTGCCGAAGTCGCCGCCTTTCTCGCGCACGAAAGTTCATCGTTCGTGACGGGCGCAATCTGGACGGTTGACGGCGGACTTTTAACGCAAATCGGCGGTGTTCCGCAGGTCGAAAAGTAAAAAGGCAAAGTAAAAAAGTAAAAGTAAAAAAGTTGGAGTTGTAAGTTTATGAGTGAAACATCAATGCAGACAGAAACGCATGCGCCGGTGACGGAATATAATCCGCCGCCGCATCTTGATGAAGCGATTCACGCCGTTCCGCTCGTCGAAGCAGAGCGCGTGCCGAAGAAGATCGGCTATTTAACGAATTACAGTTTTCATATCTGGTATCAGATCGTGATCGAAATCCTCAGGCGGCGCGGCGCGCAATACGGTGCGGAGATCGTCATTAAAGATGCCGATTTGAGCGTCGAAAATCAGATCAATCAGGCGCGCGAATTACTCAAAGAAGTTGACGCGCTGATCCTGACTCCGGCGGCGACCGAAGGATTGGAAGAAATTCTGAAGATGGCGGAAGCGGCGGGCAAACCCGTTGTGGTCGAAGCCAATCCGGTCGAAGGAATGACGACGATGGTCGCGATCTGCGACTACGATGCGGGTTATGATCTGGGTGTCTGGGTCGGCGAAAATGTCAAAAACGAAGACGGCTCGCCGCTGCGCATCTTGGATGTCGGCTTGCCGTGGCTGCGCCCGTGCCTTCTGCGAAGCGAAGGTTTTGTTGACGGCGTCCGAAGCATTCAGCCCGATTCAATTGTCGCGGCTTCGATCAACGGCGAAGCGACGCCTTCGATCGCCCGCGCCGTCGCGCTCGAAACTCTTAAAGAAACCGGCGACGTTGACGTGATCTTTGCAATGGACGACGAAACCGGGCAAGGCGCGTATCAAGGTTATCTGGACGCGGGTTTTGACGCCGACAAGGTGACGGTTGCCGGATTCGGACTCGCGGGCGAACACGAAAAAGAATGGCTGATGCGGCGTGAAGCGTTAAAGGTCAGCGCGGCGATGTTTCCCGAATATGTCGGTCTGCGGTGTCTCGACGGAGTTATCAAACTCTACGACGGGCAGGCAGTTGATCTTCGCGATGTAATTCCGACCGTGCCGATGACGGCGGAAATGCTCGAAAAATATTATCCGAAAAAAGATGGGGTTTGGACACCGGATTTTGCCGCCGTCGCGGCGCTTCCCGCAAAAGGTGATTGCACAAAAGTTTAGAAATTGGAGAAAATTCTGGAGGCTTAAAATGAATTACATAACAGGCAAGACAATCAAACAAGCGGGTTCTTTCATAGCACTAATTTTAATTTTTACATTTGGGATTTTTGCCCAATCAAACACGGGAACCATTACGGGACAGGTCGAAGACGCCAACGGCGCGGCAGTCCCGAATGCGAGCGTTAAAGTAACTAACGTCGGAACGAGTGAAACCCGCACGGTTCAGACAAACGAGAACGGTTTTTACGAAGTGCCGTCGCTTTCGACCGGCGTTTACACAATTACGGCGACCGCGAGCGGATTTCAGGAAACAACCGTGAGCGAAGCGCGTCTCGCAGTCGGCGACCGTCTGCGCGTGGACGTAAAAATGGGCGTCAGCGGAGTCAGCGCGGTCGTGCAGGTTGCCGACCAG
>DATLOR010000473.1:0-20756 GCA_035536135.1 Pyrinomonadaceae bacterium | reverse complement strand
AAACATTCAAATCCGCCTGAAACGATGCCGCGCCGGTCGTATTATTGGCAAGGGTCGAATTTCTGACGACGGCTTTTGTGTTGCTGCTCAGATTGATTCCGGTGGCATTCAGGGTAAATTGTGAATTGCTGACCGATAAATTTACCGTTCCGCCGGTAATAAAAGAGTTGATGCCGTTGCCCGAGTTGCTTCTGATCGACATTCTGTCCACGCTGATTTTCGGCGTTCCCGAAGTCGTTTCGATCGAAATACCGTGCTGCGTAACACCATCGATCACGCCGTCTTCGACGACAACCGAGTTGGCGGCAAGAATTCTGATGCCGTTGATTCCCGTTCCCGCACCGTTGATCGATATTCCACGAAGTTTAAAGGATTTTTTCGTGTCGGTGGCGGCTGTAATATTGACGATGACACCGTTTGTTCCGGCAGAAAGGATCGAGCCTTGTGTGTCTTCGCAGTCAATCGTGATTGATTTGGTAACCGTTACCGCACCGTAGCCAGCCGGATCGAGACAGTTGATTTCGCCGTTTGTCGCCGTTTTCGAGATCGCGCCGGCAAATGTTTTGCAAGGTGCCGTCCGACTGCACGGATTAACGTCGTCACCGACACCCGAAACCCAAGTGCGCGTGGCTTGTGCGCTGACCAGCAAAGGGAACGCTAAAGCTAGTGTAATCAAAACAAAAGTTCTTAAACTGATTTTTTTCATAAAATATCTCCTTAAAGTTTAATGATTTTATTTGGGGAACAATTCCCAACCTAGTTGCCGATATTGGCTCAAATTGAAATTGAATTACGCCTATAGACCCTCGCACCTGATTTTTTTTGCGTAAATTTATTTTTTTTATAAATTTTTTTTGCATTTATTGATTTAACGTCAGCATTCACCGTCCCGATATCGGCAATGATCGCCTGACGATGCGCTTGAAAAATTGTCACACGCGCATTTTGCGGTGAACGCCGTCGGCTCTGCATCCGAACAAGCGCAGTCGCCGTTCGATGCGGAAAGGTTTGAATTTTATGAGTTAATTTTATTAAACGCCGTTAAGGATTCGGTACGCGAATACGTACCGAATCCTTAACGCAATGTTCGTCCGGAAATGATTGCGGTTTTCACTCAAATAAGGTCGAAAATCTCTTTCCATTTGAGAGCCCCGCAATCCCAGTGATCGTTACCCGGCACTTCCATATGCATATACCAACCCTTTGCACCTGCCCAGATGCCGCTTTTGCGCCGTTCATTATTTGCCGTCGCCCAGGGTTTCGGAACATCCGAACAATTGTCCAACCATTCTTCGGAAGGACGGCGCAAAGGAATATCTATCGGACTTTCTGCCGCCCAGCGCATTATCGCCAAAACGGGAAGCAGGGAGCTTTCCGGCGGAAGCCATGGCGTATCTTTTGAAAATCCGACCATTTCGATCTGCACTGCCGCAAACTTATTCGGGAATTGATTGGCAGGAGTTTTCAACGCCGCTCCCTGTGCCGTCATCGGACGACATTGCATAATACGGTTGTCGCCGGCAATAAAATGCGGAGCCGAATGACTGTTGTTCAACGCCGTAAAGGCGCCACCGATCGTGCTTCCTTCGGTAGTATGCAAAACACCGATCATCGGGTGCTCCATCAACAAAAAAGGCTTGTTTCCGACCCGCGGAATCGGTTTGCGTTCAACTTCAAATTCGCCGATTGTTTCGACCCATCCGATTTTTTCGTCCGCCTCCAAAAATTCTCCGGCAACCCAACCTTCGACATCGGTTCCGTCTTTTCTGGTTTTGACCCGAAACCAAAAGCCGTTATCGGAAACTTCCAGTTTTTCAACCGTTGTATTTGTATCCAATTTGGTGATAATCGGCTGATTTGTTCCGGGTCCTTCCCGTAAATTTAAGCTGTCTGTGTTGACGTGATATTTCGACATATTTTCCTCCTTTAAGTCTCGAGTAAAAACTTTTTTATTTTGAAGGCTCATCAGCGCTTTTTTCTTTCGGCTTCACGGTTGAACGAACGACCATAAACTTATTGAGCAAATCAAACCAGAACGGCGCACCCAAAGATATAGCAAATGCCGTGATCAGCCAGCCAAAAATCTTTAACAAGCCCCCCTCCCAACTTTGGGGAACCAAATTGGGGTCATTCCAGTTCCACCCAATCGGCAATCCGAGCTTTCTGATACTGTCCATTTCGGCATCCAGCTTACATTTAGCCGTATTTGGAGCCGTCGAACAAGGCGTATTCGTTCCCGGCTGAGAAGCGTCGTTTTTAGCGTATTCTTCCGCGGCTTTAACCAGCGAATCACGCAGTGCCTTGTCGTGCGAAAGACTGTTGCTGATCGTAATGGAATCGGCATTGGTACCGATCGCAACGACCAGACCGAGGACCAGAATAATTACCTGCGTCCGCCTTTTATACCAGCCGGAAACTCTGTCCATTGAACTGTCAAACCAGTTTTCGACACTTTTCTTAAGTGTTTCCGGATTATTACCTGCTGAATCCAGCAAGGCGCGAAGTGCTTTTGCCGCTGGTCCCAGTACCGGATCGGTGATATTGGCATCAACAAGAGTTCGCAGAGAATCGATTGAGAAAGAAGCGGAAGGCGGTGAGGTGACAACCGTCGGCGGCGATGTAATATTTGTACCCGGGTTATTGGAAGAATTTAAAAAAACATCGATCAAGGCGCCGGCAAAGTTTTCCGCCGGAATATAAGAAGGCAGATTATTTCCCTCTACACCGTATTTTCCTCGAAAAAGCGCGGCGATCAAAGGATGGTTATAAATGGCAGCCATCATCTGGGAATTGACCGTTCCGGGATCGCTTAACAGCTCTTTCATCCCTTTTTCGAGATATTGGGCACGCTTATTGAACCACGCCTCAATTATCTCGTTGACCGCCGAACACACTAAACTCAGCGTCAAAAAAACAAAAATCATTCCGATCACAACATCGAGTGTTTCCAAACCTAACATTTATTCTCTGAACCTCACCTGAATTTTAATTAATAAAACCGCAATCAAATTAACAGTTTAATGACCAACTGCTGCTAATTTATGTATTGCCTATTTTATATAATCCGTCTTCGGAGATGGTTTCAAGAGCTATTCGGGATAATCTCCAAATTTGGAGATTATCCCGAAATAATGCGAATGATGTATTTGTATGAACCTTAGATTTGAAAAATTCTCAGTTGATAACGCCGCGAAAACTTTTACGATGAAGCGGGCACGCGCCATATTGGCGAATGGCTTCAAAATGCGCTTTCGTGCCGTAGCCGGCGTGCTTTGAAAAGCCGTATTGCGGATAGATTTTGCAGAATTCCTGCATTAAATTGTCGCGGTAGGTTTTCGCTAAAATTGAGGCGGCGGCGATCGAAGCGGAGATCGCGTCGCCTTTGATGATGGATTTTTGCGGAAGGTTTATTTCTCTGAGCTGAACGGCGTCGATGAGCAGAAAATCGGCGTTCGGCGCAAGGCGTTCGATCGCCAGGCGCATCGCTTTTTTGGTCGCTTGCAGAATGTTTATTTCATCGATTTCTTCGGCTTCGACCTGCCCAATTGAAAAAGCGACGACCGATTGTTTGAGCTCTTCGCTGATCTGTTCGCGCTTTTTGGCGGAAAGTTTTTTGGAATCGTTCAAGCCCTCAGGAAGCGGCGCAGACAAATCCAGAATACAAGCCGCCGCGACGACCGCGCCCGCCAGACAGCCGCGCCCGACTTCGTCAACTCCGGCGATCAGCCGAAAGCCTTCCGAAACTGCCTTGTTCTCAAAATCAAGCCCGATTTTTTGTTCTGTTTTCATAAAACGCAAAAGGCGCAAAGACGCGAAAGACGCAAAGAAAATTGTTAAAAAACTCTGCGGGTCTCGCGTCTTTGCGCCTTTTTGTCAGAAGAATTAAGCCTTAGCTTTTTTGTTGCGGGTATCGCGCTCTTTGATACGCGCCGCTTTACCGCGCAGATCACGCAAGTAATAAAGTTTCGCACGGCGAACTTTACCGCGCCGCGTGACGTCGATATGGTCAACGATCGTCGCGTGAAGCGGGAAAATGCGTTCGACGCCGACGCCGAAACTGACTTTGCGAACCGTTACGGTTTCGCGCGCGCCGCCGTGTTTGCGGGCGATCACAACGCCTTCAAAAACCTGCAGACGTTCTTTGTTGCCTTCCTTGATGCGGACGTGAACCTTAACGGTGTCGCCCGACTGAAAGGCAGGAATATTTTCTTTTAATTGTGTTTGTTCGATGCTGTCTAAACGATTCATTTTAATTGTCGGCGAGAGGTGAACGTCGAAAAGTTAAATCGATAACCTTTGACTACTCACTTCAGCCATTCTCCTTATTTAATAAGTCCTGTCTGAATTTCTGCGTTTTTTCCAACGCTTTTTTCTGACGCCATTTTTCAATTTCGGCGTGATTGCCGTTCAATAAAACTTCGGGAACTTTCATCCCGCGAAAATCTGCCGGACGCGTGTAATGCGGATAATCCAATAATCCGTTTGAAAACGAATCATTCTCGGCTGACGTTTCGCTCCCCAATGCGTTCGGCAAAAGCCGGACGATCGCGTCGACCAAAACTATCGCCGCCGGTTCGCCGCCCGAAAGCACGTAATCGCCGATCGAAATTTCGTCCGTCACGAGCGCCTCGTTAACGCGTTCGTCAACGCCTTCGTAACGTCCGCAAATCAAAACTAAATTTTCAACTTCACCCGCAAACTCTTTTGCCACCGCCTGTTTGAGCGGTCTGCCCTGCGGCGTTAAAAGAACAACTTTTGTTTTGGGCGCGTATTTTTCGCGCTCGGTCGTTCCTAAAATCTTCTCGATCGCGTTAAAGATCGGTTCCGCCTTGAAAACCATCCCGTCGCCGCCGCCGAAGGGTCGGTCGTCCGTCATCCGGTGTTTATCGGTCGCGAAAAAGCGGATGTCGTGAATATTTATCTCGACGATTTCCGAAGCTTTGGCGCGGCGGATTATTCCAAAATCAAAGACCTCTCGAAAGAATTCGGGGAAAATTGTTAAAACGTCGATTTTCATTTGGTTTTTGGCTTTAGGTTTTGGGTTTCTGCAAAAACCAAAGACCAAAAACCGAAAACCTAAAATTCTAACAAGCCTTCGGGCACGTCAACCTTTATCAATTTGTTTGCAACGTCAACTTCCGTGCAAATCGTTTCGGCAAACGGAATCAGATATTCTTTTTCCGCGCCCGCGACGACTAAAATCTCCGTCCCGCCAGTGCGCATCAATTCCTTAACGCGACCGATCTTTTCGCCTTCGAGGGTTTCGACTTCGCAGCCCTCGAGTTCCCAATCGAAAAATTCGTCTTCTTCAAGCGCGATCGCTTCCGATTCGGGAACGCAAATTTCTGCGCCGCGCAAGATCTCGGCTTTTTCGATCGAATCAAAACCGGCGAAGGTGAAAACGATTCTGCCTTTCTGAAAGAAAAACCTTTCAATTTTCAATTCACGCCGTGTGCCGTCGGGCAAATGCGCGATGACCGTTTCAAGCGCGTCAAAGCGTTCGGGAAAATCGGTCAAAATATCGGCAACCAGTTCGCCGCGCAATCCACGAGATTTAACAAGTTTGGCGATTGCAACGAGTTCTTCAGTCATAACGCAAATCGCAAATCTGAAATCGCAAATTAATCAACGATGTCTAATTGAAACCGCTTTCCTTGTTTTTGTCCGGCGTAATACAGCAGACTGCGAATCGCTTTGACGGTGCGCCCTTCGCGCCCGATGATGCGTCCCATATCGCCTTCGCCGACGCGGACTTCGATCCTCACGGTCTTACCGTCGGAAAATTCCGACACCTCGACCGCTTCCGGCTGTCCGACAAGGGCTTTAATAATTTTTTCAACGGCTTCTTTCATAAGTTTGTAGGGTTCATCGAGTTTTTAGAGTTCGTAGAGTAAAAAGTCTTAACTCTAAAAACTCTACTAACTCTGTAAACTCTAAGAACTTGTTTCTTCCGTTTTCGGATTATTTTTAATCAAACTCGCGACGGTTTCGGTCGGTTGTGCTCCGACACCGATCCAGTATTGAATGCGGTCATGCTGTAAATTGATTTCCGCCGGATTGGTCATCGGGTTATATGTCCCGACGTTTTCCAAATATTTTCCGTCGCGTTTCGAACGCTTTTCCTTAACCACGAGGCGGTAGAAAGGTTTACCCTTCGCGCCCATTCTCATTAAACTAATTGCTAACATAATTTCTCCGTAAATCGTGAATCGTAAATCGTCGAAAAATTCTATTTACGATTAACTATCTTTTCTTCTTGTGTCGTTTTTTCTTCTTTAGCCTTTTCGCCAAATTATCTTTGGTTTCTTCGTAATCGTTATCAAAATCTTCCTGTCCGCCGCCTCCGCCGAGAAGTCCGCCGAGCCCGCCCATTCCGCCGCCTCCGCCGCCGAGCAAGCCGCCCAAACCGCCGCCGAGTCCGCCCATCGCTTTACCCGCGAGTTTTGAGAAAAGACCGCCGCGATTCATCTGCGCCATCATTTTCTTCATTTGCTCGTATTGACGAATCAACTGATTGACTTCCGCGATCGTCGAACCCGAACCTTTAGCGACCCGCGTTTTACGGCTCGCGTCGAGAATTTTATGATTGTTGCGCTCCTGTTTGGTCATCGAATCGATGATCGCTTCGGTGCGCTTCATCTGCGCTTCGACCTCTTCGGATTGTTCGTCGGAAAGCGACATTCCGCCCGTCATCTGTTCGGGAAGCATCTTCATCAATTTCGACATCGAGCCGAGTTTTTTGAACTGTCCGAGCTGGTTGCGAAAATCTTCGAGCGTAAACTGATTGCTCGTCATTTTCTGCAATTGCTTGGCAGCTTCGTCCTCGTCGATCTTGCCCTGAACTTCTTCGATCAGCGACAGAACGTCGCCCATCCCGAGGATTCTCTGCGCAATGCGGTCAGGATAAAAGGGCTCGATCGCGTCGTATTTTTCACCGACACCGACAAATTTGACGGGCTGCCCGATCACCTGTTTGATCGACAAAGCCGCGCCGCCGCGCGCATCGCCGTCCATTTTCGTCAGAACAACGCCCGTAATGCCGACGCGTTCGTGAAAAACTTCCGCGCTTCTGACGGCATCTTGTCCGGTCATCGCGTCGGCGACGAATAAAACTTCGATCGGTCGGGTTTCGGCTTTGATTTTTTCGAGTTCGACCATCAGCTCGTCGTCAATATGCAGACGACCTGCCGTGTCGATCATCAAAGTATCAAAACCCATCTCCTGCGCATGCTTGACCGCACCGCGCACGAGCGTCATCGGATCGTTCGTTTCCTTATCCTGATAAACCGCGACGCCAACCGCCGCGCCGACCACTCTTAACTGCTCACGCGCCGCCGGACGATAAACGTCGACCGAAACCAGCAGCGGTTTGCGCTCCTGATTATCCTTGAGCCAGCGCGAGATCTTGCCCGTCGAGGTCGTTTTACCCGAACCCTGGAGACCGACGATCATCACGACGTTCGGAATTTGCTTGGTAAAAACCAAGCGCGACGAAGTTCCGCCGAAAAGCTCGACAAGCTCGTCATAAACGATCTTGACAACCTGTTCGTGCGGTTTTAGATCCTGCCAGACTTCCTGTCCTTCGGCTTTCGTGCGCACGCTGTCAACAAAATCTTTGGCGACTTTGTAATTAACGTCGGCTTCGAGCAAAGCCATTCGAATCTCTTTCAACGCCATGTCAACATGCTCAGGCGTAAGTTTGCCTTGACCACGCAGATTCTTCAGCGAGCGTTTTAATTTATCGGACAGTGATTCGAACATAATAAAACTGTATATTTTTGTTTCGCTTGTGCGTCCTGTTTTGAGTCACATTAAGAGCGCACTACGACTAACGGCAATATGAGCCGAAACTTTAGATGATAAATGCCCTGTTTGGCTATGTCAAGAAAGCAGTCGAATTGTCGAGCAAAAAAGCCAAAATCCTGCTGTTTCAGTCAAATATCGGACAAATAATCTTAAAAATTGCCGACTTATTGCCATTGGTATGATATTTGCCGATTATGCCGGTTTTGGAAGATGTTTCTTTGAATCTTTCAAAAAAATGTTTTTTTAGAAAACTGGAGGAATTTAATATGAAGACCAAATTTATAATTATGACTGTAGGATTATCGGCACTCGCATTGGCGGGTTGTGAAAGTGCACCGCCGAATTCCAACGTGAGCTTAAAAAATGTCAACAGCAACACAGCGGTTGTTGTTAACAGTAACGCCAATGTTCCGGTGGTAACCACTAATACAAACCGTTGGAATAATGCCAATGTAAACCGTGCGGATTATGACAAAAACCGGACAGATTACGAGAAAGATAAAAGAAGCGGCGAAACAATCGGCTCGGGCGTAAACGATAGCTGGCTTTGGACCAAAACCCGTTTGGCTTTGATGACGACAAGCGATTTACGTGAATCGACAATTGATGTTGACGTAGTCAATGACGTTGTTACTTTGAAAGGAACCGTTGCGACCAAAGAGCAAAGCGCAAAAGCCGCCCAGGTTGCAAAAGAGATTGACGGAGTAAAAAGCGTGACCAATCAATTAAAGGTTGCGCCGAATGATTCGATTACAAATACCGGCGGTAGTTCGAGTAGTAATACCAAATCAAACGCCAATATGAAGAAATAGTTTTGTCATAGACTTTGCTTAAATGCTTCGGCTTAAACGCTCTGCGGCGGGTTTTTCGAAACCCGCCATTTCTTTTTAAATTATTCGCAAAATTTTTGTTCAGATCTCTTTGTTTTCGGATTTCTTAAATCTTTTAACGATAAGTTTTATCAGATAAATTGCCGTAAAAGGCAGCCAGACCCAAAGAAATTCGCTGACCAGAACAGGTATTGCCGAACCGTCCAAAAACCGGCTGACGCCGATCGGCGAAACTTCGATCGGGCGAAACGGCGCAAAATATCTTTCCGCGCCGAACGGAATGAATAGACCGACGCCCAAACCGCCATTCGTGAAAGAGTCCAAAACTGCGTGCGATAAAGCAATCAAAAAGAAATACGCCGCATATTGATACCAACGCTTTGAACCGAAAGTGATTTCCCTGAATCCCGCAAACATTACGATCAGAGCTAAAATCAGCGCAAAAAGTATCGAATGCGAAAAGCCCCGGTGACCAAATATCGAATCGTACGGAATTCCGAATCTGAAGGCAATCACATCGGCATCGGGAATCATCGCAACGAGCGCCGACAGAATCCAGAACTTCGCTTTTTCGGAGTCGGAAAAGATTTTTCCGCCGATTATCCCGACAAATCCATGTGTGATAATAGTTGGCATTTTAGTTCAATTTCTTCGGCAAAACTCTTTCGATCGCTTCGATAACGCTTTGCGGTTTGACGCTCAAAATACATTTCGGCGCGCCAAATTCCATGCAGAAATAGCCGGCGCACGGCTGACACGGCAGTTTTTCGTAAACGATCTCGTTCGGCGCGTTTGTCCAGGGTCGCCAGTGATTGATGTTCGACGAGCCGAAAACAACGACGCTCGGCGTATCGACTGCCGCCGCGATATGCGCGATGCCCGAATCGTTGCCGACAAAAATTGCGGCACGCGCAGCCAAAGCCGTGATTTCGGGCAAGGTCAGATCGTCAAAACTTAAAATCGGAACACGTGAAAGTTTCCTCAGATTTTCTAAAACTGCGCGCTCTTTTTTGGTCGCCGCGGCAACGATTCGCAAACCTTTTTCGCTCAGATATTCCGCCGTCAGCGCAAAATTTTCGGTTGCCCATTGCTTTGTCTCAAAGGCGGCGACCGGGTGAAGCAGGGCGATTTCGGATTTGGGATCCCGGATTTCGGAGCGCAGTTTTTCTTCGATCGAATTTCGCGCTTTTTCCGTAACCGCCAGACGGCTTTTCGGTTTATCCGCGACCGGAACGCCGACGAAACCCAGGAGTGCGAGCTGTTGTTCGGCGGAATGCGCAATTTCGGTTTGCCAGAAATCTAACGATGAAGAAAGCAGATGATTGTAAAGAAATTTGTAGCTGTAATGCGAAAAACCGACGCGGTGCGCGGCACCCGAAACGCGGACAAAAAACGTCGCGGTCGTGCCGCCGTGCAGGTTGAACGCGACATCGTAGCGGTTTCGGCGAATTTGCCGCGCCGTTTCAAAGCGCGATTTTTTGCTTTTCCGCGAAACGGTCAGAACATTGTCAACTGCCTCAAAACCTTCCAAAACCGGTGCGACCCAATCTTCAAGCAAAATATCGATCCGCGCGTCGGGCAAAAATCGCCGCAGAGCGATCAGCGAAGGCGTGGCGAGAACCGTGTCGCCGATCGAACGCAGACGCACAACCAGCACGCGCTTGACGTTTTGCCAGTTTATTTGTGAATTTTCTTTGTTCAAAGCCGAAAACGAAACAACGATTGACGCGAATTATCACAGATCGTATTTCTAGAAATCCGTGAAAATCTGCGTAAATCGTTGTTTCAAAAAATCAGAGTCTTTCTATTTTTCCACTTTCGCTTCTTCGACGAGCATCACGGGAATTTCGTCGCGAATCGGATAAACGAGCGCGCATTCCTCGTTCGTGCATTTCAAACCGCTTTGGTCTGGTTTTATTTCAACCTTCGATTTGCATTTCGGACACCGCAAGATCTCTAAAAGTTCGGGACTGATTGCCATAATTTTCTCCAAATATAATTTTAACGCAATGACGCGAAGGCGCAAAGGCAAAAGTAAAAAGGATGAGGTAGTAATCTCTCATCCTTTCTACTTTGCGTCTTTTTGCTTTTTAATTACGCAGCTTCGGTTTTAGTTCCGCATTCGGGGCAGAATTTTGCACCCGGAGCGAGTTCGGCTTGGCAGTTGGCGCATTTCGCTTTTTCCTGCGATGAACCGCATTCCGAGCAGAATTTCGCGCCTTCACGTAATTCCGCGCCGCATTTCACACACGGAACCTTCGCAACTTCCATCTTGCCGCCGCAATCGGAACAGAATTTCACGCCGACCGCATTTTGTTTTCCGCACGTCGGACACGGAATCGTCTGCGCTTGCGGTGGTTGCTGCCCGCCTTGCTGACCTTGCCCGAAAGCGTTGACCATTTGGTTGCCGACCGCGAAACCGGCGCCTAAGCCCGCGCCAAGCCCCGCGCCGCCGCCTTCGTTCTGCGCCGCATCGCGAAGTGCGTCTGCCGCCTGGAACTGCATATATTTATTGGCATCGCCGAGCGCGCCCATCGAAGCGCGTTTGTCCATTGCCGCTTCGACTTCGGGCGGAAGACTGATGTTTTCGACGTAGAATTTCGTGACCTCGATTCCGTATGTGCGAAAATCTTCGTTGATCTTGCCGCGAATCGCGTCGCCGAGTTCCTTGTACTGCGCCGCCAGATCGAGCGCGGGAATTTTCATTTCCGCGACCGCATCCGAGAATTCCGTGACGATCCCGCGTTTAAGCTGTTCGTCAATATCTTCGGTCTGGAAATGGGCGTTCGTGCCGGCGACTTCCTTGATAAAGGTTTGCGGGTCCGAGACGCGCATCGAATAACCGCCGAAAGCACGCAGACGAACGATGCCGAAATCCGCGTCGCGGAGCATGATCGGATTTGCCGTACCCCATTTCATATCGGTAAATTGTTTCGTGTTGACGAAATAAACTTCCGATTTGATCGGTGAATTAAAACCGTGTTTCCACGCGCCCAATTTTGAAAGAATCGGCGTATTGCCGCCGTCGATCGTGTAGCGTCCGGGACCGAACGTATCCGCCGCCTGACCTTCGAACACAAAAACCGCCGCCTGCGATTCGCGGACGATCAGCTGTGCGCCGTTCTTAATCTCTTGCTGGTAAACCGGAAAACGGTAAAGAATCGTATCGCCCGTGTTGTCGAGCCACTCGATCACCTCGATAAACTGATTCATTGCCGCTTCTTTAACTTTGTCGAAAAAACTCATTGTTTCATTTTCTCCTTTGAAGTTCTTAACGATAAAATACCACATAAAGTTTCGCGATTGAAAGCAAAACGACTGAAATTAACAATAAGCGGCGCGAAACGCAAAACTATTCGGGGCTTTACAATTATTTTGTTTCACTATCGCAACATTGTTTCATCTACGCCACCGTGTTAATCTTTATTTTGCGATGGAACTCAAACGCAAACTCGAAATTCTGGCGGATGCGGCAAAATACGACGCTTCGTGCGCGTCGAGCGGCGCGCATCGCAAACGCCGCTCGAACGGCATCGGAAACGCCGAAGGCATCGGCATTTGTCACAGCTACACGCCCGACGGACGATGTATTTCGCTGCTCAAACTGCTGCTCACGAACGTCTGCATCTGGGACTGCGCGTACTGTATCAATCGAAAATCTTCGAATGTCGGGCGGGCGCGTTTCAAACCCGAAGAAGTCGTCAAGCTCACGATTGATTTTTACAAACGCAACTATATCGAAGGGCTTTTCCTGAGTTCGGGCATTATTCAAACTGCCGATTACACGATGGAACAGCTCGTCATCGTCGCTCAAAAACTTCGGGAAGAAGAAAATTTCGGCGGCTATATTCACTTAAAAGCGGTGCCGGGCGCGTCCGCCTTTCTGCTCGCACAAGCCGGAAAATACGCCGACCGTCTGAGCGCGAATATCGAACTCCCCATCCAACCGGATCTGGATCTGCTCGCGCCGGAAAAGACCTTGACGGAAATCGAAAACACGATGGCAGACGTTAAAAACGGGATTGATGAGGCGAAAGATTTAACGCGCAAAAACGGCGATGCGCCGAAATTCGCCCGCGCCGGACAATCGACGCAGATCGTCGTCGGTGCAACGGCGAGCAGTGACGCGCTGATTCTGGCAAAGGCGGAAAATCTTTATCAAAAATTCGATTTGCGGCGCGTTTATTACTCGGCTTTCACGCCGATCGAAAACTCCGACGCGCGGCTCCTCGCCCAACCGCCGACATCCTTGATGCGCGAACACCGGCTTTACGAAGCCGATTGGCTGATTCGCCTTTACGGATTTAAAGCGAGCGAAATCACCGACGGCGCGGCAAATCCGAATCTGGATTTGGAAAAAGACCCGAAGCTCGCCTGGGCGCTCAGGCATCGGGAATTTTTCCCGGTTGACGTCAATTCCGCCGCCGCGCATCAGCTTTTGCGCGTGCCGGGTCTAGGCATGAGAAATGTTTCGCGAATCTTAAAAATCAGAAGGTTTCAACGCATTAAACTTGAAGATCTGGGAAAACTCCGCGTCCGGCTTTCGCGTGCCAAATGGTTTGTCATCACGGCTGATTACAACCCGGACGTCTTTTGTCTGGACGGTGAAAAACTGGAAGAAAAACTCAAACCGAAAGTAATCCAGACTTCATTGTTCGATAATTTGCCTGATCCGGCTTTTTCAGGCGAGATTTAGCCATCTGGATTTTAGATTTTGGATTTGCTGATGGCTTGATGAGCTTGTTTTTACAAGCGAAAAATAATTTCGGAATCTAAAATCCAAAATCCAAAATCCAAAATTGCATGATTCAGGTTTCCATCCAGAATAATTTCGCTTCTTGGCGTGCGGCGGCGCGTCAATTTCTGCAAGCCGGAATCGCGCCGGAAGAAATTTTATGGACGGGCGCGGCGCAGAATTGTTTGTTTGAAAACGATCTTGCATCGCAATCCGCCGGACAGTCAAAGGAAAAAATACTTAAAGTGCCCGCCGATTTTCTGAGAATTGCCGAATCGGTCGCGTGTTTTGACGATTTTTGCAAATGGTCGCTGCTCTATCGGCTTCTTTTTCGGTTGGTTTATGAAAACCGCAACCTGCTCGCGATCGAATCCGACGACGACGTGCGCCGCGCGCTTTTAATGGAAAAGGCAGTCGCGCGCGATGTCCATAAGTTTCACGCTTTTGTGCGCTTTCGCCGCGCGGAATTTGACGGGAAAGAGTTTTTTGCGGCGTGGCACGTTCCCGCTCATTTCACGGTCGAAAGAGCCGCGCCGTTTTTTGCCCGGCGTTTCGGGGCAATGTTTTTTTCGATCTTTACGCCGAAGGGCTGTGCTCACTGGGATCTGGAAAATCTCACGTATACCGAAGCCGTTTCGTCGGATTCAGCGCCGAAAACGGATGAAATGGAAGATTTCTGGCTCGCCTATTACAAATCGATCTTTAATCCGTTTCGGCTGAAGATCAAGGCGATGAAAAAGGAACTTCCCGTGCGCCACTGGCGAACTTTGCCGGAAGCCGGATTGATTCCGGAATTGATCCGACAGGCGCGTGAGAAGAAAAAGTAAAAATCATTTTCGATTCCGCTTTATTTTCGTTATCAGATAAAAAAACAAAATCATCGTCAACCCGCCCGAAGCATCGAGCAAAGTATCGTAAAACGATCCTGTCCGCAGCGGATTGAAGCTCTGATTATATTCATCGATCGAAGCCACGAGCGCAACGATCAAAAATGCCCAGACGAACCAAAATTTCCGAAAAACTGTCATTGACGAATCCCAGAAAGCGCGTGAAGCGAAAAAAGCGAGTATCCCGTATTCGGTAAAATGCGCGAGCTTGCGGATGTAGCCGTGATAAATGTCTAAAGTTGCGGCAGGCGCGGCGGGAAAAAGCCATTCGAGAAGCGGGCGAATAATTATCGAAGTATTTTTACTCGCACCGGCAGTTGACGACGCAAAGAAAATCACACCGATCCACAAAATCAACGGCGCGTAACGAATAATTCGCCCGCGCCATTTGTGTGATTCTTCGATTTTGTCCATTTTCAATTACATCGTAATTCGTAATTTGAAAGCACGTAATTGATTAACCGGCTGCCGCCGCGCCCGAAACGACTTCGATGATTTCTTTGGTAATCGCCGCCTGACGAATACGGTTCATATTCAAAGTCAGCGAATCGATCAATTCGCCCGCGTTTTTCGAAGCAGAGTCCATTGCCGTCATCCGCGAACCCTGTTCGGAAGCGATCGATTCGAGCATTGCGCGGTAGATCTGCGTTTCAACCTGTTTCGGCAGGAGCTTGCCGAAAATTTCCGATGGCGGTTGTTCGTAGATATACTCGGCTTGCGCTCCGCCTTCCGGTGCATTTTCGACCGCGGTTTTCGCAATCGGAAGCAATTGTTCGACGACCGGTTTCTGGGAAAGAACGGTTTTGAATTCGGTAAAAACGAGAAAAACTTTATCTATGCCTGTGTCTTCCGTGAAAGTTTTAATGACCTTCTGCGCAATGAGCGCCGCGTCTTTGTACTCGACGCGACCCGAATTCGTTAGCCCGACGTATTCCTCGACAAAAAGCATCTGACGGCGTTTGAAAAAATCGCGCCCCTTTCGTCCGACCGGGATCATTTCGGTCTGTTTGCCCGCATTTTCCTTCAAAAAATTCTGCGCGGCTTTCATCACGTTGGTGTTAAAACCGCCGCACAAACCTTTGTCCGCGCTCACGAGAACGATCAAATATTTTTCGTCGCCGCGCGAATCCAAGAGCGGCGATGAAAATTCGTCGCCGATCCGCGCGCTCAGATTACCGAGAATTTCGGACATCTTTTTGGCGTACGGACGCGCCGCCGTGACACGATCCTGCGCACGTTTGAGCTTTGCCGCCGCGACCATTTTCATCGCTTTGGTAATCTGCTGTGTGTTCTTGACGGACTTAATCCGCCTTCGCATATCCAATAAACTAGCCATATTTCGATTTGGGATTTGGGACCAGCGGATTTGGGATTTACAAAAATCCGCAATCCGCTGGTTCCAAATCCGAGATTGTTAGGCGTTTGCGCCTGTTGCCGTTTCTTTGTTCCAGCGCGTCGCCTTAAAGTCATCGACGGCTTCGGTCATCGCGGCTTTCAATTCGTCGTCGATTGATTTTTTCGTCCGCAGAGTTTCCAGGATCGCCGGATGCGCATTTTCGATAAAAGCGAAAACTTCGGTTTCAAAGCGTTTCAGATCTTCGACTGCAATGTCGGAAGCGAAACCGTTCGAAACAGTCCAGATGATGAAAACCTGTTTTTCGACTTCCATCGGCTGGTATTGACCTTGTTTCAAAACTTCGGTCAGACGTTTTCCTTTTTCGAGCTGGTCTTGCGTTGATTTATCGAGATCCGAACCGAATTGAGCGAACGCGGCAAGCTCGCGAAACTGCGCGAGATCAATTCGCAGAGTTCCCGCAACCTGTTTCATCGCCTTGATCTGCGCCGAACCGCCAACGCGCGAAACCGAGTTTCCGACGTTGATCGCCGGACGCACGCCGGAGTTGAAAAGGTCTGATTCCAAAAAGATCTGTCCGTCGGTGATCGAAATCACGTTCGTCGGAATGTAAGCCGAAATGTCGCCGGCTTGCGTTTCGATGATCGGCAAGCTCGTTAAACTTCCGCCGCCGCGCGCGTCCGACATTTTCGCGGCTCTTTCCAGAAGGCGCGAGTGAAGATAGAAAACGTCGCCCGGATACGCTTCGCGACCCGGCGGACGGCGCAGAAGCAATGAAATTTCGCGGTAAGCCGCGGCTTGTTTCGACAAATCGTCGTAAATCGTCAGTGCGTGACGACCGTTATCGCGGAAAAATTCGCCGATCGCAACGCCCGAATATGGAGCCAAAAACTGCATCGCCGCCGGATCCGAAGCGGTTGCCGAAACAACGATCGTGTAATCCATCGCGCCGTAGTCATTGAGTTTCTGCACAACCTGCGCGACAGTCGAAGCTTTTTGACCGATCGCGACGTAGATACAGATCACGTCTTTGCCTTTCTGGTTGATGATCGTGTCGATCGCGACAGCGGTTTTACCCGTCTGGCGGTCGCCGATGATCAGTTCGCGCTGTCCGCGACCGATCGGGACCATCGCGTCAATCGCTTTCAAACCCGTTTGAAGCGGTTCTTTAACCGGTTGACGGTCAATAATTCCGGGTGCGATCGATTCGACCGGGTTGAATTGGCTCGTGATAATTTCGCCTTTGCCGTCGATCGGCTGTCCGAGCGCGTCAACAACGCGACCGATCATCGCATCGCCCACGGGAACGCTCATAATGCGGCGCGTGCGTTTGACTTCGTCGCCTTCTTTAATCTTTTGGAAATCACCGAAAAGCACCGTTCCGACCTTGTCTTCTTCAAGGTTCAGCGCGAGACCGCGAACGCCGTGCGGAAATTCGAGAAGTTCGCCCGCCATGACCTTTTCAAGTCCGTGAATTTCAGCGATACCGTCGCCGACCTTGATGACCGTTCCGACTTCGTTGACGGTCATACTCGCATCAAAATTCTCAATCTGAGAACGTATAATTTCGTTAATTTCGTTGGCTTTAATTGCTTCCATATAATTTGTTCGTTGTTAGTTGTCGGTTGTCCGTGGTTGCTCGTTTTTGCAACGAACTACGAACAACGAACCACAAACTAAATTCCAATCAATTCTTGTTTAAGATTTTCTAATTGTGTTTTCACAGAGCCGTCGTAAACGGTCGAACCGACCCGGGTGACGACTCCGCCGATAATATTTTCGTCCGTTTTAAAATTTAAATTTACTTTTTTGCCCGTCATTTTCGCGATATTCGTTTGGAATTCCGCTTTTTCAGCTTCCGAAAGCGGACGCGCCGAAACGACTTCCGCCGAAACAATACCGCTTCTTTCATCTAAAACTGAATCGAATTTTTCGTTGATCGCGGAAAGGTCGGTCAAACGGCTGTTGCGCAAAAGCACGCGCAGGAAGTTTGCCGTCGTTTTTGACGGTTTGGTTTTTGCCAGCAAGCCTTCCAAAACTTTTTCCTTGTTGAGATGAGCAATCGCGGGATTGGCAAAGGCGGTCTTCAGATCGTTATTCGATTTAATCAAATCTTCCCAGACTTTCAGCTCGCTTTTGATGGTTTCGGTTTCGCCCGATTTCAAAACGACATCCGCCAGCGCAGTCGCGTAGCGGCGGGCAACGGTTTCAACGCTCATTTTAGTTTAAACCTCCGATTGATTTAATGTTGGCTTTGACAAGTTCTGCGTCTTTCGCCGCGTTGATATTTTTTCTGATTTTTTCTTCCGCCAGACGAACGCTTTCTTCGGCAGAGAAACGGCGAAGCTGTAATCTGACGAGCTGCGCTTTGCGCTCGATCTCGTTGTCGGCTTGCGTGCGGAGCCGTTTTATTTCGTCCTCGGCTTCTTTCGCGATCCGCGCTTTTTCTTCTTTCGCCTCAAGTTTGGCTTTTTCGACGATTTCATCGGATTCCGAACCGATCCGGGCGATCTTCGCTTCGGCGGTGGTCAGTTTCGCAAGCGCGGCTTGTTTTTCTTCTTCGGCTTTGATGAGTTCGGCGCGAATCGCTTCGCGTTTGGTTTTAAAGGCGTCGCTCAAAGGTTTTTTCAACAAGTAAACCAGAATCAAAACGAAAATTATCAGATTTAAAAATTTCCACGCTTCAAATCCCGGATAATTCCACCAAGGGGTGCCGCCTTCGGCAAAAATTAAAATAAAACTGTAAATAAAGGCTAACATAAAAAAGATTTCAAATTACAGATTACAAATTTCAAATTTGTAGATCCTAGGCTCTTAAAATATTCGAGCTGATTTTCTCCGCCATTTTTTCAGCTTCCGCCGCGATCGACTGGCGTGCTTCGGCAGTTTGTTTTTCCAGTTCGGTCGTTTCTTCAACAAGTTTCTGCTGGATTTCTTCCTTCGCCGTGCCGAGTTTTTCCTGTCTTTTGCTGATTGCTTTCGAGCGTTCTTTTTCGACCAGCTCGTAACCTTTTGAACGCGCCTCGCGCAGAGCCTCGTTGTATTTCGTCTCTTTTTCGGCAACTTCCTTCAAAAGCGTTTCCGATTCGCCGAGACGTCCGCCTTTATTTTTTTCGCGGGCTTCGATAATGCGGTTAATCGGTTTGAAAAACGTCCGGTTCAAAATCCAGATCATCAGCAAAATAATGGCGATATGGATAAACAGAGTACCGTCCGGCACAAGTTGCACGGCGGTTGATTCGGCAAAAGCTAACAAAACCATATTCTAAAAATTAAACTAAAAAAAGATTGCTTTAATAACGTATAGAGCAGAAAATGCTCGTATTTCAAAATAGAAAGAATAACACGCTGAATTTTGACGGTCAAGCAAGGCTCGTGCCGAAAGAATGTTTAAAAACCGCGCTTAAAAACTTGACAGAATTTCGCCAAAACCATTAGCTTTGGAATACACGTTTCTTCTCCGTGGAGGCGCATGCTGTCCGGTGATGGTCGCGGTCTTCAAAACCGTTTGTGAGATTGTGAGAGCAATCTTGGGTCGGTTCGACTCCGACACGCCTCCGCCAAATCGATTTCGGATTTGGGATTTTGGATTGCGGATTTTTATTTCCGGAGAATAAATTTATGAAACAGGACGAAATGAAAGCGCGAACTAAACAATTTGCATTGAGAATTGTTAGATTAGTTCAGAGTTTGCCGCCGAATTTGGTTGCGGAAGTTTTAGGAAAACAACTTCTGCGAAGCGGAACTTCGGTTGGCGCAAATTATCGAGCATCTTGTCGGGCAAAATCAACCGCTGATTTTATTCATAAATTGAGCATCGTCGAAGAGGAAACCGACGAATCAATTTACTGGATGGAACTCCTGATCGAAGGCAAAATCATCAAAGAAAACTTACTCGAAAATTTAATGGACGAAGGAAATCAGATTCTTTCAATTGTCGTTTCAGCTATCAAAACCTCGAAAGAAAAAAGAAATCCCAAATCCGAAATCCCAAATCCCAAATCGCTATGAATGAATGGATTTCCCTGAATATGACTCCCGGCGTCGGACCGCGCGCAGCGACAAAATTGCTTGAAAGATTCGGTTCGGCGGAATCGGTTTTTCACGCCACGCGCAGCGAGCTTGAATCTCTGCGGCTCAAAGCCGAAACGATCGAAAGCATCCTGAAGCGCGAATTTCATGAAAAAGCGGTTGAAGAATTAAATAAAGTCAAAAACTTAGGCGGCGATGTTCTGATCCTCGACGACGGAAGTTATCCGTTTCTCCTGCGCGAAATCGCCGATCCGCCGATCACCTTGTATGTCAAAGGCGACTGGCAGGCGTGTTTCGATGCGCCGTGCATCGGCGTAATCGGTTCGCGGAAATGTTCGACCTACGGCGAAAACGCGTCCGAGAGCTTAGCGCGTGATCTGGCGGAAAACGGCGTCTGCATCGTTTCGGGTTTTGCTCGCGGGATCGACACGGCTGCGCATCGCGGCGCAATTCGCGGCAAAGGCAGAACGATCGCCGTGCTCGGCACGGGCATTGACCGGATTTACCCGAAGGAAAACAAAAAGCTCGTCGAAGAAATCTTAGAATCGGGCGGCGCGGTTGTTTCGCAGTTTCCGCTTGAAACGCCGCCGCTCAAGGAAAACTTTCCGTACCGCAACCGCATCATTTCGGGTCTGAGCTACGGCGTTCTGCTCGTCGAAGCGTCGGAAAGAAGCGGTTCGCTGATTACGGCGCGCCTCGCGATGGAACAAAACCGCGAAGTTTTAGCCGTGCCGGGAAATATCACGTCGCGCAATTCGTTCGGGACGAATTATCTGATCAAATCCGGCGCCAAGCTCGTTCAGCAATGGCAGGATGTCGTCACCGAATTGCCCGGTGAAATTTCCGCACGAATCCTCCCGCCGAAACTGGACGAAAACGCGGCGGAAGAAAAGTCTGTCCAGCCGGAGCTTGCGCCCGCCGATTTGAGCGACAACGAGCGTCGGATCTGGCAAATGCTGTCGGCTGACGAGCCCGTTCACATTGATTCCCTGCTTGAACGAAGCGGTTTGTCGTTCGGCGATCTAAACAGTTCGCTCGTCGGTTTGGATTTGAAGGATTTAATTCGCACGCTGCCCGGAAATTTTTATGCGCGAAAAATTTGAGGAGTTAAA
>DATLOR010000472.1:0-16275 GCA_035536135.1 Pyrinomonadaceae bacterium | reverse complement strand
CTTATTATTCGGAAGGACAGGAAACTCCGCAAACCCATGGCATATCAAAGCCGCGTGAAGATATACAGACCATCATGACCGTTATCGGCAGAAGAAAATGGTCGGAGATTGAAACACAAAACCTAAACTTACAGCGAACATATCTAGCAGGATGCAACCTTGGAAAAGGAAATTTTAGTAAAGCAAATTTTGATAAATCAAACTTAAGGGAAGCGATTTTGAGCGGTGCAGATTTTAGTAAAGCAAATTTGAGTAATACAGATTTTAAAGATGCGATTTTATATCATGCTGATTTGAGTCAGACATGGTTGACGGAAGCCAATTTATCGGGGGCAAATTTGATTTCCGCAAATTTAAACTTTACAGATTTGAACCAAGCCGATTTGAGTGATGCGAAATTATTTAATGCTGACGTAAATTTTGCAGATTTCAGCTCCGTTAAATTTCTGAATATGCGGGAATTTATATCAGCAAGAAATTTTGAAAATGCGCTAATGTCGCCCAAATTCAGAGCAGAAGTAGAAAAGTTACAAGCAAAGCAGACTGCCGAAAAGCAAAATTAAAGTCATCAAAGGCGGCAAACATTACCGCTTCGCCGTCTGTAGCGGCGCGCTTATAGGTAGCGGAACCACGGAAATTTCAAGATCTTCAAAGTAAGTTTGAAAAAAATCAATGATATTTAAGGGCGAGAATTAATCTCGCCCGTTCTAATTGAAATTATCTAACAACTTCGCTGACGACGTTGCCGTTGATGATCGTGCCGGTGCAGTGGGTGACGTATTCGAACGGGTCGCCGTCGTACATTGCCAGATCGGCGTCTTTGCCGGCGGCGAGCGAGCCGATGCGGTTATCCAAGCCGAGGATTTTTGCGGCGTCGATCGTGATCGTCGCGAGCGCGTCGCGGCGGCTCATTCCGTAGGCGGCGGCGATTGCCGCTTCAAACAGAACGATGCGGGTTTTCGGCACATAGCCTTCGTAACCGCTCTGCAATGCGACGGTAATTCCTGCCGCTTTGAGTTTGGCGGCAGTTTCCATCGAAAGATTTTCGGTTTCGCCGCCCGCGCGGTACATGGTCGGGTGAACGATGACCGGAAAGCCCGACGCTTTGATCTCGTTGATGACCTGTTGGGCTTCGCTGACTCCGTCGAGGACGATTTTGATGTTAAATTCCTTGGCAAGCCGCAGAATGTTGATAATATCAATCGCGCGGTGCGCCGTGACGAGCAGCGGAATCTCGCGGTTCAAAACCTTTTTCCACATTTCCTGCCGTAAATCACGCGGTTCGCCCTTGTAATTTCCCGCCTTGATCAGTTCGGCGCGGAGCATCGCGATCTGTTTCGAGCGCGTGCCGGGTGACTTGCCCTGTCCGGCGAGCGCGCTTTCGCCCAAAGTTACATTGATCATCGCGCTTGGCACGAGCGTCGCTTCGTCAACCGTGCTGCCGAATGTTTTGGCGATCATCGTTTGACCCGGAACGAGTGCGGACGGCTGATGCCCGGTGTGAATCGTCGTGACGCCAAAACTTCTAACCCAGCCAACCAAAAACTCTTCGGCGTTATAGCCGTCGATCGCCCGCAGTTCGGGCTGAATCGGCGAACTTCCGTCAAGCGCCATCTGGTCGTGCGGCTGGTTAAGATAACCGTTCAGACCGACGACCGAATGCGCGTCGATCAATCCGGGTGTTACGACTTTGGCGGAAATAACGCGGTAATTCGCGGGAATTTTAACCTGCGCCGCCGTGCCGACTGCTTCGATCTTGCCGTTGTTGATCAAAACCACGCCGTTCGTGATCGGTTCGCCCGTCATCGTCCAAACCGTTTCGCCCTTGACCGCGATCTGTGCTTGTGCGGACAACACAAAAATCAGCCACAGAGTACACAGAGCGCACAGAGAACCAAGACGCTTTAAAGATTTTGAATTTTGAATTTTGAATTTTGAATTTTGCATTATCGTTGTCCTCCTTGAATATCGCCGTCAAAGCAATCCAAATCGGCGAGCTTGTCGGTCGTTGCGCCGAAACCTCCGACTGCCGTCAGATAATCGAGCGGATTATTGCGGTTGAAAACGCTTTTGCCCTCAACCCAGGTTTGTTCGACGTGCGTATAAACGCTCAGAGGATCGCCGCTCAAAACGATAAAATCGGCATCCTTGCCCGCTTCGAGCGAACCGACGCGGTCTTGCATATCGAGCATGATCGCGCCCGCCATCGTCATTGCGTAGAGTGCTTTATCACGCGACATTCCGGCGCGGACGCCGTACGCCGCTTCACGCAGAAAAAGCCGCGAATCGGTGATGTAATCGTCAGTGTGAAAACCGACCAGCACACCTGCTTTTTCAAGCACCGCGCCGTTTTCCCATTTAATATCGGTTGTTTCGAGCTTTCCGCCCGGAGCATCGAGCAGGATGATCGAAGCCGGAACTTTCGCCTTGGCGATCTCGTCGGCGACCTTCCACGCTTCGGAAACGTGATGTAGAACAACACGGAAACCAAATTCCTCTTTGAGCCGCAAAACGCTCAGAATATCGTCGTGACGATGCGTGTGAAAATGCACAACCCGTGTGCCGTCCAATACTTCCGCCAAAGCTTCCATCGCCAGATCACGCGGCGGCAGTTTGGTTTTGTCGCTGCCCGCTTTGGTGATTTTCGCCTTGTATTCCTGTGCTTTAATTAGTTGTTCGCGAACGAGTGCAACGGATTTAGCGCGGGTGCCGGGAAAATTTCCGCCGCCGGCGCGGATCGAATTCGTGCCGTTGGCAAATTTGATTCCGCCCATATATTTGCCGTCTTTATCGTAAAGCAGCAGATCTTCGACCTTATTTGCATTGTCGCGGAGTTTTAAGTAGAGCGTCTGCCCGCTGTCGAGATGTCCCGAACCGGGCATCACGTTGACGGTCGTTATTCCGCCCGACTGGGCGCGCTGCAAGCTCGTCGCACGCGGATTCAGGCTGTCCAGAATACGGACATCGGGCTGGATCGGACCCGAACCGTCCGCGCCCGCGCCGTCGCCGATATGACTGTGCGAATCGACCAGTCCGGGCATAATGACTTTGCCCTTCAAATCGATGATCTGAACGTTTGCCGCGAGCCTCACCGTTCGCGCATCGCCGACTGCCGTGATCTTGCCGTTTTGAACAAGCAGAACGCCTTGCTCGATCGGCTCTCCGACGATCGGAATTATTCGCGCATTAATAAATGCGATCGGTTTTTCCTGCCCGAACGCCGAGCAAAAAAGCGAAATTAGAACTAAAAAGCTACAAAAATATCTTTTCATTTTGGATTTCCTTTTTGTTATTTTGTAAAAGAGATGCAGAACTAAATTGCTACGAAACAAACTTTGTGTCAAGAACCAAATCAAAAAAATAGTTGGCATCCGGCAGTTGCGGTTGGCAGTTGAATTTGCGGACAAACGAGTTTACTGCCGAATGCCGCTGCCGCCTGCCGACTATTTACTGACCGGCAGTGCGATATAAAACGTCGTTCCTTTTGAATCATTCGGTATTACCTCGATTTTTCCGCCGTGCGCCGTGATGATTCCGTAGCAAACCGCCAAACCGAGACCGGTTCCTTTGCCCGCCGGTTTGGTCGTAAAAAACGGGTCGAAGATCTTTTGAACGTCTTCGGATTTGATGCCGATACCGTTGTCGGAAATTGTCATCCGAACCTCGGCGTATTCGGTCGCGGTCTCAACTACAAGCTCGCCGCCTTCGGGCAAAGCGTCGCGGGCATTAAGAAAAAGATTCAGAAAAACCTGCTGCAATTGGTCGCCGTCGGCAAAAACTTTAGGCAGATTTTCCGCGAGATTCTTTTCGATCTTGAGTTTCTGGAAGGATTTATCAAAACTCGCGAGCCGTAGGCTTTTTTCGATCAGATCATTGACATCGACCGCGCTTTTTGCCGCCGGACGAACCCGCGCAAAATCCATCATATCCTTGGTCACCTGCGTGATGCGCTGAATTTGCGTTTGGATCAGTTTGAGGTTCTCCTTGGTTTTATCGTCCAAATTATCTTTCGACTGCATCATCTGAATCAGCGACGAGATCGAAGCGAGTGGATTATTGACTTCGTGCGCGACTCCGGCG
This sequence comes from Pyrinomonadaceae bacterium, assembly GCA_035536135.1. Lineage (GTDB taxonomy): Bacteria > Acidobacteriota > Blastocatellia > Pyrinomonadales > Pyrinomonadaceae > JAFDVJ01. The sequence continues at coordinate 12,195 of DATLOR010000472.1, read as the reverse complement.
GAAAGTGTGCCCATCGCGGCGAGCTTTTCGGTTCGGACGAGTTTCTCGCTGAGCTGTTGTAACTGCTCGATATCGTCAGCCATCTTGCGGCTCATTTCATTAAAACTATCCGCCAGCAGACCGATTTCGTCGTTGCTTTTCCGCAGATCGACTTCCGTTCCGTATTCGCCTTCGGTGACCTGAACCGCCGCAAGGGTAATTCTCTGAAGCGGGCGCGAAATGGTGCGCACGATCAACAATACAAGCAGAAGATTCGGCACCAGCGCGGAAATCACGCTGAAAACCAGATATTTGCGCCACGCTTCAAACGAAGTTCCGTCCTGAAACGCCCAGTAAACGATCGGTATTTGAAAAACGATAAAACTGATGATCGCGACCGACGCGATGCTCAGCGCGATTTTGTAGGCGATCGGAAAAAGGCGGAATTGGTCGAGCGCGTTTTCGAGCGAAAAAAGTTTGAAATTGGAAATCGCGTAAGCGTAGATCAAAACTCCCGGCAAAACGAAAATCGAGCTGTAGGGAAGCATCGAATAAAGCCCGAAAAACGGGAAAAATATATTGGCGAGAGTTTTTAAAATGCCGGTTACAACGAGCGCCCACAAAATTGCCCCGACCTGCTGACCTTTCTGCGTTTTGCGGTATTTCCGGTATTTTTGAAAAAGAATAAACGCACCGTAGCCGAAGACGAAATAAACATAAACGACGAAGGCGTAGGCGAGCGGTGCGAGATCAATTTCGAATTTACCGTTTTGAAATCCGACCTTGCGCCATAAAAGTCCGAAAAGCGCGGCGGGAATCAGCACCAGGCTCGGCGCAAAAATGATCGCGGCGCGTTTTTTCGGCGTCCGGGCGTTTTCGGGGAAAACCCACGCGAAAACAACCAGTGAGCACTGCATCAAAAGCGCGATGATAAAGCTCGAAGCCGCCCACCAGCCGCTCGAAATGTTTTCCTCGTGAAAATTCCAGAAGATCAGATCCTTGATTGTCCAGAGCGCGAGAAAAGCAATAAACGCCGCGAAGGTTTGATGTGCACGGTTTCGCGGGTTTGCCACGAACACGTAAAAGCCGAGCAAAACCAGCAAGAAAAGTGCGAAAAGATGAAGCAGAACAAGCACGAAGAGATTTTAACGCTAATTATTTTTTAAGGCTATCGGTTATCGAAGTTTGATCTTCAGGCTCGTGCTGAAACCGTTGACATTCGTCGGGCTCGAATCGTTTCGGATATAAGCCAGGTCGAGCGAAATTTTCGGCGTCAGCTTTCGGGTAATCCCGGCAAAAAATTCGTTCTGCGTCCATTTTTTTGTTTTCAGATCGAAATAGCCTTCATCGGTGACGAAAGGCGAAAATAATTCTTTTTCTTTATATTTGATCGGATAACTGATGTTGATCCGGTTGCGGTAGAGATTAGTATCGGTTCGCGAGTTTCGAAAACGGTGCTCGTACATATTGCGATTTTTAAAAGTGATTTTCTTCCATGTTTTCGACGCGACAAAACCGAAGTCCAGACGGGTTTCGTAATTCCGGCGATTTATGACCAATTCGTCTTTGCGGTATAAAGCCCCGGTCATCAAAGTTAAAAATTTATTGACGCGAAAATCGAGCGTGACGCCGTAGCGATTATCGATAAAATCCCAATTCTTTCTGCCGATGCGCAGAATTCCGGTGAATGTCGCGGTCACCGTGTCAACCGTTTTTCCTTTCGAATCTTTTTTTCGCGAAACCGGCACGATCAGTTGAACTTCGTTCCACGACTGAAATTTTGAAGGCAGAGGGGGTTGGGGAAAAAACGTTTGTGAAAACAAAAAGAGTGAAAAAAGACTGATTAAAAGAAGTTTTATGTTCATCGGAAATGTTACAAGAATGTTACTAGAAAGTTACGTTTGTAACATTAAAGCCTTCCGATAAAAATTACAAGCCTAAAATAAATCCGCAAATAACAAATGTGACGCCGAAGGCAATCGGCAGGAAATGTTTAATTTCGATGTTTTCGCCTTTTTTCATCAAACGGTGGAAGATCGTGAAAAGAGGAAGCGCGATGCTTCCGACAATCCCGCCCAAGATGGCGCCGAAAAACGCGCCGAAAATAAAAATGATAACTCCGCCCGCGCCGCCCGAAACCATTCCCCAGAGCAAGCCAACGAGCGGCATCATTAAAATCATTGCCGACCAGCTTTTAGTTTCAAAAAAACGAACGGTTTTGGCGACGACTTTTCCCGAAAAAAATCCGACGACCGCCGAGATCAAATTGATGATAAACATCACGCCGAAAACCCAGGCGTCCATTTTCCCGTCAATCGCAAAACGAATAAACATCGCGGCAGGCGGAAAAGCACCGAGGATCAAACCGAAATATGAAAAGGTTTTTTCTAAGCCGAGCGGTTTTTTCATCAATTCGCCTTCGAGCTTTTCGCGGTCCGAGGCGTACATCGCTTTTTGCCGCGCAGTTTCGGCGTTGATCGCGAGAAGCGAATTTAATCTTTGTTGGACAAGTTCGCCGCCGCCGTCGCGGTCAAGACCTGCAAATTGGTTGAGATTTTGTTTTCGGTAAGCGGTTTGTGTTTCTCGGAATTCCATAATTCATTCTCCAAGTTTCTGACGTTTTGTTTTTCCCGGGTTTGCAAAGATTCTTTTGAAATATTTTCAAGCAGTTTTTGTGCCTCGCAATCATTCAGTAAAACGGCAAGCTTCGATACCTTATCGAAAAGATTTTGCGGCTCATTCGTTCTCTCGACAAATTTACCGAGAATTTCAAAAAAATCCCGACGCGCAAGTTTTTGATGAAAAGTAAGACGTTTGCGGTTGCGTCTATGCAGACAAATTTCGCCTAGTTTTTTGTTGGTGTGATTCGTAATGCGAAAAATTTCCGTTTCCGGTTGGGAAAATTCCTCATTCTCGCTCTCAATCTCCAGACTTAAGCCGGAATAGCGGTCGAAAATTTCACGAAATTCGTAAATCGAGAGCTTAAAATCAATTATCGACAAAAAATTTTCAAAGAATTTTTTTATTTCTTCGATCTCAAATTCTTTTTTTGCATCCGAATTTAATGATTTATCGAATCTATTGGGGTAAAGATTTGTAAATAAAGATTTTCGGGCAACCATTTGGATAGCGAGCGGTATCCAAAAGACAAACCTGATAAGCGATTTCAGCCATAAAATTTTTGTTTCAAGGTGATTTCGGTTTTGTAAAAAGTAATAAACGCCGAAAGGTGCGCCGCAAGCAAGATAAATTATAAAAAGGTCGCGTAAATTCATTCCGTTAGTAATATTTGCAACGAATATGCCAGCGCCGATGCAACTTGTTTGTGAAAAATCGTTCTAACTTGAAACGCTGAAAAAATCGGCGTTAAATCGCAAAAAAGCGGGAACATTTTAAGAGGCTGAAGCGTTAAAGAATTTAGCAATACGCAAAAAACAAAAAATCTCTTTGCAGATTGCAAAAAACAAAAATACGCAGACTAAAAAAATAAAAAAAATAATTTGCAAAAATATTTTCCACCCGCGTCTAAGTAGTGGCATTGAAATTGCAAGTTGCACGAACAAGGAATAAAGGGATATTTCTTAGGGATTAATAAATAAAAAATACATACAGCATAGAAAGAGGGAATTATGACAGCTAAGGCAAAAATAAAAGTTATAAAGAAAAGTGAGATGAAAACGGCGGATATGTCGAAAAAGCCCGCCGTTGTCGAGAAAAATTCAAAGAAAGTCGCGGCACGCGAGATGGTTTCGACCGTAACGACCTGGGTCAGCGATTTTCAATCACGCAAACGTGAAGAAACGCGGCAGGCGATTGAAACATTCTTTTCGCCGCAACCGCAAAAATGCGGCGCGTAACATTTTGATACAAAACGATTTGAAATCGTATAGTCTTTTTCAAAACAATACAATCTCTGAAACTATTTGACGGTCTGAACAGACCGTCTTTTTTTATTTCAGACAAAAAAATCAATCCAAAATTTTTGTTTTTCAAATTTAAATCATTTAGACTCAAAAAATATTTTTTGTGTTAGACTGCAAAAAAGCTGAAAATTTCACATCTTAAATTATGACCGGAAAAGTTGTTATTGTTACAGGCGCAAGCAGCGGCATCGGGCGTGCAACTGCGTTGCTTTTTGCTAAGAACGGCTCAAACGTGATCGCCGTCGGCAGAAATGAAAAAGAATTGGGTGCTTTGCGTGAGCAGGTACAGGGTAAAAAAGGTTCAGTAAAAGTTCATCTGGCGGATATTCGGGAAAATTCGCAGGTTGAAAGGCTGGTCAACGATACCGTGCAGAATTTCGGTCAGATTGACGTTTTGGTAAATTCCGCCGGAATCATTATGACCGGCACGATTGAAAACACGACACTCGATGATTGGGACAAAATGATGGACATCAATCTGCGTTCGTTGTTTTTTATGATGCAAAAATGTATTCCGCATCTGGAAAAAACGAAAGGCAACATCGTTAATGTTTCGAGCGTTTCGGGAACGCGTTCTTTTCCGAACGTGCTGGCATATTGTGTTTCAAAGGCGGGAGTTGACCAGTTAACGCGTTGTTCGGCACTCGAGCTTGCCCCGAAAGGGATTCGCGTCAACGCGGTTAATCCGGGTGTGGTTGTGACAAATTTGCATAAGCGTGGCGGAATGGCTGACGAGGATTATCAAAAATTTTTGAAAAACTCGAAAACCACGCATCCGCTCGGTCGTGCCGGCGAGGCTAAAGAAGTTGCCGATTTGATTTATTTTCTGGCTTCCGAGAAAGCTTCGTGGATCACGGGCGCAACCTACGAAATAGACGGCGGACGCGCGCAGACCTGTGCCAGATAACTTCGGTTAATTAGTATTGGTTAATTGTTAATCGGTGCTTTGAAATAAAGATTAACAATTAACTATTAACCATTTACGGTTAACAAATTGATGAAATTTCAACTTCTTCCAAGCACATTTGATGAAAACGGACGCGCCTCGGCGCGGCAGCATCTGGCGTGTTTCGTGGTTGACGATCTGGTGGCGTTCGATGCGGGAAGCCTCGCAATGGCGACCACGGACGAACAGAAAAAACGGATCCGCGATGTCGTGATTTCGCACGCCCATCTCGACCATATTGCCGGTTTACCGCTTTATATCGACGATTTGTTTGCGACCATCAAGCGTCCGATTCAAATTCACGCGACGGCGGAGGTGATCGAAATTTTAGAGCGGGACATTTTTAACTGGTCGGTTTACCCGCGCTTTTCGGAACTCAGAAACGACCACGGCGTGGTTTTGGAATACCGCCCGTTCGAAGTCGAAAAAGATTTTGCAGTCAAGCATTTAAACATCAAGGCAATCGCCGTTAATCATAAAGTTCCGTCCGTCGGTTTTATAGTTTCGGACGGAAAATCGACTTTTGCGTTAACCGACGACACGGCTGAAATGAACCGATTTTGGGAAGTTGCCAATGAAAAAGAAAATCTGTCGGCAGTTTTGGTCGAATGCGCTTTTCCAAACGAACTGGATGAATTAGCCTGTAGTTCGCATCATCTGACGCCGAAGGTCTTGCAGAAGGAACTAGCCAAACTCAAACAGAATTGCCCGATTTTTGTGGTCAATATTAAACCGATGTATGTCGAAGAGGTTTCCCGGCAAATCAAGGAATTAAATATCGAAAATCTCAATATTTTAGAGGTCGGTAAAATCTACGAATTTTAGTTTAGCGGTTTTCACGCTTAAAATTCATCGGCTCAAACGAGCTTTGGCGATGTTCTCCCGTGAAATCATATAAAACCACCCGACCGTTCGACAGAACTTCCCTGATCCGGAAAGTGCGTTCCTGACGGCTTTTTCCGGGCATAATTTCGGCTCGAAAAGTAACGGACATTTCGGGACGTGCCCAAACGCTTTGAGGCACGATTTTACGGTAAAAATTCTTAAAAAATCCCATATTTACTCTGGAAGATCTTCCTTCTTTTTATGTTTGATCCGGCGCTTTGAAGGATGTATTTTTTCTTCGGGCTTTTCGTCGCCGAATTTCTTGCTGGGCGGAGCAGTCGGTTTGCGGATCGAATCGAAGATCGGCTGTTCCGTTTTTTTCTTTTTCTTACTGCTCATACAATAAAACCATACAACAGATTTTAGAATCTTTCACCAAAAGACAAATTATTTGTTGACAACCCGGGCAGAAAAATTCACTATTAGTAGAATTTGGCTTTTGGTTTTAAAAAATTTAACATAGTTGAGGGGGAAATCTTGACTGAAAGACCAAATCGAGCAAATCAGATTCGGCGTTTTCCGCCGCCAATAAAAAATAATCCGGCAAAATATCGCCGACCGTTCTGGCTGCCGGCATCAAATTACTATATTTTGGCGGTGGCGGTGGCGATTGCCTTTTTCTTTCTGGTTTGGGGAATTCTTAACGAAGGCGATGAGCAATCACCATGGATTCCGGCGGGAATCGGGGCGAGTTCGGTTTTGATCGGCGCGGTTTTTCTGCGTGAGATCGTTCTGCGAAAAGCCCGCAACCGCTACCTTCTGGTGCAAAAAAGACTTGATTATACTTTGGATAATGCGACGCTTCATACCAAAAGCAACACGCCGGGAAAAAAACTGACGCTCGAAAAAAATGCAGAGATCATCAAGCAAATTCAGAAGAAATCGGAAGCCGCAAAGGTTCTGATGAAACTTTCCGACGGGCATCAAGAAGTTTTTGAGCTTTGCGGTGAATATCTGGAAATAAACAAGAGTGAACTCGGAAATGTCGGCGCCGGTTCGCCGCGCTTGGCGGGATTGCGGCGCGGTCGGGAAATTGTCAAAGAGCTCCATAAGTTTCATCTGCTGACGTGGGCGGAAATCGAATCGCGGCAATTAACGCAGGACGCAAAGAATCGTGCTACAATTGCAGAAAAAACCGAAACCGCACAAAAGGCTTTGAACGTTATCCAAACGGCTTTACATTATTATCCTGAAAATCGGCGACTAATTGAATCAGAAGTTGCAGTAAAAGATTTTGTTACCTCGATCAGGGTTGCTCATTTCATTGAGCAAGCCGAGCGCTCGGCGTTCAAAGGAAACTACAAACGGGCTGTCAGTCATTACAAAGATGCTCTATATTTTCTGGCAAGGGAAAATCGGCATAATAAGGAAACGGAATATCTGGCAGAACAAATAAATTTAGAAATACAAAAAATCCTCGAGATTCCCAACGAAAAGAAGAATCTCGGCAGTAAAAAGAAAAATGATTAGTCAGAAATGTCCAAAATGTCTCAGTAATCGGGTCAGACGAGGATATCGCCCAACCCCTCTGTGGTCTAAAATTTTATTCCGGTATAATTTGCTATGCGACAATTGTAATTGGGAGTTTGTCGGCTTTGCCGTTCCGGGCACGGTGTCGGCGAAACCGACCAAAAATCCAAAAAAAAAACAAATAAATAAATCAATTGAAACCTTGGACGATCACGCCTCGAATAATTCCACAAACGGTTTGAAAAAAGAAACATCGGAAAATTTGATTGCCTTCGAAAATTTGGCGGGTCAGAGTGTAAAAGCAAAGAAAAAAGTGAAGCCGAAAACAGGTGTTTAATTAATGAAAGCCGAAAGAATATGTCATATTTTGGGAATTTTTCTTTGCATATTTTTTTGGCAAAGCCGGATTTCCGCACAAACTCCGGCTCCGACCGCCACGCCTGAAACGAAAAATCAATCGGAAACAGAGCTTAATCTTATTCATTTAGGGGATTTGATCGATGTCGACGTGCTTGGAAGTTTTGAATACGACTGGCGCGGTACGCTGACGCCGGAAGGCTTTCTCAACGGTCTCGATTCTTTGGAAAACCGCGTTTTCGGACTCTGCCGCAGCGAAGAAGATATTGCCCGGGAAATTGCCAAAAGTTACAGTAAATTTCTGCGCAATCCGCAGGTTGTCGTCAAAATTATCGACCGTTCGAACCGTCCGAATTCGACACTTTTCGGTGCCGTCAAAACGCCCCAGCGGCTTCAGATAAAACGCCCCGTTTTTCTTAACGAATTGATAATTTTAGCGGGCGGTTTCACGGAAAAAGCAAGCGGTGAGATCCAGATTTTTCGTCCCGTAAGTTTGAGTTGTGCCGGAATTGTTCCGCCGCCAGACCAAACCGGAGAAACGGACGGCAAATCCCGCGAGCGTTTTATTTCAGCTCGTCAGGACAACGGTTCGCAATTCATAAACATCAGAATTACTGATTTATTAAGCGGAAAAAAAGAGGCGAACGTGCAGATTTTAGCGGGCGATGTCGTGACGGTTCTGGAAGCCCAGCCGATCTATGTGATCGGCGGCGTGACGACCCCGCGCCAGATCGCAACCCGTTCGCAGATGACCCTTTCGCGGGCGATCGCGGGTGCGGGCGGATTGGCAAAAAACGCCGACCCAAGCAAAATCACGATTTTTCGGCGTGCTAAGACTGAAACGAAAATCATTGAAACCGATTTGGACAAAATCAAGGCTAATCAGGCGGAGGATATTGTTTTGCAGGCATTTGATATTGTCGAAGTTTCGGAAAAGGGAAACGCCAGGCGAAAATATCCGCCGATTGTCAAGGTCGACGATATAGACGTTGAAAACTCCTCGAAATTACCTTTACTAATTATTGATTGAAAGTCGGATTTGTGAAACAATCTAAAGTTTTGATTGTTTGGAATCGAAAAATTTGGTATCAATATAAAAATCGGCTTTCGATTGAGAAGGTCAAATATTAAAATATGGCAGAAAAAAATAGTAAATACAGCCGCCGTTCAGTCGCACTTTTTTGGCTTCTGTTGGTGGCAATCGTGATCGGTGCTTTGATTTATTTTGAACAAATCGCAATTCTTTATGTTTTGGCAACGCTCGCTCTCGTCGTGTTGCTTTTGATCGTCGGTTTTTCGGATTTGGAAAAAGTCGGTGTCGAAAACCCGGAGTGATCTCTCGTTTGATTAATTAATGGCTCATCAGGCGAAATTTTTATCGGTTTTAATCGCGTTATTGGTTTTTACGATAACGGCGGTTGCCGATGCTCCGCTATTTGCCGAAGCCGCCAGAACTAATGCGCTCCGCTGGAAAAAAGTGACGATCCCGATCGCTTTTTCCAATTCGCTTTTAAAGCCGAATCCGGCAATCAGACCCGACAGCGACATTCAGGGCGCGATCCGGCGCAGTCTGGATGCCTGGGAAGCGGTCGCAAATATCGAGTTTCAGGTAACCTGGACGGACAAATTGGCGATCAGTCCGGCGGGTAATGCGGGGGACGCAACAAGTCTCGTCACGATTGCCCAAATACCTGAAAATTTACTGGTTTTTAGCGGCGACACGAATGAGCTTTCAGCCCGTACACGGGTTTTCTTTAATCGGAAAAATGAAATTTCCGAAGCCGACATCGTTCTTAACCCGTATCAGCAATTCTCGACCGACGGTTCGATCGGAACCTTCGACTTTGAAGCAACCTTGACGCACGAAATCGGGCATCTGCTCGGTTTGGAGCATTCAACGATCGCCGGTGCGACGATGTATGAACATCAAGCGAAAAACGGTGTATTGAATCCTTCAGGCTTCATCCCGCGTACTTTGAGCGAAGATGATATAACGCTGCTTCGCGCAATTTACGGCGCCCGGGATGAGGATGATTGCTGCGGTGCAATTGACGGAAAAATTACGCTGACAAACGGTAAATCCGTGAAGGGCTTCGACGTCTGGCTCGAAGAATCGGAAACCGGGCGCGTGATCGTCGGCAGTAAAATCGGTGCCGACGGCAGTTTTCTTTTAAAAGGACTTCAAGCCAACAAATACCGGATGTATACGCAAAACTCGGCGGGCAATTTTGCCGGACAGGATTTGGGCGAAATCGAAGTTACAAAGGGCAAAACGGTCAGTTTTCTCAAAAAAATCACGCCTTCGTCAAGAGATTTCGACGTTCAATTAACGGGTTTCAACGGACAGCTTTCAAAATTGGCAATCCCGATCAACGGCGGAAAATCATATTTGATTTACGTTGGCGGGAAAAATCTCAATCCCGAAGATTTTAGGATCGGAATCACTTCGCCGTTCTTCACGGTTACAAGCGGTAATTTAACAAAATACGATTACGGCAAAGATATTTCGGTTTTCAGTTTTGAAATAAAATCCCTTTCCGAAACCCCGCCCGGCGACTATACGATCTATTTACAAAAAACAGACGGAAAGATCGAATTCCTAACGGGTAATTTATCCGTCGAAAAATTCGTCAACCCGTGGAATATTCTCGCTTTCGATTAAATAATCAATCCTAGAAAAATATTTTTTGAACGGTTGCAAAAGTTTGTTTTTTGTGATTTATTTATGGTGTTCACCTCCCGGTGAACATTTGGTCACGAGGGGTGAGGACTTGTGACCTAGGGGCAACGGTGTGGGAGACGTTGCCCTTTTAATCTTTAAAGAACAATTTTGATAAATTGTTTCTTCGCTTGACCTGTCTCTAAATAGTCGTAAAATTTGTTTTAGCCTGTTTTTGAAAAAATAAAGAGAATTTACCTCGTGATTTTGTGTCAAAATTAACAACAAATTGAATTTTATACCAGAAAGAAAGACCGTGAAGATGTTTGTCTGACGGTCTTTCAACACTTTAAAAAGAGAAAATGGAAAAAGTTAAAAGAAGTTGGTTACGGAAATGGCTTTATCAAGGGGTTGAAGAAATTGAAGGACCTCATGAGCCGGAAGGCAGACATCACCAACATCCCTGGTGGAAAGTAATGTGCCTGACGGGCGTTGACTATTTCTCGACGCTCGGTTATCAGCCCGGCATCGCTTTTTTGGCGGCTGGAGCGTTATCGCCGATCGCGACTTTGGTGCTGGTTCTGCTCACATTATTCGGCGCACTGCCGATGTATAATCGGGTTGCCGAAGAAAGCCCGCACGGCGACGGGTCGATTTCAATGCTTGAAAATCTGCTTTCGCGTTGGAAAGGAAAGATGTTTGTTCTGGCGTTATTAGGCTTTGTGGCGACGAGCTTTATCATCACGATCACGCTTTCGGCGGCAGACGCGACTGCGCATATCGTCGAAAATCCGTTTGTCGAGCATAATCTACAGTTTTTACATCATAAAGTGATTTTGACCTTGGTTTTGATCGGTTTGCTCGGTGCGGTCTTTTTAAAGGGATTTAATGAGGCAATCGGTATCGCCGTTGTGATTGTCGCAATTTATCTGGTTTTTAACGTGATAGTCATTGCCACCGGGTTATATGAAATTTATTCGCACCCGGATGTGCTTGGAAACTGGAAAAATGCGCTTTACCAGCATCCAAGCGTCAGGGGAAGCGTAACGATGATGGCGCTTGCCGCGCTCTTTTTATTCCCGAAACTTGCGCTCGGGCTTTCAGGATTTGAAACCGGAGTCGTCGTTATGCCTTTGATCAAAGGCGACGACGATTTGACCAAAGAAGAAATAAAAACAGTTCACAATTCGCAAAGAATCGACAGCACGCAATCGCCTGAAGTCGATAAAAGTCTTGCCGGAAGAATCAGGAACGGAAAAAAACTCCTGGGCGGCGCGGCTTTAATCATGAGCGTTTTGCTGGTCGGCAGTAGTGTCATTACTTCGATGCTCATTCCGGCGGAGAAATTTCAGGTCGGCGGCGATGCCAACGGTAGAGCGATCTCGTATCTGGCGCACACCTATCTTGGTGAAGTATTCGGCACTTTCTACGACATCAGCACGATTGCGATCTTGTGGTTTGCCGGTGCGTCGGCGATGGCGGGACTTTTGAATATCGTGCCGCGTTATCTGCCGCGTTACGGGATGGCTCCCGAATGGGCGCGGGCGACTCGTCCGCTGACCATTGTTTTTACACTGATATGCTTTGTTGTAACCATTTCATTTCAGGCTGATGTCGACGCGCAGGGCGGAGCGTATGCGACCGGCGTGCTCGTGCTGATGACCTCTGCCGCGGTTGCCGTGACGCTTTCGGCGCGGCGAAACTCTGAGAAAAAATGGATCGGGTTTTTGATAATTACTCTGGTTTTTATTTATACAACGATCGTTAATATTGTCGAACAGCCCGAGGGAATCAAGATCGCGTCGTTTTTCATCTTTACGATCATCGCCGCGTCATTTGTTTCACGCGCGATGCGTTCGACCGAGATTCGCATCGATAAGATCGAATTCGATGAAAAAGCCAATGAGATCATTGAAGAAATGGAAGCCGGCGACATCCGCATCGTCACTAATCGGCGAGAAAAAGGCGATGTTGCC
>DATLOR010000471.1:0-9820 GCA_035536135.1 Pyrinomonadaceae bacterium | reverse complement strand
GTTCGGCACTTCGGGCGATGTTCCGATCGTCGGTGATTTCGACGGCGACGGCAGGGCTGATCCGGGCGTTTTTCGTCCGTCAAATGCCACCTGGTATATCTCAAAATCATCCGGCGGGACGATCATCGCGGCATTCGGCGCGGGCAGCGACAAACCCGTCCCGGCAGATTACGACGGCGACGGCAAAACCGATCTCGCCATTTATCGTCCGTCGGTCGGCGAATGGTGGATTCAGAGAAGCAGTAACAACAGCGTTTATGCTTTCCAATTCGGCAGTTCGACCGATAAACCCGTGCAGGGCGATTATTCGGGCGATGGTCGTGCCGATGCGGCATTTTTCCGTCCCTCGACCGGTTTCTGGTTTATTTTGAGGAGCGAAGACAACTCATTTTACTCGGTTCCCTTCGGCACTTCGGGCGATGTTCCGAGCCCTGGTGATTACGACGGCGACGGTAAATTTGATACCGCGGTTTTCCGTCCGTCAAACGTCACGTGGTTCATTAACCGGACAACTGCCGGAATTCTGATCGCCACTTTTGGAGCGGCGGGCGACGTTTCCGTTCCAAATGCCTTTGTTCCGTAACCCCCGATTCCTCATAAAGTCCGGAGTTTTTCCTTCAGGTCAAACTCCGGACTTTTCCATCGTTTGAGCTCTTTTTACGCGTCGCCCGAGCTTTTGGCTTGTGCTTTTTTGAATCGCTGTGTAAAATTGACATTAAAGTAAAGATTCTCAGGTAGGGGAATCTTAAATTATTTGAAACTTAGGAGAAGATAAATAAATGTCAGCAGTTGCAGCACCGACAGTCGAAATGACTGTTACTGAATCAGCGATCGCAGAAATCAAAAAGTTTTTGGCGGGCGAAGACGATTTGCCGGAAACGGCAGGTCTTCGCGTTCGCGTCGTTCCCGGCGGATGTTCGGGTTTTCAATACAGCCTGAATATCGAAGAAGAATCGCGAAACGGCGATTTCGTTATGGAAAAAGGCGGCATCAAGCTTTTCGTCGATATGTTTTCCGCGCAGTACCTGAACGGAATCACGGTCGATTACACGTCGAATATGATGGGTTCGGGCTTTACGTTCGAAAATCCGAACGCGACCGGCGGTTGCGGTTGCGGAACTTCGTTCTCCGCTTAATTAATTTGCTCGCGCCAACAAATTAAAAAGGTCGAAAAAAAATATTTTCGACCTTTTTTCTTTTTCTCTGGAAAAGAAATTCGATTAAAACTATCTATTGTCATACAGGACAACTAAACGGACGGCAAAGGCGGAGAAGATAGGCGGCAGGGTCTTAAAAACTTCAGTTTTTAAGACTTTTCTGCATTTTTTCGACAAATTTGACCAAAAAAACTTGCCAGAACCTATCGCTTTAAAGTTAAAATTGATTTGGCGATTTGCCATTTCTTTTCAAATCGGCGACACTAAATAGGTCAAACCAATAGTTCGATAAAATAATAAATTAAAAAATTAAGTTTTTTAGAAAAAGTTTCCGGTTAATATTCCGCATTTTTCTGCATTTTATCAAAATATCGGTTTGCAGCAGGTTAAATCAAAGCTACGATTTAACCACACCCTTAAAAATAAATAAATGGAGTAATTTTTAATTGATGATTTTTAGAAACCGTCTGTGTATTTCGCTTTGTCTTTCCGTTCTTTTTGCAAGTTTTGCGATCAATATCAATGCTCAAACTCGCTCGAGAATAGTTCCTACAAGAGAAAGTCAGCCAGTAAATACGCAAGTTTCAACTGATAAGTTAAAACGCACAATACTTTCGTCGCCGACCACGCAGCGCCCGATCTTAACCAATCAGATCAACGTCGCCCAGAACAAACCGCTCGTTAAAAACATTGTTGACTCAAAACCGACTTATTCAACTCCGACCAACGCGAACAATTCGATTTTAAACAGCCGCCTTGTTTACACTCCGAATCTTAATCAAAGATTGATGTCGTCAATTCAATCGAAAATCGGAATTCCTTATCTTTACGGAGCCGAGGGACCGAATCGCTACGATTGTTCGAGCTTTGTCTGGAAGGTTTTTCAGGAAGCCGGAATTTCGTTCACACGCACCAGCGCGCGAACTTTCTGGAATGATTTCGAGCCGGTTTACGGCGACGACCGCTTCAAATTCGGAACACTTGTTTTCTTTAACAAACTCGGTCACGTCGGCATCGTCGCGGACGAAAACGGATTTTATCAGGCATCATCAAGCAAAGGCATCACTTATTCGCCCTTCAAAGGTTACTGGGAAAAACGCATCGTCGGCTACCGCCGCATTCCGGCTGACTACGCCGCCAAGCGATAATTTTCGCCCAATACAAATTTACAAAAGCCCGAAGCGAAAATTTTCGCTTCGGGCTTTCTAGTTTTTACATCCAAAATTTAAGCGACAAATCCCGGACGCGAGAGATGCTCTTTGACCTCGCAGATGATCGCGATCTTATCGATCGCGACATAAGCAACTTTTTCGTCATCGTCGCGCAAAAATAAAATACCGCTTTTGACATCGATCACATCGCCGCGAAAAGCCACGCTCGTTCCGCACGATACGTCGATTCTTTTACCCATTAAAGTTTTTAAAAATTCTTCCATTAAATATTATTTCTCCTTGAAAAAAGTTATTTTAGATTCGATTTGAAAACGAAGCAATTCTGCCCGCCATCGCCCAACGCGACGGTTTAGGCTCACTTGCCGGATTTTCGTTTGAAGCCGTTTTCGATTTTTGTATGTTCGCGAGCGCCGCCGCGACCAAAGCCATATCGCGCTCGGTTTCTGAAATTTCCCGCGCCCTTTTGCGCTCGTTAAATCTTCCGATAAACCCAGTGTCGAGCTTGCCTTCGATAAACTCAGCATCTTCAACGACTTCGCGGAAAAACGGGAGAGTCGTTTTGATTCCGCCGACTTCATATTCCTGCAAAGCGCGGCGCATTCGGTCGATCGCTTCGGCGCGGTTGCGCCCGTAAACCGCAAATTTTGAGATCATCGGATCGTAAAAGATCGAGATTTCCGAGCCTTCATAAATCCCGCCGTCATCACGCACGCCGCTTCCCTGCGGAAGTCTCAAACGCGTAATCAGTCCGGGCGAGGGCAGAAAATTATTTTCCGGGTCTTCGGCGTAAACGCGGCATTCGATCGCGTGCCCGTTCATCTCGACCTCGTCCTGCGTAAAGGAAAGTTCTGCGCCCCACGCAACATTGATCTGTTCGCGCACCAGATCGATTCCCGTGACGAGTTCCGTGACGGGATGCTCGACCTGCAGGCGCGTGTTCATTTCGAGAAAATAAAACGATCTGTCCAGATCCGAGACCAGAAATTCAACCGTGCCCGCGCCGACATAATTGACGGCTTTCGCAACTTTGACCGCGCATTCGCCCATCCGAGCGCGCAGTTCCGCCGAATTGATCGGCGAAGGGCATTCTTCGATAACTTTCTGGTGCCGCCGCTGGATCGAACATTCGCGCTCGCCGAGATGCACATGATTGCCGTGTTTGTCCGAGAAGATCTGGATTTCGATGTGGCGCGGACGAACGATCGCTTTTTCGATATAAACCGCGTCATCGCCGAAGCTCGCCATCGCTTCCGACTGCGCTGTTTCGAGCGCGTTTTTCAAATCCTCTTCGTGTTCGACAAGCCGCATTCCTTTGCCGCCGCCGCCTGCCGAGGCTTTAAGCATCACGGGATAACCGAAATTTTGGGCAACTTCCCTTGCGTCCTCAAAAGATTTCAAAGGCTCAGTCGTGCCCGGAACGACCGGCACTCCGGCTTCGATCGCAATCTTTCGCGCCGAGATCTTTCCGCCCATTCCTTCCATCGCTTCGGGCGGCGGACCGATAAATGTAATGCCTTGCTTCGTCACCTCGCGGACAAATTCCGAGTTTTCCGACAGAAAACCGTAACCCGGATGAATCGCTTCGGCACCCGACTTTTTCGCGACATCGATAATTTTTTCCCAGCGCAGATAGCTTTCGTTCGAAGGCGGCGCACCGATCAAATAAGCTTCGTCGGCAAAACGCACGTGAAGCGCGTTTTGGTCGGCTTCCGAATAAACCGCGACCGTTTTGATTTTCATCTCACGGCAAGCCCGAATCACCCGGCAGGCGATTTCTCCGCGATTGGCGATTAATATTTTTTTGAACATATTTAATCCAAAACCGAGTTTCCGTGATTTTTCGGGTCGAAACGAATACTGACTTTGGCGCCCGGCGCGTATTTCAAAGGAGTTTCTTTTTGTTTTTCGCTTAAAGTGTCCGACGATTCAAAATCAACGCCCTGAATCGTATAAAAATAATAGGCAATTTCGTCGCCGTTCGGGGTGGTTTCCGAATCAATGATCGTGCCTTCGGTGATTCTGCCGTGTTTCAGTAGAAATTCTTTTCGTTCTTCTGCCGTAGGTTCTACTTTCTTGCGTTTGAAAATATCGAAAAGTCCCATTTTTTAATCCATCATCAGCGGAGGTTTTTTGTATCGAGCGCGGAGATCGTTGACCGCCGCCAAAACCATCGGTCGCCGGATAAGCCGCGCTTCGAGCGGACGTTTGCCCGGAATATCCATCATTATCAATCCCAGAAGAATCGTCGGAACTCCCGGACCGGGCGTAAATAGCATAATAATTCCGGCAATAATAATCACAAAGCCGATCAGGTTTTTAGCAATCAACGCCGTCCAGCGAACGGAAAAATGCCTGTCCGTTCTGATTTCCTTGGCATAACTTGAGCTAAAATAATCCGCCGGAATTTTTATCATTCCGATCACGATCGCACCGTAGCTGATTAAAACTGTAATAATTGTAAAAACTGTCGACCAGATTATTTGGCTCCACGTGAGGGAGTGCCAAAACTGAACGATCCAATTCCAAATTTCCGTAAACCATTCCATAATTCAAACGGCTCAAATTATTCACCGTCCTGCACCTCGAGTTTTCGAAACTCCTGCCAGATAAAAATCATCCGCTGCACGAATGTCCACATCGAACCGATCGCGAGAACCCAGAGAACCTGCGGCATCCGGTTGAAAAGAAAAAAATCGGAGTTCCAGTTCCAGGTTGACAGAGCGCCGATGATAAATAAAACGATTCTTTCGGGACGCTGCAAAAATCCGACGTTTGCCTTGACGCCGAGCGCCTCGGAACGCGCCGTCGAATAGCTCACCATGACCGACCCGATCATTCCCGCACCCGCCAGAAAAACATTCAAGATCGAATGCTGCGGCGTGTTCGAAGCGTAATAGATCATAATGCCGAGAAAACAGACCATATCCGAAACACGGTCGAGCGACGAATCGAGAAAACCGCCGAACTTGGTCACATTTCCCGTCAGACGCGCGACGTTTCCGTCGAGCATATCGAAAAGATTGGCGACGATCAGGACGATTCCCGCCCAGAAGAATTCGCCGACCCCGAAAAGCACGCCGCAGCCGACATTAATCATAACGCCGATGGTCGTCAAAATGTTCGGATGCACACCGGCAGACGCCAACCCGCGTACCATCGCATTGATGATCCGCATTGCTCCGCGTCCGATGCTTGCTCCAAACATTCTTATACGTCCCAAGTCTCAAGTCCCAAGTCTCAGGTTTGCAAGTTGTTTATTTCAACTTGGGGCTTGAGACCTGTGACTTCAGACTAATCCTGTTGTTCGTGAATCGTTGTTAACCTGTAAACTTCGAAATTGCGAAATCCTTTTGGTGTTTTGACCTTTATTTCATCGCCTTCCTGTTTGCCCATCAAAGCCTGTCCGATCGGCGAAACGGTTGAGATCAAACCGTTTTCAGGATCGCTTTCCTCGGAGGTGACAAGGCGATACGTGACTTTTTCATCGCCGTCAAGATCGTAAAGCACGACCTTTGAGCCGTAAGCGATACTATCTTTCGGAAGTTTGGAAATATCGATCGATTCGACTTCGCCGAGACGCTGGCGCACCTGCGCGATCCGCGCCTGCACGATCGATTGGCGTTCCATTGCCGCTTTGTATTCGGCATTTTCGCGCAGATCGCCGAATTCACGAGCTTTTTGAATTTCCTTCGGCAATTTAAAGTGCAATTCTTCTTCGAGTGCTTCGAGTTCGGCTTGTAATTTTTTTCTGACTGCTTCCATATAATTTGGTTCCAAGTTCCAAGTTCCAAGTTCTAGTTTACAAGTTTGAAATTCAAACCTGAAACCCGGAACTTGGAACTTGGAACTATTTATAATTTCGATTCGTTCGGCGCGGCAAACGAAATTCCGATGTCGCGGGCGGTGCGCACGAGCTGCCCGTCAACCGGAACTGTTTTGATATTGGCAACGGCTTCCGCGAGCGGAACCGTAATGACTTCGCCGGCTTTTAAGGCGACCATTTTTCCGGTCTGACCGTTGGCGAGCGCACGCACGGCGCACGCACCGAAATTCGTGCCGAGCATCCGGTCAAAAGCGTTCGGACTACCGCCGCGCTGAAGATGTCCGAGCACGACGCAGCGCGATTCTTTGCCCGTTTCGGCTTCGATCCGGCGACGCAGATGACTTCCGACCCCCCCGAGCCGCAAGGCTTCTTTATCCATATAGATCGGCTGCGTGCCGACTTCGACCGCGCCTTCGGCGACGACGATGTTCGTAAACCGCGAGCCGCCTTTTTCGCGCTGGCGAATCTTGTCGAGCATCGAATTGACCGAAAACGGAATTTCCGGGATCAGAATCACGTCCGCGCTTCCCGCCATTCCGCAATGCAGCGCGATCCAACCCGTATTTCTGCCCATTACTTCGAGGATCATCACACGGTCGTGCGACGCGGCGGTCGTGTGCAGGCGGTCGAGGGCTTCGGTCGCAATATCGATCGCCGTCATAAAACCGAACGTCAATTCGGTTGCCGACAGATCGTTATCGATCGTCTTCGGAACGCCGATCACCGGAAAGCCTCTTTTACTGAATTGTTCGGCAATTCCGAGAGTCCCTTCGCCGCCGATCACGATCAGTGCCTCGATTTCGAGCTTTTCGAGATTTTCGATCGCTTCGTCAATCGGCATTTCGGGAAAAACGACTTTCCCGTCAATGACTTTGCAGAAGCTTCCGCGATTGCGGGTTCCAAGAATAGTTCCGCCGCGCGGCAGAATTCCGCTGACGGCTTTGAGATTAAGTCTGACGGTATGCGTTTCACCTAAAATCCCTTCAAAACTATCTTCGATTCCGATACATTTCATCCCGAATTCGCCGACCGCCGTTTTGACGACCGCCCGAATTACCGCGTTCAATCCCGGCGCATCGCCGCCGCCCGTTAAAATTCCGATCTGTTTATACATAAAGAAGACTGCAGAGCAAAAAATGTATTTTACATTATGCAGTCGAAAATTTCTAAAATCGAAACTAATAATTCACAGATAATTATTACTTTCCGATATTTTCTAACCGCCGATTAACCTCTTCCCAATTAATATTTTGCATAAAAGCATCAATGTATTTTGCCGCCGCCGCGCCGTAATCCATTTGATACGCGTGTTCATACATATCCAGAATCAATACAGGACGCGAAAATGGCGCATTTTGCGCGTGGTCGGCTTGCCAATAATTATGGAGCTCCTGCGTGTGAAAATTGTAAGCCAAAACCGTCCACCCCGAACCGCCCGAAAGCGCATTAGCCGTTTTCTTAAACTCATTTTCCCAATTTTCAAAACTTCCAAACCATTTTTCGATCAGTTTCAGCGCATTTCCGTCCGCTTTGCCGTTGCCGCCAAGGTTTGCAAAATAATGCTCGTGAAGAACGACCGAGCCGGTTCGGATCAATTCTTCGCGCTTTAAATCGCCGTAAAAATAAGCGGGCAAATCTTTTTCTTTCTGCAAAGCCGCCAGATGTTGTTCGACGGTATTTAAAGCCTTGACCGCGCCGGAATAATTATTTTCCCAATGAGATTTTATCAGTTTTTCGGAAATTCCTTTTAGTTTTGCCGCGTCGAAGGGCAGCGGTTTCACTTGATGTTTTCCCTGAAATGCAAGCGGCAATGTTTCGGTCTGCGCATTGTTTGTTTCATTTAAAGCTAAAATTCCAGCGCCGGTCGTCAAAATTCCGCCAATCGCTTCACGCCGTGTTAATTTGTTCATTTTTTTCTCCTTAAAATTATTCGCCATAACACTATCAGAAATTTGACTTGACACAAAATTATAAATCGCCGATAAATTAGTCCATGAAAAAGCAAGTTGCCTTTGCCGAAGCTTTTCGATTCTGGCTCAAACTCGGATTTATCTCGTTCGGCGGTCCGGCGGGACAAATCGCGATCATGCAGAAGGAACTGGTCGAAAACCGCCAATGGATCGAGCAGGACGATTTTCTCCACGCGCTTAATTTTTGTATGCTTCTGCCCGGACCCGAAGCCCAACAATTGGCAACTTATATCGGCTGGCGGCTGCACGGCATCAAAGGCGGAATCGTCGCGGGCGCGTTCTTCGTGATTCCCTCGATTTTTCTGCTTCTTTTTCTTTCATATATTTACGCTGCATACGGAAATGTTCCGCAAGTTTCGGCGGTTCTCGACGGATTCAAAGCCGTTGTCGTGGCGATCGTCGTTGAAGCGGTTTTGAAAATCGCAAAAAAAGCGTTTAAAAGCTACTGGCACATCGTCATCGCCGCCCTGGCATTTATTTCGATCTACTTTTTCCACGTGCCGTTTCCGCTGATCGTGGTCGGCGCGGCGGTTTTGGGAATTATTTTACTGAAAACTAAAAACGTGATTTCGGAAGAGTCAACGAATGCCGAAAACCAAAGACCAAAAACCAAAAACCGTCTGTTAAAAATAATCTCGGTGTTCGGCTTGCTCTGGATCCTACCGTTTATCGCGGTCGGGCTGGCTTTCGGTTTCGACAATATCGCCTCGAAAACATATCTTTTCTTTACGCAAGCGGCGTTCGTCACATTCGGCGGCGCGTATGCGGTTTTGGCGTATGTCAATCAGGCGGTGGTCAGCGCCGGCTGGATCACGGCGGCGCAGTCGGTTGACGGTTTGGCTTTGGCGGAAACCACGCCGGGACCTTTGATCATGGTTTTGCAGTTCATCGGTTTTATGACGGGTTGGAACAATGCCGGCGCATTTAATCAAACGTCTTTCGCAGTTCTGTGCGGAGTTTTGACGACTTACGTGACCTTTCTGCCGTCGTTCTTTTTTATCTTCATCGGCGCGCCGTATATCGAAAAACTGCGTCACAACAAAAATCTGACGTCCGCGCTGTCGGGCGTCACGGCTTCGGTCGTCGGCGTGATCCTGAATCTCGCTTTGATGTTTGCCGTGACGGTGATTTTCCCGAATTTTCAAACGAATTATTTCGCGATTCTTCTAGCTGCTTTATCGTTTGCTGCGCTTTATTTTCTGAAAGCCGATGTTTTGCTCGTCGTCGTCATCGGCGGATTGTGCGGATTAGCCAAATACTTTCTCATCGGTTAAATTCAATCTTTATGGGAAAAGCATTCGTAAACAAAAAAGGCGCAAAACGCGTCCGTAACGGGCATCTGTGGATCTACAAAAGCGACGTTCTACGTGTGGAAGCCGAGGGCGGCGATGTCGTTTCGGTCTTTGACGAAGGCAGAAACTTTGTCGGAAAAGCGTTTTACAGCGATTCTTCGGAAATCACTCTGCGGATTTTTACGATCCGGGACGAAACAATCGATAAAGAATTCTGGCGCAAAAAGATCGTCGACGCGGCAAAACAAAGGTCAGAACCGTCTGCGGTAGCGGACGGATTAAAATCTCAAACAACTACTGCGCGACGGTTGATTTATTCCGAAGGCGATTTGATCCCGTCGCTGATCGTTGACGATTACAACGGGATTTTCGTCGTTCAGACGCTTTCGCAAGGCTCGGACAAGCT
>DATLOR010000470.1:0-16600 GCA_035536135.1 Pyrinomonadaceae bacterium | reverse complement strand
CGGCGGACTCGGCGGTTTATTTTCTTCAACGCTTGGCGGACTTGCAGGAATGGTATTTGTATTAGAGTTTGACTGCGGAAAAATCACGCCTATCGAGAGTAACAAAACAACGGCAGTAAATATTCCGATAATTGCTTGCTTATTCATGATTTCCGTAAATTATAAAAATTATTCTTCTGAAGAAATACTTATAATGAACTTTAGAAAACAAAATCAACGGCAAATCGGGATAATCTCCAATTTAGGAGAATTTTTGTAAAAGAATTGACTATATTTTTACTGATTCTACTAGTGGAAAAATAACTCAATTATATTGCAATTTTTTTACGCATCTTCTTTGAGCAAGTCAATAAATTTATGAAGGGGTGCTTTCGCTGTCCCTACATTTTTGATGTTGGGATAAGGTTAAATAAGAAAAATTCATTTTATGAACAGGCGAATTTCGATGGCGAAAATAGCCGACAATTCAGGTGATGTGTGTGCCGCTTTCGGCGGCGGGGAATTTGTATTATGCTGTTTGTGTCAAAAACTACCATTTATAAATCAGTCAGCTTTGAGCCGATTTGTCCACGCAGGAGGAGAAGGAAACGCCATGAAACTTTACTTTTCGATCATATTGGTTTTGATATTAGGGCTCAAACGGCAAGGTTTTGAATTAAAACTGCCGGAACCGCAAAAATCGTCTTGATAAGCTTTTTAATACTGCAAATTCCGTTGCGGGATTTTGGTTATGTCCGAATTTTGCGGCGTGATTGCGATTCAATTCAAAATCGGTATTATTTTGAGTTAAATGTAAAACATAAAAATGGCGAGTTCCTATCAAGTTTTTGTTGACGACAATTATCATTATATGGATGAAGGCGAGCGTTCTAAACATGGCGACTTTGCAACTTTTGAAGAAGCTTTGTCCGCCTGCAAGGCAATCGTTGACGAATATCTGCAAGGAGCTTACGAGGAAGGAATGACAGCCGCCGAGTTGTCTGCCGTTTACACAGGATTCGGCGAAGACCCGTTTATCGTCGGCGATCCTCTGCCGTTTCGTTTTTCAGCCTGGGATTACGCCAAAGAAAGATGTGCGCAAATTTGCGGCGAGAGTTGAAATCCTTGCTTAAGGTCAAAGAAAAGGACTAGACTATAAAAAATGAACTCGGGTTGTGAATGCTGATGAAGTTTGCGGTTGAAGTTTATTTTTAAATTACGAACAAGGGACGGGGAAATGAAAATTATATTAAAACCGGTTGCGGTGCAGGTGGCGGTCGTCTTCGGCGCGTCGAGCGGCATCGGGCGTCTGACGGCTTTGGAAATGGCAAAGCGCGGCGCGAAAATTTGCGCGGCGGCGCGGAGCGTCGAAGGCTTAAAGAGTTTAGTTGAGGAAATCGAAGCGCACGGCGGCGAGGCTTTTTATGTGGAAGCCGACGCCGCCGATTTTTTGCAGGTCGAGGCGGTTGCCGAAAAATGCGTCGAACGCTACGGGCGGATCGACAGTTGGATTCACGCGGCGGGCGCGTTTCTTTTTGCGTCGGTCGAAAAGTCGGACGCGGAAGAATACCGGCGCGTGATCGAGGTCAATCTGCTCGGGCAGATCTACGGCGCGAAAGCCGCTCTGCCGCATCTGAAAAAACTCGGCGGCGCATTGATTCACGTCACATCGGTTGAAGCGTGGCGCACCGCGCCGTATCAATCGGCGTATGGTGCGTCAAAACACGGCGTGCACGGTTTTCTGCAGGTTCTGCGCGTCGAGCTCGCGCATGATGAGATTCCGGTTTCCGTCACCGAAATTCTTCCGGCGGCGATCAATACGCCGATCTACGAAAAAGGACGCAACAAAATGCCTTTCAAAATGCGTCCCGTTCCGCCGATCTATCACCCGCAGATCGTCGTGGATGCGATTCTTTACGCGGCGGAAAATCCGGTGCGCGATCTGGTTGCGGGCGGCGCCGGGTTAGGCGTGATCTACGCCGAACGGGTTTCGCCCGCGATCGCCGATTTTTTCTCCGAAACGATCGGTTTTGCCGGACAGGACGGCGGCGCGAAAGATTCGCCCGAACAATACAGAGACAATTTGTTTGCGCCAATTTCGGGTTTTGACACGGTCGAAGGAAATTTCTCGGACGAGCAGGTCAAGAGCGACCCGTACACATTTATCAAAACCTCGCCGCGCGCGAAAAACTCCCTGTTTTTGGGCGCGATCGGCGTGGTCGGCGGAGTTCTGGCGTGGCGGTATTTGAGTAAAGAGAGGCAGTAAAAAATTAATAAAATGGAGACCTTAATAAAAAAAGATACGCAAACTTTGCGGCGCGAATTGCAGAACGGGCAGAGCGAAACTTTGAAAAGCCGGCGCGGAATTATCGCGCTTTCGCTCGTCGGGATCGGCGCGATGGCGGCGGTTACTTTGCTTCAAACGGGAATTGTCAAGCATCTGCCCGATCCGCCCTTGCCGGATTTCGATTCGGACAAAGTAAATTCTTCGGACACGGCTTACGCGCTCGGCGTGCCGGACGGCGCGCTGAGTCTGGCGAGTCTCGCGGCAAATATTCCGCTTGCCTCGTTCGGCGGCGAAGACCGTGCGGAAACGATGCCGCTCGTCCCGCTTGCCGCCGCCGCAAAAGCCTCGGTCGAAGCACTGGTTGCGGGTTGGTATTTTTATCAAATGCCGGCGGTCGAGAAAAAATGGTGCGCCTACTGCATCGTCGGCGCGGCGGCAAACGTCGGAATCGCCGCGCTTTCGCTCGTCGAGGCAAAAAAAGCGTGGCAAAATTTAACGGGTAGGGAGGAAAAATGAGCCTTAAAACAGACATCTTATTGAATCAGGCAAATCTTGACGAAAACCACAGCTCGTTCAGTTCCGCCGAAAAAACGTTTCCGGGCGAGGCGCAAGCCGTGCAGATTTTTTCAGTTCTGAAAGCAAAACTTTTCAGCATTAATGAATGGAACGCGCATTCGATGCTTTCGACTTTTAAGCTTTTCGATGAAAACGGGCAGCCGCTTCAGACCGAAAAACTATTGGTCGGAGTTTTTCTGCAGATCGCGCTCAAAGGAACGGTAAAATACGATTGGGTTCGCGTGATCGATATTTACGAAGCGGCGGACGAATTTATCATCACGGTCAAACCGACTTTCGATCCGACCGCGGAAGAAATCGATAAATCGGTCGTTTCGCATTTTTTTACCGACGAATCGACCAATAATTTTTGCCTTTTAAGACGCGTCGATACGGTTGCGCTTTATGTGATCGGATTGAATGAAAAGATGAACACCGCGGAGGCGAAAAACACGCTCGAAGCGGCGCGCAACGCGGCGGTCAATCTCGGTTCGTATCTCGGTATTCAAAGAGGCGAATGGGAAAAATTTTGCCATCATCTGCTCGAAGACGCGGTGAAATCGCAGACAACTTAAAGTTTTTGACAAGGGAAAGCGGAAAGTGAAAAATTATCTCTACGATGCGGTTGTGATCGGTTCCGGTCCGAACGGTCTGGCGGCGGCGATCTATCTGGCGCAGAAAGGGCTTTCGGTCTTGGTTGTCGAAGCGGCGGACGAGATCGGCGGCGGCGTCCGTTCGGCGGAGCTGACTTTGCCGGGATTTACGCACGATGTTTGTTCGGCGATCCATCCGCTGACGATCGCTTCGCCATTCTTTAAAACTCTACCGCTCGAAAAATTCGGTCTGGAATTCGTTCAGCCCGCGGCTTCGCTCGCGCATCCGCTCGATGACGGAACCGCCGTTCTGCTGAAAAGATCGGTCGAAGAAACTGCCGCCGGTCTGGGCGCGGACGGCGCAAGCTATGAAAAGCTGGTGAAGGTTCTGGCGCGCAACTGGGACGCGCTGGCGCAAGATATTCTCGCGCCCTTGGGCATTCCGCGCAACCCGTTTTTTATGGCGGCGTTCGGTCTGAAAGGCTTTGCTTCGGCAAAAAGTTTGATCAATCAATACTTCGGCGAAACGCGCGCGCGCGCGCTTTTTGCGGGAAATGCGGCGCATTCGATGATCCCGCTCGAAACGCTGCCGAGCGCGGCATTCGGGCTGGTTTTACTGCTGATCGCACACGCCGTCGGCTGGGGATTTCCGAAAGGCGGTGCGAAAAACATTTCTTTTGCGCTTCGTGATTATTTTCTTTCCCTGGGCGGCAAGATCGAAACAAACACCCGTGTCGAAAACACTGATGAGCTTCCCGCCTCACGCGTCGTTTTGTTTGACATCACGCCGCGCCAGATCATTAATATCGCAGGACACCGCTTGCCGGATTCTTACCGACGGCGTCTCGAAAGTTACAAATACGGCGCGGGCGTGTTCAAGATGGATTTCGCGTTATCTGAGCCGATTCCGTGGAAGGCAAAGGAATGTTTTGAAGCGGGAACGGTTCACCTGGGCGGAACTTTTGAAGAAATTGCTCAATCTGAACGGGATCACGAACAGGGAAAAATTTCCGAAAAGCCTTTTGTTCTCCTCGCGCAAAACAGTCTTTTCGACGCAAGCCGGGCGCCGGCGGGCAAACACACGGCTTGGGCGTATTGCCACGTTCCGAATAATTCACCCGTGGATATGGCGGAAATCATCGAAAATCAGATCGAGCGTTTCGCGCCCGGATTTCGGGACTGCATAATCGCCAAAGCTGTAAAAACGCCCGCCGATCTCGAACGATACAACGCCAATTATATCGGCGGCGACATCAACGGCGGCGCGGGAACTCTCGCGCAGCTTTTTACGCGCCCCGTCGCGAAAATCAATCCCTATGCGATTCCTGCGAAAGGTTTATATATTTGCTCGTCTTCGACTCCGCCCGGCGGCGGCGTGCACGGAATGTGCGGATATCACGCGGCGAAGTCGGCTTTCGAAAGGGAATTCGAAAGCTGAAAACCGATTATGCGCCGCGGAATATCTCATTTCAGCGCTTTTTTTCGATTGGGAGTGACAAGCCGCAGTTTCCACTCCCAGGTATTTTGTCCCGTTTCAAGATCGCCTTCGACTTTTTTGCCGGTTAAAACGTCCGGGTTTTTCGGGTCAACCCGTCCTTCGAGACTAATGTAGGCGAAGTTCTTTGCGTCTTCGTTTTCCCGGGCTGTCGAAAACGGAAACGTCCCGCAGTTCTTCACATCATTGCCGCTCGTTTCGACCTTGACTGTGGTTTTAATGGGCTTATTTGTCATGGTGTAGATAGTGTATCTTCCGTCGTCGTAAAATCTGATGAAAACGGTTTCGACACCAGCGCCGCTGCCGTTTTCGGTCGTGATTCTTTTAAAGTCCGTCGTTGCTTTTATGTAGTAAGTGTTGCGTCCGGGTTCGCGGCAGGGAAATTCTCCGGTTTGGGTCCAGCCGAACTCGTCGATATAGCGGTAATTTTGAGTAACGCGCGCCTGCGAGCTGAACCTGCCGGAAAATCCCAAAGTCATCGGCTGCAGCACGATATTCACGGTTGCCGATAAATTCTTCGATTTCGTTTCGCTTCCTTGCGAAGTGGCGCTTGACTTATCCGTTGTCGTCGCCGTTTGAAGCAGACGCGTCTGCGTAATGCTTCCCGTCCAATGCGGCTCGCACTTGTTTTTGAAAATATTGGAAAAGCTCTGCATTAATTTATTTGCCAACGATTCGGCGTTATCAAGCGCGTCTTCGGCGTTTGCCGCCGTCTCCAATTCGTCGGCGATCGTGCTTGCCGTTTTGGCGTCGAGCAATTTGGCTGAAACGATTGTTTGTCCATTCGGCTGAATCGTGACGCTTACGACGATGATATAGCGTGCGCCGACCGCGCCTGCGAGACTTTGCCATTCCTCAGGGCTGGGTTCGCCTCCGCCTAAAAGCTCTTTCATGCGGTCGTAACCCAAAATGGCTGCAATATCTTCCGTAGATGCGAAATCCACACACGGAAATTTATCCAATAATCCGGCACCGATTTTTGTCACAGCCCAATGCGCGACCTCGTCTGCCGGACCTTTCGCCGGAGTTGTGTTAATGATTACAACCGAATCGCCTGTGCCCTGTGCAAAAGAGGAAACGGTTAAGAACATTATCGCCAAAAAAGCACTCAAAAATTTCGATTGAAACCGCGCGTAAATCTTTAAAATTAAATTTTTCATTGCGTTATTGCTCCTTCGTTAAAAACGAAATGTCAGACCGGTTTTTTTCAACCGGCTTATTTTTTCTCTTTGGGTTTGACGAGCCGCAGATTCCACTCGATCGTGTACTGTCTGGTTTCGAGCGTGCCGGTTACTTTTTTACCGACCAGAACATCCGGATTTTTCAGGTCGAACGTTCCGTCAAAATCGAAATAAGAAGAAGTTTCGTCGCTTTCGGAAGATTTCGGCTCGTTAAACGGCTGCGGCACGCAGAAATCCCTGACGCCGCTATGCTCTTCCGTTTTTTTGATGTGAATGGCGGGTGTCGGCATTCTGACCCTGAATTTTCCCGTGTCGGTAAAAATCGTAATTTCGACCGGCAGCGTTTCGGTGTTTGCGCCCTGCTCGTCGATGATCTTTTTATCTTCGCTTCGGTATTTCTTGCGAATCGGATTGGCGCCGCGTTGGCGGCACGCTTCTTCGCCCGTTTCCGTAACGTTTGATTCGACGCGATTTTTGAATTTACGCGTGATGCGCGATATCGTCATCGTCGTGTTGCCGTTGGTAAAAAAGTTGGTCTTGCTGCCTTTCGCGATCGGCTGTAAAACGACTTCGATGCGCCGCTCGTAATCTTCCGTATGCGTCACCTGAACTTTTTCAATGACGGTTAAATCGCGGTTTTCCGTCTTGTTTTTGAACGTCTTTTCGATATAAGTGATCGTTCCCGTCCAGCGCGCTTCGCACTGTCCGCGAAAAGGCGTCGCCATGTCCGCTAAGATTTGGTCGGCGACTTTTCGCGCGGCAGCGTAAGAATCTTCGCCGCCTGCCGCTGTTTCGAGTCTATCCGCCACGCGTTTGCCGCCTTTCTTGAAATCAAGAACGCCGGCAGAAACCACAACCTGACCGTTTGGCAGTGTGGTGACTTTAACGACGATGATAAAATCCGCGCCGACCGAGTTTCCGAGTTCCGCTAACGCCTGCTGATCGAGCTCGCCCGTCGCCATTTCCTGTTCACGCAATCTTTGAAGCTCTGCCTGGAGGAGTTGTTCGTTCATCCAATCAACGCACGGGTATTTTTCCTGCAAGCCTTTAATTAATGCCGCTTCGAACGCATTTCCGATGGCGCTTTCTTCCGAACCGGGCTTCGTTTCGTTGTACATCATCACGGATTTGCCGCTGCTCTGCGCGGAAGCCGCAAAAGCACCAAGCAAAATCGCAAGATTTAGAAGCATCAGGTGAAATATGAATTTCATCGGGTTTTCTACCTCCTGATTTTAGTGAGCGCAAACAGCGTTCCGCCTACCGTATGTGTTGAAAGGCAGTAATATTAAAGTTTTGAAAGGGGTAAGAAAAGTTTAGGGAGCCGAAAACGCGTAAATTTACACGTGAATAAGTAATTTTACACGGTTGGGCGGGCACTGGTTTTTTAGTTTAGGAATTCCTGTTTTTTGTCTTCGAACGCGACCGGCGCGTCAAAGGGTTTCGATTCTTCTTCCAAACTCCAGACTTCAAAAAGAACGGGCGGGCATTCCATGATAAAGCGCGACGGTTTTTGCAGGACGGTCTGCCGCGAATAATCGACCATCATCAGCGGATATGTCAGATAAAGCTCGTCCTGCGCGCGCGTCAGCGCAACATACCAGAGTCGGCGTTCTTCTTCTTCGCTGTCAATTTCTTTGAGCGAGCGAGGGCTTGGGAATTTGCCTTCCGCCGCCCAGATCAGAAAGACGGCTTTCCATTCCAAGCCTTTTGCCTGGTGAACGCTCGTGAGGGTTAAAAGCTCATCCTCTTCGCCGCCCTGAATGACATCTTCGCCCGTGATTGCCGAAGGTTCTTTGAAGCGTTCGGTCGAAAGAAGCGCGAGCTCGGAGAGGAAACTTTCGGTCGAATCATAACGGCTCGCATATAAAACAAGCTGGCGCAAATCTTCAACCCGCGCTTCGGCGTTCTCGAAAGTCTCCTGCAAATGCTGTTCGTAGCCGTTCGTCAAGATCAGTTCGATCTGTTTCGCGGGATTATTGCGGTTTTCGTCCGTGGTTAATAATTCGAGCAGTTTGATGAAATCCTGCCATGCTTGTTTGTTACGGAGCTTGGAAAAAAGGTCAGTACCGCCTGCGTTAGCGGGTGGTTTACCGGTCGCGATTGAGCCACCCGCTAACGCAGGCGGTACTGACTTAATGAGCGCGACAGGATTTTCCGCATAAGCCAAACGCTCGTAAATCCGATTCGCCGTTGCATTGCCGACGCTCGGAATCATCTTTAAAATTCGTTTCCAGGCGAGTTCGTCGCGTGGATTGACGATTATCCTGAGATAAGAAATCACGTCCTTTAAATGCGCCTGCTCGAAAAATCTGACACCCGATTGCACGCGGTAGGGAATATTGCGGCGCGTTAGTTCGAGCTGTAATTCCAAACTGTGATAATGCGAGCGGTACATTACGGCGATTTCTTCCAAACTTACGCCTTCGTCCCTTAATTCCAAAATCCGCGCAGCGATAAACGCCGACTGCTGTTCGACATTTGAACAGGGAACCATCGCCGGTTTGAAATCGCGCGATTTTTTCACGGCTTGAAGCATTTTCGGAAACTGGCGGCGATTGTTGGCAATCGATGTATTCGCCAGACCTAAGATTTCTGGTGTCGAGCGATAATTGGTTTCAAGTTTGTAAAGATCGGCTTCCGGGTAACGTTCGGGAAATTCGTAAATGTTCGTAAATTCCGCACCGCGCCACGCGAAAATGCTTTGCGCGTCGTCGCCGACGACCATCACGTTGCGGTGTTTGACCGCCAGAAGATCAATGATTTCGGCTTGCAGGCGGTTCGTGTCCTGATATTCGTCAACGAGAATGTGCTCGAACTGTTCGGCGTAAAGATCGGCGATGTCGGGTTTTTCAACTAAAAGGCGTTTCCAATTAAGCAGCAAATCGTCGTAATCCATCACGTTCCGCTCTTTTTTGCGCTCCTGAAAGATAAGATCGACGCGCTTGATCTGCTGTGTGAGCATCTCGAAATACGGATATTTGCCGATGATCACGTTCTCGATCGGTCGGTCGGTGTTGTTCGCGTAGGAAATGATGTCCTGGATGACTTCCGCTTTCGGAAAACGCTTTGCTTTCGTGTCGATCCCGGCTTCGTCGATGCAGACGTTGACGAATTCCTTCGCGTCTTCGGAATCAAGAATCGAATAATTCGAATCGTAACCGATTGAAACCGCGTGGCGGCGCAGGATCAGATTGGCGATGCGGTGAAACGTGCCGCCCCAAACGCGATGGACGTTTTGCGAACCCGTCAGACTTTCAACGCGCCGGAGCATTTCACGCGCGGCACGGTTGGTAAACGTTGCGAGCAGAATCTTTTGGGGCGAAACGCCTTGTTCGATCAAATAGGCGACGCGGTAAGTGATTGTTCGGGTTTTGCCCGTTCCCGCGCCCGCGACGACGAGCGCGGCATTCGGTTTCGCCGTGACGACCCGAAATTGTTCGGCGTTCAATTCCTCGCGGTAACGAGTGAGTTTTTCGGGCAGAGAGCCTTCGTCGCGTTTGATGACGTATTTTTTCATCGGTGAAACAACAGATTATCACAGATGAACGCGGATAAAAATCTTCGTGAGGACACCGGCTTTCTCTCGGGTTCTTCACGTGAAACTTTGCGAACTTTGCGGTTAAAATTTATCTTATCCGCAAAGTTCGCAAAGTTTTTCGCAGCGCTCGCCAAGTCAGGCGTTTTCGCCCGCCGAAAGTTCTTTATCTTCGATCGTCCAGAGCGTTGCGAGACGTTTTCTTGATTCGAGTTTGGCTTCGATGTTCGGGGCTTTCATTGCCAGAGTTTCGAGGTTTAGCAGGAAATCCGGCTCGTGAAACAGCTGGCGGATTTCGGCTAAGAACGGCGCGATTTTCGAGTAAACGAAAATATGTTCGGTGCCCGAATCGAAAAACATCTTTTCGTCGATCCCGCCGTTCAGAACGAACGCCGAAGCCATATCCCAATACGAAGTTATCATCCGAAAATTCGCGCTCGCACGCTCTCCCCCGCGAAAAAGCGCGATAATGTCCATCGCCGATTTCGGCGAAAACTGCGAAAAATACCATTGCCGCGCCGCGCGCATTTCCGGCTCGCGCCTGAGTTCGTAAAGTTTTAAGATCGCCATCACATCGTTTTGTTTTTCCATGTTTTTCTCCTTAAATTAGCCACGAATAACACGAATTTCACGAATTATCTTTAATTTTTATTCGTGAAATTCGTGCCATTCGTGGCAAAAATTATTTGCCGAATTCCAAATTTGCCACCAAATCCTGTGTGAAATTTTGCCCCAGCGATTTGCAGAATTGCAAATTGCGTTCGGCGACCGTGAATTTTCCGTTCGATTTTTTCAAAGCCGCTTCAAATTCCTTCATTGCCGAATCGATGTCGCCGCCGATTGCCAGAATCACGCCGAGATTGTTGTGCCCGATCGGCGAGGCGACCGATTTTAATTCGACCGATTTTTGAAATGCCATTTTGGCGGATTCGTAATCTTTCTTTGCGAGATAGACGAACGCGAGATCGAACCACGCCTCGCCGTTGCCTTTATTCAGCCGAATCGCGCCGCGAAAGGCTTTTTCGGCGGCTTGCCAATTTTTCAGTTCCGCCTCAGCCATTCCGAGCGCGTAAAACGATTTTTCGTAATCGCCTTTCGCGAGCCTGATCGCTTCTTCAAATTCGCTCACGGCTTTTTCGCTCTGCTTCGAACGATAGAGACAAACGCCGATGTTGAAATGAATTTTCGCGCGGTAATCCGCATCCGCGTCTTCGATCTCGGCAAGCGTCAAAGATTTTTTGAAATCAACGAGTGCCGTTTCAAATTTTCCCTCGTTTGCCAGACCGATGCCTTTTTCAAACGTCCGCTGCGTTGCCGCCGATTGCGCCGAAATGCTGACTGCCAATGCCGTTAAAATAACAAAAATGCTCAAAAATATTCGTTTCATTCCCTTAAATCTCCCCAGACTTTTTTTAGTCTGAAACGATTTTAGAAAATGCTACGAGTGAAAATCTTACGGCTGTTTGCTATTTATGTTCTGAAAATGCTTAGAAAATGGAAAACGGAAAATGGAAAATGGATAATGCTATATTTCTTAAATTATCCGTTTTCCGTTTTCCATTTTAAGCGAGTTTCATTTCGCGCCAGAGCTTCGGCGTGAATTTCGTGAATTTGCGGAAAAGCGTCGTGAAATGGCTTTGATTTTTGAAACCTGTGCGCAAACTGATTTCGACAATCGGCAGATCATCTTTTGATAAAAGCTGTTTGGCGCGTTCGATGCGCTGCTGCATCAGGTATTGCTGCGGCGTTTGTCCGGTTGATTTGCGAAAGGCGCGGGCAAAATGAAATTGGCTCAGATCGGCGACTTCCGCGAGCTGCGCCAAACTCAGATCTTCTTCTAAATTTTCGTTGATAAATTCCTGCACGCGGCGCAGACGATAGCCCGAAAGTCCGCCGCCCAGATTTTCCTGAACCATCGCGGCGTTGCTGTAATTTTTCAAAAGATGAAGCGTCAGCGTTTGAATCAGCGAATCGGCGTAAAGTTTTCCGGCGGGCGTTCCGGCGTTTGATTCGGCAAGCAGTGCGAAACCGATCTGCTGGATCAAAGAATCTTTATCCTGATAAATTTCCTTGAACTCAAAATCGGCGGAAAAGCGATTTTCGAGCGCTGTCGTTTTGACAAAATCCGGCATCAGCAAAATTCCCATATTGTCGAGCGGTTTTTCCCAGTACGCGCCGATAAGCTGTCCGGCAGGCGTTATGCAAAGATTTCCCGCGCCACCTTTGGTGATCACGGTCTTGCCGGTTGACGAACTTTTTTGGGTAACAAGATTGCCCGAAATCGAAATGTTGACCTCATGACAATTCGCCGTATGTTCAAGCATTCTGCCGGGCAAAACTTTGGCGCGATGAACTCTCACGCCCCTCCATTCAGCGGCTTGGCGAAACAGATACGGCGATTGGCTGGTGTTCGGTGTCCATTCGATGTGCATGAATTTTATTTGTAATGCAGTTGATTTTAAAAAGCAAGTGAGGAACCACTAACTTTGGTATGAAATTTTTTGAATCTGTGCTTGACCTGACCCCTGGTGTCAGGTTGTAGAATGATTTCAGCCTCGCGGAAAGCCGCTGTTTGATGCGGGTTTTTACGGGTGAAATTTGTTTTTGAAATTGAAATGGATTCGGTCAGGGTGTTAAGGTTAAATAGTTCGGGCAAAATGAAATGATGCTGAGAGGGATGAAAAAATCAAAACAAATTACAGTCGGTTTTTTGATCGTCTTGTCTCTTCTCGTGTCTTCGGTTGCGGCTTGCGTTTGCACGCATCACGCGGAAAAAGCCGAAACGCAAAATTCGTCGTGTCATGAGCACGCGGAAACCGCGCAGAAAATGGATTCGCCGGAAAAAGTTTCAGCGCTCGATTCAAATGACGAATGCCATTGCATTCAGCCCGCGCCGCGGGTTTTTTCAAAATCCGAAACGATAAAATTTGAGAAACAGGCGGCTGTTTCGCCTCTTTCGCAGGTTGAAATTAAAGCGGTTTCGTCGATTGTTTCGCCCGCCGTCGTTTATTTTGAAAAGCCTTTTTATCTTTCCGATTCTTTCTACAACTTAAAATCTCCACGCGCTCCACCCGCTGCGTAAAGTAATAAGCTCAATCATAAATCTAATTAACCGCGAAAACGCGAAAGACGCTAAACGATCTTTAGCCTGACTTTCCGTGTATTTAGTATATTTCGCGGTCTGGGAATTGTTTATAAACTTGGAGATTTTACCAGTGAAAAAAATCATTTTGCTATTATTTTTCGCGCTCGTTTTCAGCGCCAACGCTTTTGCGCATCAAGCCTTTTCGCTTGTTTCAAGCGCGAAGAAAACTATTAAATTAGCCGAGCTGATCGAACTCGAAAAGGGACGAACGCTCGGCAAAAAAGACAATCAAACTTTAACTTTTACCGAAAAAGAAATTCGCCTCGTCGTTTTGACCGGTCCCGAAGACGATATGCTCTCGTATCGCATTCAAGGCGTGCGGAATCCGATCTTAGCCGTGCCGACGGGGGCGACTTTGAAGATTTTGTTCGTCAACAAAGATGAGGATATGCGTCACGACGTGCGTTTCGGACATGTCGAAGGCGAATTTGCCGTCGCCGTCGAAGCGGGCGGAACGGCGGGCAGTACGACCTTGACGCCGAAATCCGAAGACGGAAATTATCAAGCCGAAGAAATCGTTCTGCAATCCACGGAAGACGGCGCGTATAAATATTTCTGCTCGGTGCGCGGACACGCCAAAGGCGGAATGTGGGGAAATATTTTCGTCGGCATCAAACCGGGCGAAAGCGTTAAAACCGCCGAAAAAACCGAACACGTGCACAGCGCGGACGAGGACATGGAAATGCCGGCAGACAAAAAGATGCCGGATATGAAAATGCCCGAAAATAAAAAGCCCGATGAAATGCCGAAGGACATGAAAATGCCCGACAAAAAGCCGGATGAAATGTCGGATATGAATATGCCGGGAATGACGCATAATCACAGCCAAATGTCGGCGATCACCGACATCAATACGCCGATGACGCAGGAGAGTTCGGGAACCGCCTGGGTTCCCGAATCTTCGCCGATGTTTGCGACGATGAAGATGTTCAAGGACGGCTCGATGCTGATGTTTCACGGCAATATGTTTTTGCGCTACACGAACATCAATACCGACCGCGATTTGTCCGTCGCAGGGCGCGGCGACAACGCCAGATTCGACGCGCCTTCGATGTTTATGCTGATGTATTCAAAGCCTCTGACGAAGAAATCGCAATTCGGTTTCCGGGCGATGATGAGTCTCGACCCCGTTATCGAACGCGGTTTCGGTTACCCGCTGCTTTATCAATCGGGCGAGCTTTACCGCGGGCGTCAGATCCACGACCGCCAGCATCCGCACGATTTTTTCTCGGAGCTTTCGGCGAGCTATTCCTACAAGATCAACGACAAACAATCGTTTTATTTCTACGCGGGTTACCCGGGTGAGCCCGCGCTCGGACCGCCGACTTTTATGCACCGTCTTTCGGCGATGAACAACCCGGATGCGCCGATCGGGCATCACTGGCAGGATTCGACGCATATTACGTGGGGCGTTCTGACCGCCGGTTACAGTTTCGGAAAGTTCAAATTCGAGGCTTCGGCTTTTAAGGGAACTGAGCCCGACGAAAACCGCTGGAATTTCGACGCGCCGAAATTAAATTCGTTCAGCGCGCGCGTTTCGTGGAATCCGAACAAAAACTGGGCGTTTCAAATCTCGCACGGATACCTGAAAAATCCCGAGCCGTCGGAACCCGAACTGAAAATCTTGCGGCGCACGACGGCGTCGGTGATTTACAACAAAAATTTCAGTGAAAACAAAAACTGGGCGAATTCTTTCGTCTGGGGACAAAATTACGGGAACGGCGAACGAACGAACGCGTTTCTTTTTGAAAGCAATTACGATTTTTACAAAAACTCGGTTTTCGGGCGCGTTGAAAGAGTCCAGAAAAACAGTCACGAACTCGTTTTGCCCGCGCCGCATCCCGAAGGGAATTTCTGGGTCGGTGCCTATGCGCTCGGTTATCTGCGCGAGATCTATCAAAAGAAAAATCTGAACATCGGACTCGGCGCGCAAGCGACCTTTTATCAGAATCCGTCGTCGCTCAGTTCATTTTACGGCGGCACGAATCATCAGGGCTGGCAGATTTTTCTGCGATTTCGTGCGGGCAAGATGCAGTAAGCCGCGCGGAACTTTTTTACAGTTTGAAAGACAATCGGGCGGCTGAAATGCTATAATAATCAAACAGTTTTGTTTGAAATAATTTATAAAAGGAAGTGTAAAAAATTATGAAATTTCCAGGCGGATTCGATATGAATTCGATGATGAAACAAGCCCAGAAAATGCAGGAAGAAATGGGCAAACAAATGAAAACAACGGTCGTTGACGCTTCGGCGGGCGGCGGCGCGGTGACGGTCAAAATGCGCGGCGATTTCGAAGTGCTCGAACTCGTTATTTCACCCGATCTGGTCAAAGACGGCGACGTTGAAATGATTCAGGATCTGACCATGGCGGCACTCGGCGAAGCCCGCCGCAAGGTCGAAGAAAAACTCAAAGGACAGCTCGGCGGAATGCTCCCGCCCGGAATGATGTAATTTGGATTTAGGATTTTAGATTGTCGATTTTGGATTGAAATTTGCGAACTGCATTAGGTTGGCAAATTTCAAGACCGAAACAATCCGAAATCCAAAATCTAAAATCCAAAATTAAAATGCTTGAATATTCAGAACCCGTCGCCAAATTGATTGACGAATTTAAACGTCTGCCCGGAATCGGACATAAATCGGCGCAAAGATTGGCTTTTCATATCCTGCGTCGTCCGCTCACGGAAGTCGAAAACTTCATCGATGCTTTGCGCGAGGTCAAGGAAAAAATCGTTTTTTGTTCCGTGTGCAACAATATGACGGATGTCAATCCGTGTATGTACTGCTCTTCGCCGACCCGCGACCGCTCGCAGATTTGCATTATCGAAGAACCCTATAATCTCGTCGCGATCGAAAAAACCCGTTCCTACAAAGGTTTGTATCACATTTTGCACGGCAGTCTGTCGCCGATTCGCGGCGTCGGTCCCGACGAATTGATGCTCGCGAATCTGCTTCCGCGTTTGATGCCGAATAATAATGAAGGTGTCGAGGTCAAAGAAGTGATCGTTGCGACGAATCCGACGACCGAGGGCGAAGCGACGGCAAATTATATTGCGCGGCTTCTCAAACCTTTGGGCGTGCGCGTGACGCGGATCGCGATGGGTATGCCCGTCGGAAGCGATCTGGAATTCGTCGACGAAGTGACGATGGACAAAGCAATGACGAACCGGCACGAAATTTAGTTAAGTGAGAAGTAAGAAGTGAGAAGTGAAAACTTTTATTCTGACTTCTTACTTTGCACTTTTCACTTATGAAGACTGAAGTCAAAAAACTGCGCCTCGGAGATGTGATCCTGCATCGTCGAGGCTCTTTTTCTCTATGGCTGATTCACTTTATTTTCGGGGTCGGGATCAGCATTTTTTTCAAGAAGATCGAGCTTTTTAACTCCGAAGATCTGCCGGAAAAAAGCGGGATAATTTTTGTCAGCAATCACCCGAATGCGCTGATCGATCCGGCGCTTTTGTTTATCGCCCTGCCGCGAAAAATCGCTTTTCTTGCGAAATCGACGCTTTTTAAAATGCCGGTGATCGGCTATCTCGTTCGCACGGTCGGCGCGCTTCCGCTTTACCGCCAACAGGATTCGGGCGCGGACGTTTCAAAAAATCAGGAAACATTTTCGGTCGCCCGCGAGCTTTTGAAAAAGGGCGGCGCGATCGCGATCTTTCCGGAAGGCGTTTCGCACGACAAACCGCAGCTTCAGCCGCTCAAAACGGGCGCGTCGCGAATTGCACTCGGTGCGGTTTCGAGCGGCAAAGATCCCTCGTCGCTCGATCTGCAGATCGTTCCCGTCGGGCTTTATTACACGAACAAAACGACTTTTCGGAGCGAGG
>DATLOR010000469.1:0-31050 GCA_035536135.1 Pyrinomonadaceae bacterium | reverse complement strand
ACCGTGTCCAGCTCGCCGATCTGGAAAGAGTTCTGCGCCGCCGCGTGATCAAAAAACTGATGCTCGATTACGGTGTGACGTTCATTGACCCGAATAATTCCTACGTCAGCGCGGAAGCGCAGATCGGACGCGACACTGTTATTTTTCCGAATGTTTCGATCGAAGGCACGAGCGAGATCGGCGACGGCTGCACAGTCCGAAGCGGAACGCGCATCACTAATTCAAAAGTCGGTCACGGCGTTGAAATCCTCGATAATTGCGTGATTACCGATTCCGAAGTCGGCAACCAATGCACGGTCGGACCGATGGCGCATCTTCGCGGAAAAGCGAAAATGGAAGAAAAATCAAAGGTCGGAAACTTCGTCGAACTCAAGAAAACCGTGCTCGGGCGTGGCTCGAAAGCGAGCCATCTGACTTATTTAGGCGACGCGTCGATCGGCGAAAAAACCAACATCGGGGCAGGCACGATCACCTGCAACTACGACGGCAAGAACAAACACGCGACGACCATCGGCAACAACGTGAAAATCAGCTCAAACACGATGCTCGTCGCGCCGATCAAAGTCGGCGACGGCGCGATGACGGGCGCGGGAAGCGTCGTCATCAAAGACGTTGAGCCATACACTCTGGTCGTGGGCGTCCCTGCCAAAGTGAAAAAGAATTTGCTCGAAACGGAAGACGAAAAATCCGGAACGCCGGAGCTGAACAATCAAACGTCCTAAAGAATTTTATGAAGCGCGAAAAAACGGAGAAAAAAGCTAAAACTTCTTCAAAACCCGAAAAAATCACGGGTGCAGAAGCATTGTCGAAAATGAAAAACTTCACGAAGCGAAAGGAGAAAATCATTGCCTTTATCCGCGAGAGCAAGAATTGAAATCTACCTTCCCGATTTGCCGGAACGAGTTTATCGTAACGCCCGACGCGCCTTTGAAAACGAGTTTCTGGAAACCTTCGGCGGCTGTACCGTGATAAAAAACATCAAAGGTCTTTATCTTTCGGCAGACGGCAAAACTGACACCGATAAAATCGTTTTGCTTTACGCCGACACGCCGTTTGAATTTCGCAAAAACCGGGCGGCTCTTTCAAAATATACAGATGAACTGAGAGAGGTAGGATTTAAAGCGACAGAAGAAGAATCAATTTTAATTGTCGTTCACGAAATTTATCATTCGATTTAATATTTAAAAAATTATGTGTGGAATTGTTGGATATGTTGGAAATAAACAAGTTGTGCCGTTGATTATCGACGGGCTGCGGAAATTGGAATATCGCGGATATGATTCGGCGGGGATTGCCGTTGTGGATGAAAATTGCAAACTTTCGCTGCGCCGTGCCGAAGGAAAACTTCGCAATCTCGAAGAAGCGATCCGTTTGAATCCGCTGGACGGAAATTACGGCATCGGGCATACGCGCTGGGCGACCCACGGGCGACCGACCGAGGAAAATGCGCATCCGCATCGCGACTGTACGGGCAAGATCGTCGTCGTGCATATCGGAATTATCGAAAATTTCCTGACCTTAAAGGAAATGCTCAAAGCGAAAGGTCACGAATTCAAGACCGAAACCGACACGGAAATCGTCGCGCATCTGATCGAAGAGCATCAGAAAGAAGGTTTGAATTTTGAAGAAGCGGTGCGAAAATCCGTCCAGCAATTAAAGGGAATTTTCGCGCTTTCGATGATTTCGTCCGACGAACCCGACAAGATCATCGCCGTGCGCGAAGGTCCGCCGGTTGTCATCGGACTCGGCGACGGTGAATTTTTCGTCGCTTCCGATATTCCCGCGATTTTACAGCACACGCGCGACGTTTTTTATCTCGGCGAAAAGGAAATTGCCGTTTTGACGAAAGATTCCGTGCGCGTCACGGATTTTGACGGAAACGTCGTCGAACCCAAGCAGCAGCGCATCACCTGGGATCCGATCATGGCGGAAAAAGGCGGCTTCAAACATTTCCTTTTGAAAGAAATCTACGAACAGCCGCGTGCCGTTCGTGATACCGTGCGCGGGCGCGTCAGCTTAGATACGGGCAAGGTTTATCTCGACCAGATGGACATTTCCGAAGACGATTTCCGCGCCGTGCGTTCGACCAAGATCGCCGCCTGCGGAACGAGCTGGCACGCCGGAACCGCCGCCAAATATATGCTCGAAGAATTGGCGCGCGTGCCCGTCGAAGTTGATTACGCTTCGGAATTTCGTTACCGCAACCCGGTTCTGGACGAATCGGATTTATTGATCGTCATCTCGCAGTCGGGCGAAACCGCCGACACGATCGCCGCGATGCGCGAAGCGAAACGCGCGGGCTGTAAAGTAATGGCGATCTGCAATGTGCAGGGCTCGATGATCACGCGCGAAGCCGACGGCACCATTTTGACGCACGCCGGACCCGAAATCAGCGTCGCTTCGACCAAAGCCTTTACGTCGCAGATCATTGCGCTCTATATTTTCGCGCTTTATTTGGGCGAGCTGCGCGGAAAACTGAGCGAAGCCGAGGTTAAAAAACACGCGCAGGAATTGATCGAGCTTCCGCTGAAAATCGAAGAGATCCTGAGTGATGCCGATTCGATCGAAGAACTTTCCAGAGAGTTTTTCCGTTCGCAGGATTTTCTTTATCTCGGACGCGGAATCAATTTTCCGGTCGCCCTCGAAGGCGCACTAAAACTCAAGGAAATTTCCTACATTCACGCCGAAGGATATCCGGCGGGCGAGATGAAACACGGTCCGAATGCGTTGATCGACGAAAAACTGCCCGTCGTGATCATCAACACCCGCGAACAGGGGAACGAAGGAAGCGAATTGCGTTACGAAAAAACGCATTCGAATATTGTCGAAGTAAAGGCGCGTGATGGCATTATCTTTTCGATCCTGACCGAAGGCGATAAGATGAGCTCGATCGTTTCCGATTATGTTGTCGAAATTCCGCAGGTTTCCGATCTGCTTGCGCCGATCTTGTCGGTCGTCCCGCTTCAGCTCCTGGCTTATTACATTGCCGTCCGCAGAGGCTGCGACGTTGACCAGCCGCGCAACCTGGCAAAATCCGTGACGGTCGAATAAACGATATTTTAGCCTTAAGGAAAGCCCGTAAACGGGGAAAATGGATTTCAAAGTATGAAGATTTATTCAGCTTTGAAATCCATTTTCTTTTGGGTTTATCCCGGCTTAATAAAAATATGGTTCAGTGATACCATTTCTGTCTGATACCAAACAAAATAAAAATCTTTAGCTCGAATGATATATTTGCGGCGAATGCGGTGCGTATGCTATTGACCGCAAATCTAAATAAATAAGAGGAGAAAAATATGGCATTTAGAATCAGAGATAACATTAAAAGAATACAGGAAAAAATCAAACTGGAACAAGAGGCATCCGATGACGGTAAAACATCGCAGACGGCTAATGATCTTCAGGAAAAAGCGGTGGCGGCAATTCTTGGCGGGGCAGCCGAATGGGAGCCCTATATGGTGATATTTGCTACGGATGAAAAGGGCTTTTTGCACGAAGACGCATTAGCCCGACTCCGACCGGAGTGCCACACCGGGGAAAGTGTTTCAAGGAATAAAGCCCGCGCCTATCTGATCGGAAACGGAAACTGCGGACCGATGTCGGTTGACGGTCCCGATATGGAGTTTGGTGTCGGAGATACCTTGGATTTTACTGTTTCTGATGAATCGGCTGACGATGTAGATATGGCGCTTGGTGTCGGAGATAGTGTGGACTTTACGGTTCCCGTTCAAGACGAATAGTCCGGTCAATCCGGTTTCGATGAAAGGCGTAATTTAGAGCGGGAGGCGTAGATTTACTTTTGTGAAGGCGGTCATTCAAAAAAGCAATAACATTACCAGTTCAGCCAAATTTAAAGCCGAATCGTCATTAAATTTGGCTGAATCTTTAAATCTTCGCTGGCAGGAACTTTGCCGCCGGTATCTTCCCGTAATTCCAAAAAACTCGATCTGGAGATACAGCCGTTTACGCCGACCGGCGGATGCGCAGCAGGGCTGGAAACTTCACATTTCGGCAACGATCTTAACGGCGACGGCTGTTTTTGAAGCCGTTGCGCCATTCTTAAAAGAGCAGCAGGCTTACTACAAAGCTCCTATTTCCCTTAAAGAGCTTAGAAAAATAAATTCGGGCGTTTATTACGATTACACGCAAATCGGAAAATTTATCACGGTTTATCCGCAAAACGACGAGCAAGCCGTTTATTTTGCGCAGCAGCTTCACCGAATGACCGACCGCATTCCGGCTCCGTCCGTGCCTTACGACTTGAAATTCGCGCCCGGAAGCTGTGTGCATTATCGTTACGGCTCGTTTCGAGCAAATGAAATAAAACATTCGGACGGTACTTGCGGGATGGCGATGCACGATCCCCAGGGAAATCTGATCCCTGACGTGCGCGATTCCGAAAAGCCTTATCCGGACTGGGTTTTAAATCCGTTTCCGGTCGCGCAGGAAAAAAACGCGGCGCAGGATTCGCCGCTGGGAAATTTCAAAATTTTTCGCGCTTTAGCCCAGCGCGGCAAAGGCGGCGTTTATCAGGGCGTCGATTTAAGCTCTGCCGCGGCGCCGCGCCTCTGCCTGATCAAGGAAGGACGAAAAAACGGGGAAGTTAGTTGGGACGGGCGCGACGGTTACTGGCGAGTCGAACACGAAGAGTCGGTGCTCAAAGTTCTCCGGGCGGCGGGAGTCGATGTGCCGCAAATTTATTCGTCCTTTAGCTCCGGGAAAAATTATTATCTTGTCACCGAATTTATTGCAGGCGAAAATCTACACCTTTTTTTGAGAAAAAGAAAAAGACGGATGAGCATTGCCCGGGCAATCAAATATGCCGTCGAGTTGTCGGAAATAATGACGCGGATTCATTCGGCAGGTTGGGTTTGGAGAGACTGCAAGCCGTCTAATTTGATCGTCACCGGAAATGGTCAATTGCGACCTTTGGATTTTGAAGGAGCGTGCCCGGTCGATCAACCCGACCCGGTGCTCTGGAGCACTCTGACCGTTAAATGTCCCGAGATCTATAAGAATCTTTTTAAGAAATCGGCGATGACGGCTGATCTCTACGCGCTCGGCGCGATGATCTATCTTTTATTTGAAGGCGAACTGCCGGCTGTCACCGAAGATTTTATCCCGAAGATCTTAAGGCGAAATGTGCCGCTTGAAATAGTGCGTTTGACAGCGCAGCTGCTTGACCCGCGCCGCGCACAATGTTTCAAAGCCGAAGCCGTTGCTCAAAAACTCAAAAATATTTTAAAATCAATTAAAAACTAAAATTACCGGGCTTCGGACGGCTTCGCGAGATTTATGTGTTCGATCAGCTTTTGAAATCTCTCGTCAGAGCGTAGATCGTCATAGATCGGATCGACATTCAAGCTTACAAGACCGAAAAAAGATACCTGATAAGCCTTTTGAAGTCCTGCCAAAGCCTTGTCTTTTTCACCGAGACCAATATAAATAAGCGCTTTTTCGTGAGCCGGAAGATAGTCATCTTTTTTTTCCATCTCTTCCAGCTCGTTCAACATTTCGAGAGCTTGCTTTCTTTTACCCATTTTCCCGTAGGTATAGCCGAGCGCGGCAGTGTAAGCCTTATTGTTGGCTTGCAGTTCCTCAAAAATATTTAAAGCTTCAGCCTGTTTTTGCCTCTGGAGATAAACAAAACCAAGCATATTTTTTAATGGCTTATATTTAGGAAATTCTTCGACGGCAGCGGTCAGCAGTTTTTCAGCTTCCTCGAAACGTCGCGCAAAGTATAGAACGCGACCGACATTTAACCGCATTATCGGGACGGAAGGATCTAATTCTTGTGCTTTGCGGCTCATTTCAAGTGCTTCGTCATGGCGATCGGTTACCGCTAAAAATTCCGAATACCAGTAATAAGTCTGTGCAACATCAGGATTTAACTCGATGGCACGCTTATATTCCTTTTCGCCTTGAGTCCAGTTCCATTCATATTTAGTCAGAATGGCTCCGAGCGCGGCATGTGCTTCGCAAAGATTTTCGTCAAGCTCGATTGCCTTTTCAGCGTTAATTTTAGCAAGTTTGATCGCTTCTTCGGGACGCATCGCCTGAAAATTGACCGAGGGTTTCACGATATATATATAGGCTAATCCGGTATATGCCCGCGCATAATTTTTGTCAATTTGGATGGCGTTAAAAAAGGCATCGCGCGCCGATTTGAGATTGTCTTTTTTCTCGTCCCCTCTGTTTTTCCAGAAATTCAGACCTTGCAGATAATATTGGTAAGCCTGCGGATTTTCCGTCTCGTTGGTGCTGTGATACTTTTTGTTGTT
The DNA here is from genome assembly GCA_035536135.1 of Pyrinomonadaceae bacterium. Taxonomy (GTDB): domain Bacteria; phylum Acidobacteriota; class Blastocatellia; order Pyrinomonadales; family Pyrinomonadaceae; genus JAFDVJ01. The sequence continues at coordinate 24,769 of DATLOR010000469.1, read as the reverse complement.
GCTGCTGAGCGGCGATTGAAGTTTGGAAATTATCTTTTCGGAGATATTATTTTGGATATTTAAGGCTTCAGATTCTTTGAGAATACTGTCTTCCTTCATCAGTTCTATGCCGTCAGAAGTATTGATCAGCTTTGTTTCAAGCACCAGCTGATTGTCCCGCATTATTATTCTGCCGGTCAGAATTGCTTCGACATCGAGAGTTTTTCCGATTTCAACCGGGTTAATATCGTCGGCGTTGTAATTTTCGACAAGTGTCAGCGGTTTGACGTTCAGCTGCGAGGAATCAGAGAGTTTATTAAAAAGCGTTTCGGCGATGCGGGTGATATATTCGTTATTCGGATCGGCGGTTTGATTGATGAACGGAAGGATCGCCAAAGTGCGCGGTTTGGTCGCGCGCTGATAAATGATCGAACCGAGAAATATCAGAATGACGATCGCCGCCGATGCGATCAGAAAACTTAAACCGTTTATCTTCTTTGTCTTTAGGAGACTTTTTTCCTGCAGGTTTTGCAGTTCCAAAGTTAATTCGACCGCCGATTGATATCTTTTATCTTTATTTTTTTCCAGACATTTTTTGATCAGCCGGTTAAACTCCGCCGAGTTGCCGTTCTGGATCGTCATGATCGGCTCGGGCTGTTTTGTGAGGATGGCGGAAATGGTTTCGGCATCGCTTTTTTCCAAAAACGGATGTTTGCCCGCCATCAGCTCGTAGAAAATCGTGCCGAGGCTGAAAATGTCTGTCCGGTAATCTAAATTTTCCGCCCTGAGCTGTTCGGGCGACATATAGGCGATCGTTCCGACCACTAAACCTTTTTGCGAAATAAGGCTTAGATCCGCGCCGAGATTTTCCGATTGCTTGATGATTTTTGCCAGTCCGAAATCCAGTACTTTAACCTGACCGCCCGGTGTAATCATAATGTTTCCGGCTTTGATGTCGCGATGAATAATGCCCTGTTCGTGCGCGGCGGCAATCGCGCCCGTGATCTGTTGAGTTATTTGAAGGAATTGTTTTTCATCAATTGAATGGTCGCGAATCGAATCCGAGAGCGTTTTGCCCTGAATGTACTGCATCACGATAAACGTGTGTTCGCCGATCTCCTCGATGCCGTAAACCGTACAAATATTCGGATGATCGAGCATCGCGACGGCTTGCGCTTCTTTGACGAGTTGTCTTTTCGCCCATTTATTATCGGCGAGCGCGCCGGAGAGAAATTTGAGCGCGACCTTGCGGTTCAGCTTATTATCTTCGGCTAAATAAACATCGCCCATTCCGCCGCTGCCGAGTTTTGAAAGGATTTCATAAAAACCTATTTCCTGACCGGTCAGATCGATTTCGGCATTATTTTCAAGAACCTTCATTCCTATCTCAAACGCCGGTTGTTCGAGAAAATCGCTTTGATTTTCGTATGACTCAAGCAAAGATTCGATTTCATGGAGCAGTGAACTTTTTCCGGCGCAGGTTTCGGCAAGATATTTTTCACGCGCCGCGCCCTTCAGATTAATAGCCTGATGGAAAATAGTTTCGATGCTTTGCCATTCATTCGGTGTCATTTCTGATTTCGCGTGCCAGCCACGCTTTTGCCATATTCCAATCACGCATCACGGTGATCTGAGATATTTTCAAAACTTCCGCCGTTTCTTCAACGCTCAGACCGCCGAAAAATCTTAATTCGACGACCTTGCTTTTTCGCTCGTCAAATGCCGCGAGCTTTTCGAGTGCTTCGTCGAGCGCGAGCAATTCATCGGTTTTTTGCGGCGACATAATCGTTGCTTCCGAAAGCGATACCTGAACTGCATTGCCGCCGCGCTTCATGCGTTTCTGGTCGCGGATGTAATTTAGTAAAATGCGCCGCATTAATTGGGCGGAAATCGCGAAAAAATGCGCCCGGTTTTGCCATTCAACCCGGTTCTGATTTATCAGGCGAAGATATGTTTCGTTAATCAGAGCGGTCGTCTGAAGCGTATTTCCGGGGCGCAGCCGTCTGATCTGATAATGAGCCAGCCGGTGCAGTTCTCTTTCGACGAGCGGCAGCAGTTTCTCGAGAGCAATTTCGTCGCCATTGCTCCAATCGAGCAACAAGCCGGTAATTTCAGTCGGCGATGTATTACAAGAAACTATTTCCATCGAATTATTTAAACGTCATTGCTGGAATCACTGAAATTAAAGCTAGCTAAAAACTTCTGTTTCACTTGATAGATTTCGTACTCAACCGGTGCGTTATATAACGAAGATTTGAATAATTTAGTTTCGGGTTAACGTTCTTAAATCTACTATCGGGCTCTGACAATCGACTGTCCGTAGCATTTATACTCCGAAATTGTTAGATTTACAAGAAAAAATTTATCCGGCTCAAAATAATACCTATGTTTTCTCTTAAAAATTGGATAATGATCGTCCTGACATTGATTTTCGTTTTTTTATACACGGCGGCTTTACTCGGTTGGCTCAAACCGTTAAGCGATATTACGCTCGTTATGCGGCTCGAACCGATTCTTTTTGTGATCCTCGGGTATTACTTTAGCAGTTTGCCCGCACAGCAAACTCAGACGGCTCTGAAAGAGGAAATTGCCCGTCAAACAAAAAGGGCGGATGCCGCGCAATATTCGCGGGAACAGTCGCAGCAGGAACGGGACGCTTTAGAAGAAAAATTAAAAAATGTCAGAACCGTCTTGATGCCTGCGGCGGGTAAACGTTTGTCGAAAACATTAATTGATAGTAGTTTCAAAACAGACAAGGAAAATAATTCAGAGGCTTTGCAGTATTCGATAAGTGCGGCACTTAATATTCTAAATTCATAACCAAAGAGGCTTTATATGGATGAACAATTACCAGTAAACCTGAGCGAAGAATTATCACCGATCAACCCTGAAGATTCGAAATATCAACGAATGCTGGCAAATCTTCAGGGCAATATTCTAAAGTCGCACGGGCGCAACCACGCCGTTCACTTATTTTTAACTTTTCCCAAAGACGCAGAAGACAAAATTAACGGAGTTCGGGAATGGATCGCCGGATTCGCCGCCCGCTATGTAACGAGCGCAATGCGTCAGCATTACGAGACGAAAGAGTTCAAGATCAACAAAATCTCGGGTCGCATCTTCGGCGGCTTTTATCTGAGTGCCGAAGGCTACAAAGCACTCGGATTCGACGAAACGCTGCTGGATAAATTCAGGGAAAGAAATTTGCAGGATGAAATGGATCCGGACGACGAAAGCACGCCGTCTAATATCGATATTTCCTTCAAGACCGGAATGGCAGCCGGTGAAATGGAGCTCAAAGATGTATCCCGCGACGAGTGGGAAGACAATTTTCGCAACCAGATTCACGCCTTGATTTTACTGGCTGATAACGAAGAAGACAGGTTAAGAGATGTTACCTGGCTGGTGTGCAGAAAGCTCGAAGACCTCGAAATATCCTTCTTTCGTCAGGACGGGGAAGTTCTGCGGGATAAAGACACTAAGGAACCGATCGAACATTTCGGTTTCCGCGACGGCATCAGCCAGCCGTTTTTTTATCAAGCCGACGTGGAAGAAGCCCGACAAGGCGGCTACCGCAACTGGGATTCGTTTGCGCCTTTGAAACTCGTTTTAATAGAGGATCCGCTCGTTGACCAGGTAGATTGTTTCGGCAGTTATCTCGTGTATCGCAAGCTGGAACAAAACGTCAGGGGATTTCGGGATGAAAAAGATAAATTAACTGCCGAATTGACCGGAAAAGAAATACAAAATCTGACAAACGAGGAAAAAGAGCAAGCCGGAGCCTTAGTGGTCGGGCGATTTCGAAACGGAATTCCGGTGATGCTCTCAAACGACGAACAAGCGGTTAATTTGAAGGGTTTCAATAACGAACAAGCTGTTAAGCTGACAGACTTCAACAATTTTGATTATGTCGACAAAGACACCGGAAGCTACACCGGGAATAAATGCCCGTATCACGCGCATATTCGCCGGATGAATCCGCGCGGCGAATCCGAACATATCGAAAAAGAAGTGATGCGCCGGATCGTGCGCCGCGGCATCACTTACGGCAGCCGAACGGATAATGACGTTGAGCCGACCGAAAACGTCGGGTTGTTGTTTATGTGTTTTCAAAGCAGTATCCCGGCACAATTCGGGTTTATTCAAACAAAATGGGCGAACACTTCCGCCTTTCTGGGCAGAGATCTGAGCGGTTTAGATCCGATCATCGGGCGAAACGAGTCGATCGCGCAAGAGACCGAAGAACGCAAACAAAAATGGTGTCCGGCGTGGGGAAGCAGCGAAGATCCGCGCTCGTTCGAATTCAGAAGTTTTGTCACTCTCAAAGGCGGAGAATTCTTTTTTGCACCGAGCATCGCATTTCTGCGCAGTCTGACAAGAAAGACCGGAAATCGGACTTGATATTTTTATGACATATTTCGATCTGATCGGAAGGAGATTAAAACTATGCAATTAGATAAATTATCGTCGACTTTAGCTCTGGTTGCCTATGAGTTTGGTAAAATTAATAAACCGGGGATCATCAATCCTTTTCCCAAACGTCGACCGCAGGCTTTTTCGCCGGCGGAAATAGGCAATTCGACCGAGGTCAGGGTTTTTATCCATCTGGACGAAAATGCGCCGGTTGATGCACCGATTTCCGTGCCGGGAGTGCACGTTCATTCAGACACCGGAAAAATACGTGTCGCGCGGGTGCGGCTCGACGCTCTCGAGGCTCTCAATAATTCGCCGAATGTTCATCATTTATCAGCTTCGATCCGCCTTAAGCCGCTGAAGGACCTTTCAAACGTTGGAACAAAACCGCGCAGTTTTCTCAACGAGCATCAAAATTTGAAACAAACAGGCGTTGTCATCGGTTTGATCGATTCCGACATCGGCGCGGCACAGACGGTTTTTGGAGCAAATATCCACAGCGTCTGGGACCAGACGGCGCAGGGCATTGGTTGGGATAATAAAAAAAATTACGGCAATGTCATAGCCGGGACAAATTTAGGCGCAAGTCCCGGCACCGGCAATCCGCAATCCGGCATTGCCGCCGCTGCCGCCGCTTTTAACAATGAATTTATCGCACCGTCACCGAATCGGATCGTGCTCGTCAAAACCGATTTTCAGAGCGCCTCTGTTGCCGACGCAGTTCATTATATTTTTCACGCTGCAAATCAGATCGGTAAACCTGCCGTCGTCATTCTCGGTTTGGACGGTCATCTTCACGCGCTTGCCGGAACGGACGACCTTTCAAAATTTATTGAACTTGAAAAAGGAGTGCATTGTGTTGTCCCGCCGGGCGGAATTAATAGCAGCGGCACTACGCATAAAATCGTCAAAGTCGGAACTAATCCGAATGTAGTCAGCAATACCAATACGAGCCTATCCAAAGACCTTGAAATCAGCTTTTTTGTGCCTAAGCGTGAAAACGGAGAAAAAGGACTCTCGCAATTTGTCCTGCGCGGATGGTACGAGGCAAGCGGGAGATGCGAAATTATCATTAAATCGACGGACGGCGGTTCGACCTCCTCAAAGCGTCCGGCAGAGATAAGATCAAATGAAACGCAATATACCAAATATAACGGTTCGAAAGCATTTCTGACCGTCCCGGTTGTTTCAAAGGTCGCACCGGATCAGCAAGAATTTTTCATTGACGTGCGTCCCGTTGAGGACGGCAAAGCGATCAACGGCGGAACGTGGAATTTAAAGTTTAAAAATTACGGAACGACGCCCGTCAATATCACTGTCCTATCGTGGGTGCCTGAAGGAGAAACAGAATTAAAATTCCTGTAGAAATTTCGAGCGCGAATTTTTTCGCTCAAAATCTGCCGTCTTCTTTGTTTGCGCCGTTTCTTTACTACAAAATTGCCCGTTACGTCTTAAAACCCGGTCAAGCCTCAGATCAAGCAAATTACTGCCGAATATATTTTCCGTTGCGTAATGTAAAAATTTAAGCCTTTCCGACCGACCCGGAAAGGCTTAAATGATGAGGTTCAGTTGGCGGGTTTATAAGGTCATTTATTTTATCTCCGGAGGATTCGAAAATAAGTCCGATTCGGGGGCTCAGATTTCGTCCGCACATTATTTTCAAACTCCTGAAAAAGTGAACGTCACTACTTAACGCACCGTCTTTCGGAAACAACTATCATTTAATTAGAATTTTTTTTCGGGTTTTTTGCTATTTTGAAAAGAGATTGTTGGATAGGAATGTCCGACTGGCACTAAATTCAGCGGCTTGGTATTATACTCAGGTTATTGATAGTCGTTGAGATTATCCGGTTAAGTTTTTAAGGGAAACAAGATTTTAAGATTTACATTTTAGATTGAGAATTTTATTTTTATACAACTTTTTATTCCGTGACGATTTTTATGCGGAACGATAAAAGGCGCGTTCCGCTTTTTTGCAGGGAATTGGAGTTAAGATGAACAAATATCAGGTTGTTTGGTTGATAATCAGGCTCTGCGGCGTTTATTTTGCGTATTTGACGCTGGTGACCTTTTTGGGTTTGGTCGGTTCGATCCCGGCACTTTTTACTCTGCCGAAGATCGATGCGAATCCGAAAAACGCGAATGTCGCAACTCAGCCGAATCCGCCGGTCAGAGTTCAGCCGATCTCGCCGAACGGCAATTATAACGCGCCCGAAACGCCGGAGAACAAAGAGAAATCGGACGACTCGATCACCGGTAAATTTAAGGGCGAAAACGTCAAAAACTTTGCGTGGTTTCTGCTTTTGACCGCTATCTACGGCGCGGCGGCGTGGTATCTTCTGCGTGACGGCAGACTTTTATACGGAATTTTAAATCGTGAGAAACCCGATGAACCGCTCAAAGAAAAAGAAGCCGAAGTTACGTCGCTGAATCTTTCGGACAAGCAAAATTAAGGCGAATTTTTTGCATCAAAGCAAGCGGAAGTTTTTTGAAATTTATGTTGAAACGCGAAAATCTGATAATTATTCTGGCTTTGACCTTCGGAGTTTTTGTTTCGTTGTCCTGCCAGCCGAAAACGGTCAGCAGCCAGGAAACATCCAATCTCGCCAAAGTAACTCCGACACCGACTGCCTCAAATGATAAAGAACCGCTGACAATTGCCGCGGTCGGCGATATTATGCTCGGTTCGACCTCGATCGACGAGACGTTTTTGCCGCCGAATGACGGCGCGGATATTCTCAAAGAAGTAACGCCGATTTTATCGAAAGCCGACATCGCTTTCGGCAATCTCGAAGGTCCGCTTCTTGAAGGCGGAAAAACCGAGAAATGTCCGCCGAACGCGACGCGCTGTTTTGCTTTCCGCGTGCCGACGCGCTACGGCAAACTGTTGAAAAATGCGGGTTTCGATGTTTTAAGTCTGGCAAATAATCACGCCGGAGATTTTGGCGAGTACGGCAGGGAAAGCACGCGCAAGACGCTCGACGCGCTCGGCATCAAACACGCCGGAAGCGATAAATTGCAGTTTGCAATGACCATTATCGAATCGAAAGGCAAACGCATCGCGTTTATCGGTTTCGCGCACAACGACATCGTGCCGAACGTCAATGATCTAACGTTTGCCAAACAATTGGTCGAGCAGGCAAACAAAAAAGCCGATCTGGTCGTCGTTTCGTTTCACGGCGGCGCGGAAGGCGTCGATCAGCAGCACGTTCCGAACCGCACGGAAATGCTCGGAACCGAAAAGCGCGGAAATCTGCCGCTTTTTGCGCGCACCGTGATCGATGCGGGCGCCGATCTGGTGCTCGGACACGGACCGCACGTCCTGCGCGGAATGGAGATTTACAAAGACCGTCTGATCAATTATTCGATGGGAAATTTCGCGACCTACGGGATGTTCACGCTCAAAGCCGAAACCGCCCTGACGGCGATCTTTGAGATCAAGCTCGCGCCGGACGGAAAGTTTTTGCGCGGAAAAATCTATGCCGGGAAACAAACGGGGCGCGGCGGACCCGTTCTGGATTCGAGCGGCGACGCGATTCGCAAAGTGCGCGAGCTTTCAATCGCCGATTTCGGCGCAAACGCCCCGAAAATTGACGATGACGGCAGTTTTACAAAGTGAAAAAGGGAAAAAGACTAAAAGTGGAAAAGTGAGAAAGTTTTGTTTATTTTTGAAACGCAAACTTTTTCACTTTTCCACTTTGTTACCTTTTCACTTTTTATCTTTATCGATTTGTTTGATCAATTTTGTCGCGTGATTGCGGGCGATCAGCGGAATTCGTTCGTCGTCGCCCAATTCCTTCAAGAACGGAACCAGCTGCGCCGCGTCGGAAATTTCATTGCGCTTGATATAGCTGTCAAGCATATCCATCAGTTTCGGCGATTCGAGCGGCTGATTCACACGCGACAGATTAATATCGAACATCCAGATATACTGATTGCTGATCCGGCGGTACTCGTCCGCCAGCGCTTTGGCATCCGGGTTTGTCGTCCAGTTGAATTTCGTTTCCCGCTCGCGCCCGTCTTTTTTGACTTTTATCGTAACATTGCCGAGATGCGAATAATCTTTTTCGTATTGATAACTTTCCGTTGAATCAAAAAAGTTCAGCGCGGTCAAAGCATTGTTGATTCTTTCGAGCGCGGCAGGCGAAAGCCAAATCGGGTCGGTAATTACCTCATCCGAAATGCTTTTCATAAACGAAATGGATCCGTTTCCGTTTTCGTCATGCTCGATTTGAACTTTTGAAACGACGAACGCGGGCTGCGAAAATTCGTAAAAATATTTCGGCACGTATTTTTTTCCGGTTGGCGCACTGCCGTTCGAGGTATTTCCGTTCCCCGGTCGCTCGTTTTTTTTCGTCGGCGTTTTAACCGGCTCAACTTCGACCTTCTGAACCTGCGTCGGAGAAATTTGCGGAGTCGGTGTTGGCGTCGGTTTGACGTTCTTTTTGACCGCGCTTTTCGTCTGGGCAAGGAACGAAACCGCGAGGCTCGAAATCGTGATCGAAATTAAAACTGCAAATATAAATTTCTTCATAAAACTACTCAAATCTGACCGAAACGACTTTTGAAACGCCGGCTTCCTGCATCGTGACGCCGTAAAGCGCACGCGCCGCTTCCATCGTCCGCTTGTTATGCGTGATGACAATAAACTGCGTTCTTTCAGCCATTTGCGCAATTTTGTCAACAAATCTTCCGACGTTTGCATCGTCGAGCGGCGCATCCACTTCGTCCAGAAGACAAAACGGCGACGGGCGATAACGGAAAATCGCCATCACGAGCGCGATCGCGGTCATCGCTTTTTCGCCGCCCGACAGAAGCAGAATATTCTGCAGACGCTTGCCCGGCGGCTGGGCGACGACTTCGATTCCGGCTTCGAGTATGTCTTCGGCTTCGAGCAGCGTCATTTCGCCGCGCCCGCCGCCGAAAAGCTCCTGGAAAAACTCGATAAAATTCGCGTTGATCGCTTCGAAAGCTTCTTTGAAACGTTCGCGGGAGCGTTCCTTGATCTCGCGCAAAGCTTCTTCCGCCGCCCAGATGCTGTCAATAATGTCCTGACGCTGCGAAGTCAGAAACAAAAGTCTTTCGTCGGCTTCCGCCAATTCTTCGAGCGCAAGCATATTTATCGCGCCGAAATTTTCAAGTTTTTCGCGTAAATCATCCGCGCGCCCGCGTGCCGTTTCGAGCTCGAAATCTTCGTCGATCTCTTCGGTTTCAACCAGTTCGACGAGCGATAGATTCAATTCGTGCGAACAATTCTCGTTGACGCTGCGAAGTTTCGTCATCGCTTCGGTCTGCCGGATTTCGAGCGCGGCGCGTTCGTTTCTGGCGTCCGCCGAATTTTTGTTCAATCCGGCAAGTTCCGCACTCATCGCATCCGCCGTTTCACGCGCATTTTTAAGATGCGCGGTCGCCGCCGTAAGTTCGTTTTGTTCGGCTTCCTGTTCGATTTCGGCGGACGCGATCTTCTCTTCGATTTCCGCGATCGAAGCGGCTAAAGTCTTTTGTTTGCCTTCGGTTTCGAGAATTTCCAGATTTTGCCGCGCGATTCTCGAATCGTGTTCCTTATATTCATTTTCGACGCGCCGCAGAGCATTCTGCGCCGAACGCCGCCGTTCTTCGCTCGTCGCCGCCAGGGTGCGTTTCTCGTTCAAAACGGCGTTTTCGGCTTCGGTTCTCGTCCGCGCTTCGCTTAATTTGTTTGAGATTTTCGATAAATTTTCCGAAGCCGTAATCCGGGCTTTTTCGGCTTTTTCGGCGTTGCTTCGCGCTTCTTTTTGTTTCGACCCGATTTCGCCGAGTTCCGCGTCGATCTGCGTGATCTCTTCGGCGACGACTTTTTTATGGCGTTCGGCGCGTTCGGTTTCAGCCCGCGCGCTCTTTTCCTGAATTTCAAGACTCAGCAAATCGCGTTCGACCTGTACGATAAAAGATTGCAGATCAACGATTTGACCTTCTTTTTCAGCTAAATCCGCACGCGCTTTTTCGGTTTCCTTTTCGGCGGTTTCGGTTTCTTTCGATAAACCTTTGATCGTCGTTTCAAGCTCGCGCAATTCGCGTTTGAAAGCCAGCAGCGACGAATTTTTTTCGTTCGCATTCGCCTTTCCGCTGACAAAAAGTTTTCCGCCGAAAACAAAATCGCCTTCCGCATCGATCAGATTTACATCGGATCCGGCATTTCTTCCGGTCAGATCTTCAACCAATTCCAAAGCCATCTCACGCGGAAAAACTTCCGCCAGAACTTCGGCGAAATCATCGGAAACACCGATCAGATTTTGGATTTGCGATTTGCGATTTGCGATTGACTTGGAACTTGGAACTTGGAACTTGGAACTTGGAACGACCAGAACCGAAATTCTTCCCAAATTCGATTTTTTCAAATATTCGACGGTTTTGCTTGCATCTTCCTCGGATTCGACCAAAACCGTCTGCAAAAATGCGCCGAAAAGATTTTCGACCGCTTTTTCCGCCTTTTCTTCGACGTTGAATTTATCAGCCAGAGTGCCTGAGAATTTCACGCCGATCTTTGTTTGCTCGGCAAAAAGTTTCTGCACCGAAGGCGCGTAAACAGCGCGTTTTTCGTCCAGCTCCTGCAATGTTTCGAGCCGGTTTTTCTTGCGCGAAAATTCGTTCTGCAATTCTCTCAAGGATTTTTCCGCCGCCTGCAAAAGCGAGCGCGCCGCGCCCGATTCGACGAGGAATTTTTGCTTTTCGCCGTGTAAATCCTTGAGTTTTGCACGTTTTTCGCGCAAATCCTGTTCGAGCTTGACCGCGCCTTGAGCGTGTTCGGCGTGCGTTTCTTCGGCGCGCACTTTTTCGCGTTTTAAGCCCTCGGCGCGTTCTTTTAATCTTTCGAGATTATTTTCAAGCTGACGCTCGATCTCCGCAAAACGCTCGACCGCCGTCGTGTGCTGCAAAACTTCGCCGCGCGTGGTTTCGAGTTCCGCTTCGATCTGGCGCAGTTCCTGTAATTTCGATTGATATTTTTTCTCGGCGGCTTGAAATTCGAGAACGTTTTTTTCGGCTTCCGCCAATTCTTTTTTCTCGTCTTTTTTGAGCCGTTCGATTTCCGCATTGAAAAGTTTCAAACGCTGCTCGGTCGCTTCGATCTCGCCTTTCAGAATGCCGAAACGAATTTTCAAAGTTTCGATCTGTTCCTGACGATACGTTTTTTCCCGCGCATTGCGGTCGCGGATAAGCACATTTTCGGCGTGGCGGGCGCGAATTTCCGACAAAGATTCTTCCGCTTCACGCGCCTTTTGCGTCGCTTCGCGAAAGGCTTCGTCCTTTTCGGCGACCTGCGCGAAAATTGCGCGTTCCAGCGCGACGGCTTCCGTCAATTTTTCTTCGAGTTCATTGACGAGTCCGGTCAAATATCTGCCTTCGGCGGTGAAAAGATTTTTTAGCAGAACGCGGAATTCTTCGCGCAAGATCTTGTAACGGCGCGTTTTAGCGGCTTGGCGGCGGAGCGCGTTTGCCTGTTTATCGATCTCGGAAACGATGTCGGAAATGCGGCTCAGATTGCTTTTCGCCGATTCCAGACGCGCTTCGGCAGCGCGTTGGCGCGTGCGGAATTTCGAAATTCCGGCGGCTTCTTCGATCAAGCCGCGGCGATCGGAAGGCTTTGCCGAAAGAATCTGACCGATGCGACCTTGTTCGATGATCGCGTAATGCGAACCGCTCAAACCCGTGCCCGCGAACAGATCCTGTATGTCGCGCAGACGACAGGTTTTGCCGTTTAATTGATATTCGCTTTCGCCCGAAAGATACAAACGCCGCGTCACCGAAATTGCTTCGCCGGGCGCAAAATCGAGCGCAAAAGAGCGCGGTCGCCAATGGCGTTTCGACTTTGTTTTCTTCTCAACTATCTGAACCGAACCGACTTGCGCGGCTTGCGCCTTTTCAAGCTCGATCTCTTCACCGTGAAAACCGTTTGTTTCGCCGACCTCTGACTGCTGATTAGTGACCGCTTCTTCAGTTTCAAAATCTTCGACCTGAACGGCGTTTTCGTCCAAATCGCTGATCGCTTCGTCAATGTCGCTTAGATCCTCTTCGTCGGCGACGAACATCGATTCTTCGTCGCGCACGAGATGCAGAACGACTTCCGCCATTCCCGAGGGCTTGCGTTTGCTCGTGCCTTGAAAGACGACATCCTTCATTTCCGCGCCGCGCAGTTGTTTGGCACGCTGTTCGCCTAAAACCCACGCGATACTTTCTGAAACGTTTGATTTGCCGCAGCCATTTGGACCAACAACGGCAGTGATTCCGTTGCCCGTAAAAACGATTTCCGTGTAATCGGCAAAGGATTTAAAGCCTGTAATTTCGAGACGTTGAAGTTTGAACATTGTATAGTGCTTTTGGGCGTAAGTTAGCACTATATTTTGTTGTTTTCGAGGTTTGAAGTCAAATCAAATCAATTACGAATTATGAATTACGAATTTCAAATTAGGTAAAAGAAAATTCGTAATTCGTAATTTAAAATTCGTAATTGATTAAAAGTCTTCGTCTTTAAGATTTCGCAAGCCCTGTTTTTCGGCGCGTTCGTTATCGAGCTCGGTGAGCACGTCGAGCAGGAAATTGGTGTTGCTCGAAATGGCGATGACGACGGGAAATTCAAAGTCGGACGTGGAGAATTCAAAAGTTCCGCTGTTGATCTCGATGATTTGACGAAAAGCCGTGACGCCGTTGTGCCCGTTGCATTCGGCATCGACGATCTTGCCTTCGTTGAACGAAACGCTTGCCAGGTGAAGATCGGATTTGAGCACGAGCAAACCCGTCATTTTCGCGCTCTCGATGACCTGCACGGCATCGAAGATCGAAACATATGCGAGATTTCCCGCAAAAGTTACGTCGGTGCGAACCTTTTGCGGAGTTTTATCGCGGGTCGTAGAAAATTCGGGACGGCGGGCGCGGCGGATTGCTTCGAGTCCGGGGGCAACGGAAATTCTCGGATCAAGCAGCTTTGCTTCCTGCAGACGATCGTAAGCCAAATCGAAATCTTCGCGCCCGATGTAAAGTGTGACCAGCGCGAGACATTGACGGGCGGCTTCGTCGAGATTTTTTTGCGTAATGCAGATATCGCGCATTTTTTCGCGCAGTGAGATCGAGCGCGGACTGCGTTCGAGCGATTCGCGCAAGAGTTGAAAAGCTTTGTCGGGTGAACGGTATTTAACGAAAAGGTCGGCATCGAGCAGAACCGCTTCGATGGAAACTTCGCTGACCGGAACGGATGGTTTATCTAAAACTTGGCTCATAATTCTTTTAGTGAACAACTTTGTTCAACATTTTAAAACTATCACATTGATTCATAAAAAGTCATCAAAATTTTAGTGTCTTCGAACAAAAAAAATGGGACTGTCTGATAACAATCCCATTCAAACTTAAATTCGAGTTCGGTTAAAAATCAAACCGAATCCCGAGCCGAATTTGCCTTTGACGATAAGTCCGGGTCGGAACAAGAAATGTTTCTCTGAAATTTTGGCGTTGGGCATCGGTCGCCGTCGCACTCAAACCGGTAAAATTGATAAATTCCGAGCCGTAGCTGAAAACCGCAGCGTTGAGAATATTATCAAACTGAATAGCGGGACGCAGTCGCATTCGTTCGCCGATTTTCCACTCACGCGCGACACTCAGATCGAACGTGTAAAAACTCGGTCCGATTCCGGCATTTCTCGGTAAATTACCGCTTTTGGCGCCGATCGGCTGGAGTGAAAACTGCGCGGCGAGCGCCTCAGGGAAAGGCGAACCCGGCTCTCTGTATTTAATATCTTTCAGATTTCCGCTAAAGTTCAAACGGTCGGTGCTGATATCGTCGAGATTCCGGTCGCTTCCGCCGCCGCTTAAGTTAAAGGGTGCGGAGCTTCCGTAACGAAACAGCGGCGAAAATTTCAATTTGCCCAACCACCAAGGCAAATCAAAAGTTCCCGACAAGGCAATGCGATGCCGTCTGTCCTGCAAATTTCTTGTGAATTCACGGCTGAAGTCGCCGTCGATTTCGGCGTTTGCGGTATTGTTCAAGCCGTCATCCCGGGTGCTTGAAAGCGTGTAATTGAAACGCATTGACGCGCTGAAACCAGAGCCGAGTTTGCGGTAACGGCTCCGCAGCTCCAAAATCAAGCCGTGATAAAAAGCGTTTCCGCGTGAACCGATGAGCGATGTTTCTTCAACCGTTTGATCGGGTCTGAAGCGGGCGATCGCCGCTAAAGCAATTCCGAGCGGCGAGCCGGTCGCATTCGCCGACGAGCCGGTAACTGCGGTGCTCGGAGCGGTTGAGGTCGTGCTTGTCGTATTCAAGTTAATGGTGCAGGAACTTGTTGCCGTAAACGAACAGCCTGTTCCGACTCCGCTTCCGTCCGTAGTTGAGCCGAGCGCGAAATTATAGGTTCGGGTCGTTCCGTTGGCATTGGAGAAGACAAACGGATTTGCCAGCAGATAAGCTGTCCAATCGCGATAACCGGCAGGCAGGCGCGGTGCATTCGGGTTTGAATCGCGCCACAAATGCACGGTTTTGTTCCAGGTATAATTTGCTTCAAAAACAAAGCCTTTGGCGATTTCGCGCTCAAAACCGATATTGAATTGATAGCTTTCAGGAATTTTCAGATTCGGTTCAACCGACCGCAGAGGATTGCCCGCGCTCGTCACATTTGTGATAAAACCCGTATTGGCATTGCAGGGCAGAGTTGTCACGATTGTCGCGCAAGCGGCGGTGACAAGAGATTTTAACTCCGCAACGGACGCGTAACTGCCCGGGAATCGTTGGGCGATCGCCGCGAGGATCGGAATCCGCCGGACATCTGCGGCGCCCGTTCCGATCGTGTTTGTGTCAAAAGATATTAAATTGGCATTTCGGTTTTGAATCGAATCGCCGACCGTTCGAAGCAGGACACGATTGTAAAAAATCCCTGCGCCGAAACGAATTACGCCCTTTCCTTTTTTGAAAGGATCCCACGCGATCCCGAGCCTTGGTCCGAAATTATTGTTGTCCGAGACGGCAGTTTCCCGTTCATAGCGCAAACCGTAGTTGACGGTAAGATTTGATTTAGCTTTCAGCTCGTCATTAAAAAACACTCCCCAGTAGGTGTTAACGACCGTTTGAGCGGTTCCGAAATTCTGACGATAGCGCGACATTACGTTGTTTTGATAATTCAGGACGCTTCCGAAATTAAAGGTTCCAGTGGCATCGCCCAAGCCGAGCACTTGAGAATTAACGCGCTGAACATCAAAACCGCCTTTAAATGCGTGACTGCTCAGGATATAAGTTAGTGAATCCTGAAACTGCCAGCGTGTCTCCTTGCGGGAATCGGCAAAATTCTGGCTGGTGCTGGTTGTCGAATTACCGGCGATCAGGGTTTTTGTGCTGTTGCTGACCGGATCTCTGTAACTGATCAAAACAACCGGATCGAGCGGAGCGATCGTTTGAAAGCTCGGCTCGAATACCGAATATTGAGCGCGGAACTGATTGACGACATTTGCGCCGAAAACCTGGTTGTCGGTGAAGTTATAAGCATCCGTGTTGCTGTTTCGAGCCTGAAATGCGTCTTCGATTCTGGTCGTTGCCGCGCCGTTCGTGCGTTTGTTGTTTTTTCTTCCGAATTGCCAGCCGACTGTTAAATCGTTATTTTTGAAAAGTTTATGGTCAACCCGTGCGGTCACGACGTGATTCAGACTCGGCGTCGAAAATAGTTTTCGATACGGCGAAACAAATGCCGCGGTCGGCGGAACACTGGTGCAGGCCGCCGGACTGCTGTTATCGCAGGTTTGGTCGCCGCCGGTTGTTGCGGGTAACGTAAAGCGCGGATTTGTACCGACCGGAACGTAGGCGTCGATCAGGGTTGTGTCTGCAAATTTATCGAATTCATACGCAACGGAGAAAAACGTCTTGTTTTTTCCGTTGTAAAAGGGAAGAATCACCGGACCGTTGAATGTAAAGCCCGGATTGTATTCGGTCAGAGGCGGACGCGGAATTGCGCGGCTATTGTTGTACCAGGTATTGGCGTTCAAATTATCGTCGCGGAAAAACATAAAAAAGCGTCCGCGGAATTTGTTTCCGCCGGAACGTGTGCGGATATTGATCCGCCCGCCCGAAGCGCGTCCATACTCGGCGGAAAATTGATTTGTGATGACCTGAACTTCGGCGATCGATTCGAGCGACGGCTGAAACCTGTCGCGCGAAGAGCGGTCGTCGTTATTATCTAGTCCATCAATCGTCAGGTTGTTTGAATAAGCCGTTCCGCCCGAAAGCGAAAAGTTGCCTTGTTCGAGCGGCGCCGAAATCGGGTTGGCGTTTCGGTCTTCGGCTAAACCGTTTGTCGACAGAGATTCTTCGGAAGTTCCGCCGAGTGTTAAGACCAGATCCAAAGCATTGCGGTTAAAGTTTGGAATTTCTTCAATTTCTCTTTCGGTGATTGTTCCGCCGACAACCGTGCGCGTTGTGTCAATAACCGGCGCGTCTTCGCCTTCGAGCGTGATGATCTGCTCGGCATTCACCCCGGCGGGCGCAAGATTAAAATCCAGCCGGATATTTTGTCCGGCGACCGTTTCAAGACCGGTTTTTTCCTGCGCGGCAAAACCCTGCATCGTCGCTTTGATCGAATAAGTTCCGGGCGCGAGTTCGATCATGCGGTAACGCCCTTCGCCGTTTGCGGCGACGGTTCGCTCGATGCCCGTTGTAATTAAAGTTGCCGTCACCGTTGCTCCGGCAATCGGTGCGTTGTTCGAATCCGAGACTCTGCCGCTGATCGCGACATCATCCAGATCCTGGGCGCAAACCGCAGTATTGAAAGCATTTAAACACAAAAATACAAAAACCAAAGTCAGCAAGAAACACAAAAAATTGTTTTTCATTTTCTTTTCTCCATTTAATTTTAGGTACAGCTGTTTGTTAATTTGCTCTACGAAATTAGACGGAGTTGATTTGATTTATAAAAGTGGCTTGAATGCTGAACGAGAGTTCCGGGAACTTGCTTCAAACGTCAAATATCAAATTTTCGGTAAAGCGGGTTCTTTACGTCTTCTGCATTGCATTTAAAGAGAGTTGTGATGAATTTAAATCGAACGAATCGAAATCGTTCGCGGGAACTTAAACGCAATGTTTAGTAACTTTTCAAAGTTAATTTGAGGTATTTTTACCTAAAAGTGAGAAAATGTAAAGACAAATTTGATCGAAGGAGGAAAAAAGGGAGGATTATTCATCATTCTCACTAACAGCTCTTTTGATCGATACATTTAAGCGCGAAATCGGAATTAAGGCTTCAGACCCCGGAAAGTTTTCAACCTGCGACGGGAAATCGCCGATATGAGACCGCAAATGTTCAAAAAACCGCTCAAATTCGCGCTGCATTGCGTCCATTTTTTCGCGCATATTGAGAATGATCTCGACGCCCGCCAGATTGACGCCGAGTTCGCGTGTTAAAGACAAAATCACTTCGAGCCGTTCGATGTCCGGATCGGTGTAAAGACGCGTGTTGCCGATCGAGCGCGAGGGTTTGAGCAGTCCTTCGCGTTCGTAAAGCCGGAGCGTTTGCGGATGAATTTCAAACATTTCCGCAACCGCGCTGATTGTGTAAGTTTTAATCTTCTTTTTCATATTCAAGATCCAATATTTAAGATTCAAGATTCAAGATTTTTCTGTTTTTGAATTTTGAATTTTGAATTTTGAATTATTCCAATCCCATCGCTTTGCGCGGATTTTCGGGATTTGCTTTTTCAAACTGCCGCAAAATTTCCTTTGTTTCTTCCGAAATAACACGCGGCAATTTGATCTGCACTTCGATAAACTGGTCGCCGCGCAGGCTCGGGTTTCTTAAAGAAGGAAAACCCCGCTCGCGCAGACGAAATTTTTGCCCCGATTCGGTTCCCGCCGGAATTTTCAGCTGTGCTTTGCCTTCGACGGTCGGAACCTCGATCTTTGTTCCGAGCGCGGCTTCCGAAACGGTGATCGGAATCGTCACGTAGATATTATCGCCTTTCCGCGTGAAGAAACGATGCTTGCCGACATTGGTCAAAATGTATAGATCGCCGGGTTCCGCGCCCAACCGTCCGCCGTGTCCTTTTTTCGGGATCCGCACCCGCGAGCCCGTGTCAACGCCTGCCGGAATCCGGATTTTAACCTGCTCGGTCTTCGGCGTGACGCCTTTGCCGTTGCATTGCGAACACGGCTGACGGCGGCGACCCGTGCCTTCGCAATCCGGGCAGGTTTGCGAAAATTGCAGGCGTCCGCCGGTTTTCATCACCTGTCCGGTGCCTTTGCAGGTCGGGCAAACAACGACCGGACCGCCCGTATCGCCCGCGCCCTGACAGCGCGAACATTGTTCGCTTCGATTGACCGTAATATTGGTCGTTAAACCCGTAAAAGATTCTTCAAAACTGAGTGCCAGCGGAATTTCGATGTCCCTGCCTTTTTTCGGCAAAGGTTTCGGCACTTCAGGTTCGCGCCGGGTACTCGAGCCGCCGCCGCCGAAAAGGTCTGAAAAAATATCGCGGAAGCTCGAAGAACTGCCGCCCGAGCCGCCCGGTTCGAAATTAAAGCCGGAAAAATCAAATCCGCCCGCACCTCCGGCACCGCCGCCGCCTGATGCGCCCGTGCTGAACGGCGAATCCGGATCGAGATTGTCGTTGTAATAACCGAAGCGGTCGAAAACCTTACGCTTTTTCTCGTCTGAAAGAATGTCGTAGGCTTCCTGAACTTCCTTAAATTTTTCCTCGGACGTTTTATCGTTCGGATTGACATCCGGATGATATTTCCGCGCCAGCCGACGATAAGCCTTCTTGATTTCGTCCGCCTTCGCATCCTTTTTGATGCCGAGAATGTTGTAATAATCTTTATTTGCCATTTATCGGTAGTCAGTCGTTCGTCGTTCGTTGTCCGCTGCTGATTTTGTTAAAAACAACGAACAACGAACGACGAACGACTAACAAGTTGTCAAAATTCAAAGCCGCTTATTACGGCTTTTGAAGTATCGCAAAATCAGCCGTTGCCTGCAACAATTTACAGGCAAACGGCTGACTTAATTTCGGCAATTAAAATTTTGCCTTTTGCCTCTTTGCCTTACTTCTTCTCTTCGTCAACGTCAACGTATTCGGCATCGATCACATTGTCGTCCGAACTCGTTGCGCCGGTGTCGCCGCCGGCACTTGCCGAAGATGCTTGCTCAGCCGTTTCGGCTTCGCCCGCCGGAGCCGCGCCTGCCTGACTGTAAAGCACTTCCGCGAGTTTGTGCGAAGCGGTTTGCAAGCGTTCAAACGCGGAATTCATCGCATCCGAATCTTCGCCCGCGAGTGCGGTTTTCGATTCGGCGATTGCCGTTTCGATTTCGCCCGCCGCCGCTGCATCGAGTTTGTCCTTATTCTCGCCGAATGTTTTTTCGACCGAATAAACCAGACCGTCAAGACGGTTTCGGGCTTCGATGGTTTCCTTGCGTTTCGTGTCTTCGCCCGCGTGCGATTCGGCATCCTTCATCATCTTGTCGATCTCTTCTTTCGAAAGACCCGAGCTCGATGTGATCGTGATCTTCTGTTCACGTCCCGTGCCGACATCTTTTGCCGAAACGTTAACGATACCGTTCGCGTCAATGTCGAAAGTTACTTCGACCTGCGGAACGCCGCGCGGTGCGGGCGGAATGCCGACGAGATGGAATTTTCCGAGCGTTTTATTGTCGGAAGCCATCGGGCGTTCGCCCTGCATGACGTGAACTTCGACCGAAGTCTGGTTGTCCGAAGCGGTCGAAAAGATTTCCGATTTGCGCGTCGGGATCGTCGTGTTGCGCTGAATCATCTGCGTCATCACGCCGCCCAAAGTTTCGATACCAAGGCTCAAAGGCGTCACGTCGAGAAGCAGAATGTCGGTTTTTTCACCGCCCAAAACTGCCGCTTGCACAGCTGCGCCGAGGGCGACAACTTCGTCCGGGTTAACGGTCTTGTTCGGGTCTTTACCGAAAAATTCCTTAACCATTTCCTGCACTTTCGGGATTCGCGTCGAACCGCCGACAAGTACGATTTCGTCGATCTGTCCTTTTTCGAGTCCGGCGTCTTTGATCGCCTGTTCGACCGGCGGCATCAGACGTTTCAGAAGCGGTTCAACCAGCTGCTCGAATTTCGAGCGGGTCAGTTTCAGCACGAGATGCTTCGGTCCCGATTGGTCAGCCGTGATAAACGGCAGATTGATCTCGGTTTCCATCGCGCTTGAAAGCTCGACTTTCGCTTTTTCCGCCGATTCTTTAAGGCGCTGGAGAGCCATTTTGTCGGTTGTCAGATCGATGCCCTGATCTTTTTTGAATTCGTCGATGATCCATTTGATCAAAGCTTCGTCAACGTCGTCGCCGCCAAGGTGCGTGTCGCCGTTCGTCGATTTTACTTCCACGACTCCTTCGCCGACTTCGAGGATCGAAATATCGAATGTTCCGCCGCCGAAGTCGAAAACCGCGATCGTTTCGTCTTTCTTTTTATCCAAACCGTACGCGAGTGCCGCGGCGGTCGGTTCGTTGACGATGCGCATTACTTCAAGTCCGGCGATCTTGCCCGCGTCTTTCGTCGCCTGACGCTGTGCGTCGTTAAAATATGCCGGAACGGTAATGACCGCTTTATCGACTTTCGCGCCGAGATAATCTTCCGCCGCTTTTTTCAATTTCTGCAAAACCATCGCCGAAATCTCAGGCGGTGAATATTGTTTGCCCTGCGCATCGATCCGGACATCGCCGTTGCCGGCGCGTTCGACTTTGAAAGGAACTTGTTTGATCTCGCCCGAAACTTCTTCAAAGCGGCGACCGATAAAACGCTTGATCGAATACAGCGTATTTTCGGGGTTTGTCACGGCTTGGCGTTTCGCTACCTGTCCGACCAGACGGTTGCCGTCTTTTGTAAAAGCGACCACCGAAGGAGTTGTGCGTCCGCCTTCTTCATTGGTGATAACGACCGGCTCGCCGCCTTCCATTACGGCGACCACCGAATTTGTCGTTCCCAGGTCAATCCCAATAATTTTACTCATCTATTAAATTTCTCCTTTAAAAAACTGCTTTATAATTCCTCTATCAGCAAGCCGATGATCGAAAAATACAGCGGCAAGTTGAATGTGTTAGTAGAATAATATATGAGTGTGTTGTTGTCAAGTTTATTTTAAAAAATTATTGCAATAATTTTTTGCGCTATGATTTATCCGCCATTTTGCTCGATATAATGCTTATCGGGATGTAAAACTGTATGTTTCTCAGCATTTATTGTAAAATTTGCTTGATTCAGTAATTGATACGAGTAAAGGGATTTTTTTAATGTCAGCCGAAATCACCGACCACAAAATGATTGATGAAGATTCACTCATAAATCAGGAGCTCTACCGCGTTTTCGTCACTCAGAGCAGTGAAGCGATCTGGCGTATCGAAATGGACGAGCCCGTTTCGGTCGAACTTTCACCCGATGAACAAATCGAATGTTTTTACCGCTTTGCCTTTCTCGCCGAATGCAACGACGCGATGGCGAAAATGTACGGGTTTAATTCCGCCGATGAGATAATCGGCGCGCGGCTCGGCGATCTTCTGGTGCGCGAAGATGAAAGCAATGTCGAATATTTGCGGGCATTCGTCAATTCGAATTATCGGCTGGAAGATGCCGAATCGCACGAGGTTGACCGCGACGGCAATCCGAAGCTCTTTCTTAATAATCTGATCGGCATCATTGAAAACGGTTTTCTGAAACGCGCCTGGGGAACCCAGCGCGATATTACGGAATACAAGGAAATTGAAAGATCAAAAGCGCACCTCGCGGCGATCGTCGAATCTTCCGACGATGTCATTATCAGCAAGAATTTAGACGGAATTATCATGAGCTGGAACAAAGGCGCGGAACGAACATTCGGCTATACAGCTGAAGAAACCATCGGAAATTCGGTGACGATGCTGATCCCGCCGCTTTTGAGAAGCGAAGAAACGGAAATTCTCAGCCGCATCAGAAAAGGTGAAGCCGTTGAGCATTATGAAACCGTGCGGCGGCGCAAAGACGGCACGGATATCGATGTTTCGCTGACGGTTTCGCCGATCAAAAACGATGCGGGCGAAATCATCGGCGCGTCGAAAATCGCGCGCGATATAACCGAAAGCAAACGGGCGGAAGAAGCCTTGCGCGAAAGTCAGGCGATTCTCGCGCTTTCGATGCAGAGCAGCCGGATGGGCGTCTGGACCCGTGATCTGGCAACCGAGACGGTTTGGTGGAGCGAAGAGCTCGAAGAAATTTTCGGTTTGGAAAAGGGAACTTTCGGCGGGTCGGAGAAGGACTTTTTCGATTTCGTTCACGAGGACGACCGCGAAGAAAGCTGGAGCGAAGTGCAGCAGGCGATCGCCCAGCAGCGCGATTACACGATCGAATTCCGGTTCTGGCACGCCGACGGCAGCCTGCGCTGGATGGAAGGACGCGGCAAAGCCGTCTATTCCGAAAAGGGCGCGCCGGTCAGGCTCTACGGCATCGGCATCGACATTACCGACCGCAAAAAATCCGAAGAGAAATTGCGCGAAAGCGAAGAACGATACCGAACCTTGTTCGACTCGATCGATGAGGGTTTTTGTCTTCTCGAAATGCTTTTCGACAAAGGCGGCAAACCTTTTGATTATCGCTTTTTGGAAGTTAACCCGGTTTTTGAAAAATTGACGGGACTTGAAAATCCGGTCGGCAAAACCGCGCTTGAAATGCTTCCCAACCTCGAAACGCGTTGGTTCGAGATTTACGGGAAAGTTGTTTCGACGGGCGAATCGATTCGATTTACGGAAGGCTCGGAAGCAATGAACCGCTGGTTTGACGTGTACGCGGTGCGCGTCGGCGAAGAGGAAAGCCGGAGAGTCGCCGTGATCTTTAACGACATCACCGAACAGAAAAAAGCCGAGGAAAAACTGCGCGAATCGGAAGAGAAATTTGCCAAAGCCTTTAATTCCAGCCCGCTGGTTCTGACAATTACCTCGCTGAAAACCGGAAAGCTCATCGAAGTCAACGATACCTTCGTTCAAATTACGGGTTACACGCGCGAAGAAACGATCGGGCGGACAACCGCCGAACTCGGTTTATGGGGAAATTCCGCCGACCGCGAGTCTGAATTGTCGGCTGTACAAAAAATGGGCGAAATCCGCGATTTGGAGTATGTTTTCCGGTTGAAAGACGGCAGGGAAATTGTCGGTTTGCTTTCCGCCGAACTGCTCGAAATTCGCGGTGAACCGTGCGCTTTGACGGTTATTCAGGATATTACCGGGCGTAAAAAAGCCGAAGCGATTTCCGAGCGATATCGTCTGCTTTCGATGCGGGCACGCGACATTATCCTGTTTTTCCGTACCGATGGACGGGTTGTTGACGCAAATCAGGCGGCGGCTGAAACTTACGGTTACGATTTGACGGATCTGCTGAAAATGAGGATTCACGATCTGCGTGCGCCGGAAACTCTGGCGGTTCTTGAAGAACAGCTGAAAAAAGCAAACGAATCCGGTCTGCAATGGGAAACCGTGCACTGGCGCAAAGACGGCTCAAGATTTCCGGTCGAAGTAACGTCGGTCGGGGCGGACATCGGCGGCGAACGTCTTTTGATAAGCATCATCCGCGATATTACGGAACGCCGGAAAAGTGAAGAGATCGTGCGGCAAAGTATGAAACAGCTTGCACTGGTCACCGACATCGCGCCGGTTTACATTGCCCATTGCGACAGCGAAAAACGGTTTAAGTTCGTCAACAAAGCCTACGCCGAACGATTTGGCGTAAAACCCGAAGATTGTGTCGGCAAACCGATTTCGGAAATCGTCGGTGAAAGTGCTTTTGCCGATGTCTTAAAATACATCGAAATAGTTTTATCCGGTCAGCCGGTCGAGTTTGAAATCGAAATTACTTATCCGAAGATCGGCAGTCATTTTATGCATTGTTCCTACGCGCCGGAATTCGACGAAGCTGGTCAGGTGGTCGGCTGGGTCGCGGCGATCACGGACATCAGCGAACGGCGCCGAATGGAAGAAGCTGTCCGCGAAAGCGAAGAGCAGCTGCGTCAGATGGCGGGTGCAATGCCGCAGGTCGTCTGGATCTCGGATGCCGAAGGCGTTGTTCAGTATTACAACAACCGCGTTTCAGAATTTTACGGAGTTCGGCAAAGCATCAAAGGAATTTGGGATTGGCAGCCGATCATTCACCCGGAAGATTTACCGGCAACGCTTCGCGAATGGAAAAAAGCGACACGGCAGAAAAGCGTCTATGCCAGAGAGCATCGGATTCAAATGGCAGACGGCAGTTATCGCTGGCATCTGAGCCGCGCCGTGCCGGTTTTGGATACAAACGGCGAGATCTTGAAATGGTACGGCACGGCAACCGATATTCACGACATCAAACAAACCGAAGAAGCCCTGCGCGAATCCGAAAACCGTTTCCGCTC
>DATLOR010000468.1:0-21640 GCA_035536135.1 Pyrinomonadaceae bacterium | reverse complement strand
AATTCAAAAAGCACGAAAGCCCGCGCAAAAACTTCGTGCGTTTTGAAACAACTTTGAGATACGCCGCCGAATTCGTTTTGCGCAAAGATTACCGCGATCACTGGTCGCCCGAACTGATCGAAGAATACACGTATTTTTCGCAGAAAGATTTTGAAGAAGGCTTTCGCACGGAAAACCTGAGAATCGTCGTTTCGATGCCGCTCTGGAATCCGTGGATCCTCGAAAACCGCTTTCAGGATAAATTTTATCTGTTCGATAAAACGGGCGCACCGCTCAAATTCCCGCCGACAAATTATTTGATCGTCGGCGAAAAAGTCGCGGCGGGCGCAGGCGTGCAAATGTCAGAACGCCAAACCGACAGAAGCGCGCGGGCTTCTGCTGCGTTTCTCAAGCTCAAAGCCTATCGGCACAAGGAAACGAATCAAATCTACGAGCTCGCCGAACGACCGAATCAAACGATCGATCTTTTGCCGTGGTTTGAAACGGAAAACGGGCAAATCTTTGTGCTCGCCAAAAAAGATTTCCCGCGACCGATCGTCAACGCGCAAATCGCGCGAAAAAACTTAAACCGCGCTGAGTTTTCAGGTTATTTGACCGAACCGATCAGTGCGCTTGCGGATTTGGGATTTGGGATTGCGGATTTGCAAAAACCCGAGACCGAAGACCAAAAACCAATTTTCGAGATTTTAGAGAAAAGAGCAAATCTTTCCGCCGACGAAATTTTAGAGATCAGCGCACCCGTTTTTTATTTTCCGTCCGCGGGCGGAATTGACGAGCGCGTCGAATCTTTTCTGGTCAAAATTTCCCCATGGAACAAGCCGCCGCAGGAAATTGAAAATTACACGCCTTTTTCAAGCGCGGGCGTTGTCCGCGAGCTTGACGCGCTTCAGGTGTTGCGCGCTTCGCACGTCGGCGGAATGTTCGACGCGCGGCTCGAGATCAATATTTACCGGCTTTTACGCTCGTTAAAGCGTTCGGCAAGCGCGTGGATCGGCGCAGGACTCAAACCTACGGTTCAGAATTTTTCGGGTAAAATTGAGGAATATTTCGAAGTTGAAAAACGCGAAGCATTCGAAGAAATCGAATTAGCCGAAAACAATTTTCTCAAGCTCGAAAAAAGCGAATTCGTCGAAACCGACTCACGAAACAAGGAAATCTCACGCGCCGAATTCGAATACGTCGTGCCGAAAAATCTGAGTAAAAACACGGTCGCGGCGATTCCGTTCGTGCAGACCGAAACGGGAGTTATCGTCGGCATCGAACTGCGCGATCTGCCCGCACCGCAGAGATTTTCGGGCAGTTCCCGATTGGCTTGCGTTCCCGCGTGGCGTTTGCCGTTTGCGGTTGAACATAAATTCGATCTGGAGCCTTTTGTTCGCGAAAAATTTCCGAAAGATTTCAGCGTTTCGGTCAGAAAGAGTTGGGAACTCGGCGGAAGCTATTTTACATCGGCGGGAATTACGCCCGAAATCGTTTATCCGGCGGCGGTCGAACTCGACGCGCAAATTTCAGGCGAAACCGGTTTGAAGTTTTTTCATCTGAAGGACTTGCTCGCCGTTTGCGATCAGCTCCAGGACGCGCATCTTTTGATTTTGCTCAATCGTTTAGCGCATAGCTTAGGATTTTTTTAGCCGCGAACGACGCGAATTTTCACGAATAAATTAAGAAAAAATAATTCGTCTTAAGTTGTGTAATTCGTGGCTCAATCTTTTTTGTGGCAAAATATTAATAATGGACTTAGTTTTAGACAAATTTCATGAGGAATGCGGCATTTTCGGCATCTACGGACACGCGGAAGCCTCGACCTTAACGCAGCTCGGACTTTTTGCGCTCCAGCATCGCGGGCAGGAAGCGTGCGGAATTGTTTCGTCGGACGGCGAAGATCTGCACCAGTTTCGTTCGCAAGGTCTGGTCGCCGATGTTCTGACCGAAGATGTTTTGAACGCGCTCGTCGGCACAAGCGCGATCGGTCACACGCGTTATTCGACCGCCGGAAAAAATACGATCAAGGAAGTTCAGCCGTTTTCCGTGACGTGCCAGCACGGGCAGATTGCCGTCTGTCATAACGGAAATCTGCCGTTTGCCAACGAAAAGCGCACGGAACTCGAAAAGGCAGGCGCGATTTTTTCTTCGACTTCCGATACCGAAACGATCCTGCATTCGATTGCCCGCGACCATTCTGCCAATGCGATCGAAGCCATCAAAATAGTTTTGAAAGAAACCGAAGGCGCGTTTTCGCTTCTTTTTTTAACGCCCGAATGTTTGATCGCCGTGCGCGACCCGCGCGGGTTTCGACCGCTCAATCTCGGTAAATTAAAAGACGCGTGGTGCGTTGCCTCGGAAACCTGCGCGTTCGATCTGATCGACGCCGAATTTGTCAGAGAGATCAAGGCGGGCGAAATGCTCGTGATCGACAGAAACGGGCTGCATTCGAGCTTTCCGTTCGACGAAAAACCGCTCTCGGTCTGCGCCTTTGAACACGTCTATTTTTCGCGTCCCGATTCGACGATTTTCAGCCGTTCGGTCAATCAATCACGCCATTTGATGGGCAAACAGTTAGCGATCGAGCATCCGATCGATAATTCGGATAATGACGCACTGGTCGTGCCGGTGCCGGATTCGGGCGTCGCGGCGGCGATCGGTTATGCGCGCCAGTCGGGCATCAATTACCGGCAGGCGATCATCCGCAATCATTACGTCGGGCGCACGTTTATCGAACCTTCGCAGAGCATTCGTTCGTTCGGCGTGCGACTCAAATTAAACCCGATCAAGGATCTGATCGCGGGCAAAAAGATCATTCTCGTAGACGATTCGATCGTGCGCGGGACGACCTCGAAAAAGATCGTCCAGATGGTCAGAGAAGCGGGCGCCAAGGAAGTTCATATGCGGATTTCGTGCCCGCCGACGATTTCGCCTTGCTATTACGGCGTTGACACGCCGCGCAAAGCCGATCTGATCGCCGCGCAGATGTCGGTTGACGAGGTTTGCCGTTATATCGAGGCAGACAGTTTGGGCTATCTTTCGCTCAAAGGAATGATCGAAGCGATCGGTCTGGAACCGAAATCAATGTGCGTTGCATGTTGGAACGGCAAATACCCGACGCTGATCGCCAACGGCAAACCGACGATCGAAAATGTCGGCAAATAAAATTATTTTTGGAGGAAAAATGCGTTATTACATCTCGCTGATCGCCATTGCAGTTATCGGCATTACAATTTTTACGGCGTGCGAAAAAGCCGCGCTGATCACAAACACGGTTAAAACAAATTCCGCCGCCACGCCGCCTACGCAAGACCCGGCGGCAAATGCGCCGCGAATTTCATTGGCTGATGCGAAAAAAGATTTCGACGCGGGAAACGCCGTCTTTATTGACACCCGTGCCGAACAAGCATTTAAACAGGAACATATCAAAGGCGCGATCAATATTTCGGCGGATACTTTTGAAGCAAGATACAAAGAAATTCCGACCGGCAAGAAGATCATCGCCTATTGTTCCTGACCGGCTGAACACACAAGCGCCGGTCTGGTTGCTAAATTAAAAGATAAAGGTGTCGAAAATGCTTTTGCCCTGATCGGCGGAACAAACGCGTGGAAAACCGCGAACTATCCGATGGAAGAAGAAACAAGTAAACAATAAAATTTCCCGAACTCACAGGTCGCTCCGCAAAGGTTCGTTCGCGCCGTCACGCGCAGGCGCGAAAACGGCGGCGGAGTCAGTCCGGACGATTTTTGATCAAATATCGCCGGACTTTCAGTTAATTCTTTTTCTAAAAGTTTTGAATTTGCCTCGTGCGTTCCGGCTGGCGGAACGCGCGATTTAGACTCGCCCGGAATTTCATTCGATCAAAGCCAACAAAGTTTTTTCGCAAGATGTAAAGATTATTCGATAAAACGCTTTCAGTGCGTTTTATCGAATGATCTCGCCGTGATTGTACCTCCGCCGCCGCCGCGGAATTTTGCCTTCCGCGTCTCAATCAAAACCCGAAAAACATTGCCGCTACTCATTAGTATCGACTTTTGAAAACTTTGCGTCCGCAAAAGTAGAAAGAAAAAAGAGAAAAAAGAGAGAAAAACCAGAGGACTTGTTATCCCGAACCGTTTTATAAATTAAACACGGCAGCGAAAATCTCACTCGATCGGATGAATCAGCCGGAGATTTAGGTATTTAGTTTAAGGAGCAAAAGTATGAAAATGTTAATTATAAAATCGCTATTATTGACGACCGCCGTTTTCGGTTTGATTTCAACAGCATTGGCGGCAAGTCCCGGCTCGCTCGACCCGAGTTTCGGGACGGCGGGTTTCGTCAAGACCAATATTCTCGGCACTGACTTTTTGCGCGACATCGCCGTTCAGGAAGACGGCAAAATCGTCGCCGTCGGCGGCAGCGGAGTCAGCGATTTTACGATCGTTCGCTACACGGCAAACGGGGCGCTCGATCCGACCTTCAGCGGCGACGGAATCGCCTTCGTCGACTTTGGCGGACCGAGCGACGCCCCGACCGACGTCGAGATCCAGCCGGACGGAAAGATCGTCGTCTCGGGCAACATCAGCAACTCCGGTCCGTCCGGCGTCGTCCGGCTGAATCCGAACGGAACGCTCGACACGACCTTCGATACGGACGGCAAATTGACTTTGAACGATTTCGTCGCGCGCGGAATGGATCTTCAGGCGGACGGAAAGATCGTCCTCGCCGGACGCAGCACGTTTTTCGAGCTCGGCATCGAAATCGTTCGTTTGAATCCGAACGGCTCTTTTGATACGACCTTCGATGCGGACGGAATCGCTCTTAAGTCGATCGAGGGCAACGACGCTTTAAACGAGGTCAAGATACAAAGCGACGGCAAAATCGTCGGCGCGGGCAACGCGGGCGGCTCGAATAAAGCGCTGGTCGTCAGATACAACGCGAACGGGACTTTGGATACATCCTTCAGCGGCGACGGCATCGCCCTGAATGATTTCGCGCCGAACATCGGCGAGCCAACCTCTGATCTCGTTATCAATCCGGTTAACGGAGCGATTACGACCTTAAGCGACAACTTTACCGCCGGCAACAGCCTGCTTTTTATCCGCTACGCGAGCAACGGCAATTTAGACCCGAATTTCAGCGGCGACGGGCGATTAGAGATTCCGGCGGTCGAAAGCGGCTGTGTCGGCACGCTCCAGCTGCAGTCCGACGGAAAACTCATCGCCGCCGCCGGACGCGGCTGCGGAACGGTCTCCGATGATGTTTTCCTCGTTCGATTGAACGATACCGGAACGATCGATCCGACCTTCGGCAGCAACGGAACCGTGCTCAGCGTCAACGACGCGGGCGGCGCGTTTAAGACGGTGCTGGTCGGCGACAAACTGATCGTCGGCAATAACTCGAACAGCTCTGCCGATTTCGGTCTGGAGCGCTATAATCTTTCGAACACGCCGACCGCCGCGAGCGATTTCGACGGCGACGGCATTTCCGACATCGCCGTTTTTCGCCCCTCGAACGGCAACTGGTTTGTCTTGCGCAGCTCCGACAACGCCGTGTCGATATTTCAATTCGGCGTGAACGGCGACATTCCGATGGATGGCGATTTCGACGGCGACGGGCGCACAGACGTCGCGATATACAGACCTTCGGACGGACAATGGTGGCTCAATCGCTCAAGCGCGGGAATTATGGTCGCCAACTTCGGAACGAGCACCGATAAGCCGTCGCCCGGCGATTACGACAGGGACGGGAAAACCGACGTGGCGGTCTTTCGTCCCGCAACCGGCGAATGGCTGATACTCCGAAGCAGTTCGAATTTCTCGACGTTTTTCGGTTTTACTTTCGGACAAAACGGTGACATTCCGATTGCATCGCAACGAAAATAGAACTTCATTAAAACTGCCGAAATCGTGCGCCGTTCTTAACTAACGTCAGTTTGGGATAAGGATTTCTTGGACCGAGAGCGCAGGCGACCCGCCTCAGAGCGGCGCACAGCGACGTAAAAAACGCTTCGATCTCTTAAAAGTTTTAAGAGATCGAAGCGTTTTGAGCGTTTTTGCAAACGAAGCGTAGGCGCTTGAAGCCTGCGCTCTCGGTCTTATCCCAAGTTGACGTTAACTATCTGATTGATTATTGTGCGCAAAGAGCCGAGCATATTCTTCCCGCCGCGTGTCCGTCCCAGAGCGGCGGAATTTTTGCGCCCGTTTGTTCCGAACTTTCTAAAATTGAAAAGGCGGCTTGTTTGATCTTTTCGGGATTCGTGCCGACTAATTGGTTTGTGCCGAGTTCGATCGTGATCGGGCGTTCGGTGTTTTCTCTGAGCGTTAGGCACGGAATCCCGAGCGCGGTCGTTTCTTCCTGCAAACCGCCTGAATCCGTGAGAACAAGGCGTGCGCCCGAATAAAGATTCATAAAATCCAGGTAGCCGAGCGGTTCGATCAGGCGGATATTCGATTGTGCGACTCGTTCGGCAAAACCGAATTTTGCGATATTCGCCTTGGTGCGCGGGTGAACGGGAAAAATCACGGGAATTTTTTCGCCGATTTCGACGAGAGCGTCGAGCAAGCCGCTGAAAACTTCCTTTTCGTCCACATTCGACGGGCGGTGAAGCGTCAAAACGGCGTAATCTTTACCAACCAGATCCAAATTTTCCCGCGCTTTTGAGCTGCGCGATTTTTCCAGATTATAAAAAAGCGAATCGATCATCACGTTGCCGACGAATTTTATTTTATCGTCCGCGACGCCTTCTTGCTTCAAATTTTCGTCCGCGTCCTGCG
Organism: Pyrinomonadaceae bacterium; assembly: GCA_035536135.1. GTDB lineage: Bacteria > Acidobacteriota > Blastocatellia > Pyrinomonadales > Pyrinomonadaceae > JAFDVJ01. The sequence goes on along the minus strand of DATLOR010000468.1, from coordinate 14,899 downwards.
AAGTGGTGAGCAGCAGATCGGAGATCGCATCGGTCAGAATACGATTGATCTCTTCGGGCATCGTGCGGTCGCGTGAACGAAGTCCGGCTTCGACGTGCGCGACCTTGACGCCGAGTTTGGCGCACACGAGCGCGCAGGCGATCGTCGAATTCACATCGCCGACAACCAAAACCCAATCCGGTTTTTCCTGCAAGACGACCGGCTCAAAAGCCGTCATGATCCGCGCTGTCTGAACGGCGTGCGAAGCGGAACCGACTTCGAGATGAAAATCGGGCGCAGGGATTCCGAGATCGACAAAAAACGAATCGGACATCGCCTCGTCGTAATGCTGTCCGGTATGGACGATGAGCGGCAGAAATTCACCTTCGCGCCGCCGCATTTCGCGGACGATCGGCGCAATTTTCATAAAATTCGGACGCGCCCCGACGATATTCAGTATTTTTAACATTTAAATTTTAATCCCACCAGAAAAACCAAAACTTGGAATTCAGCAAGGCGGCACCCAGATTGGAAACAGTTTCCGTCCCCTGATCGACAATGTCCGCACAAAACCAGTATTGCTCCCAGGCAAGCCGCATTGCTTCTTCTTTTGCGGCGGGCGGCTTTGCGACCTGACATTCGAGATAATCGCCGGTCAAAGTAATTATTTCCGCGCCGTATTTTTCCTGCCAGTATTTCATAGCGGCGCACTGAACATCGATCCGCGGGCATTCATTCCAACCGCCGAACCCGCAAACGGCAGGAAGCATCCACGGCTTTTGCAGTTCGGTGAGTCCGGTATAAACGAATTCGTGCTTTTCGCCGACCCTTTTTTCTCTCAAGACATACGGCATTGACTGGGTTGACTTGCTTTCAGACCATACGCCGATCAATTCGCCTTCATTGAACCACTCATTTTTGCTTTCCTCGATTTGGCGGTTCGCAAACCATTGGCGGAGGTCAAGGTCGAGCGCACGGGAGATTTCGTTTTCAATTTCCGTATCGCTCGGTTTCGGACTGTTTTCAAAAAGCTTGAGATTTTTTTCGCCGCCGATAAAGAATGGATATTTTTGAGTCGTTGGATAAACTGCCCTTAGCTTTTCAAATTCGCTAAGGGCAGTTTGAATCGGAAGCTGGAGTATCTCGTAACGCATTTTATAATCTGACGATTTTCGCCTTACTGCCGCTGCGAGTATCTTCGTTCAAAGCATTGCGCGTGTCAACGATCACTTTCGAAAGAGCGCAGACGCGTTTGTAATCAACGCCCGAATGTTCGGTGCAGATCACGACGCAATCGGCTGACGCAAGCAGCTCGTCGGTCAGCTCCTGATTGAAAAGCGGGTCGCCGGCGCCGATCGTGTAGGCGTGATCAAACGTGACTTCCGCGACAAACGAATCGTGATAGACGACATCCGCGCCGCGCGAACGAAGCAGATCGATCACCGACAGCGCGGGCGATTCGCGCATATCGTCAATATCTTTTTTATACGCCACGCCGAGGATTAAAATCTTCGCGCCTTTGACCGATTTTTCCTGATCGTTCAACGCGTCGCGCACAAGCCCGGCGACATATTTCGGCATCCCTGAATTGATCTGTTCGGCGAGCGTGATAAATTGCGAATCGAACCCGTGCTGACGCGCCTTCCAACTCAAATAATGCGGATCGAGCGGAATGCAGTGCCCGCCGATTCCGGGTCCGGGATAAAACGGCATAAAACCGAACGGTTTGGTCGCGGCGGCGCGGACAACTTCCCAGCTGTCGATGCCGAGCGCGTTGCAGACCTTCGCCATTTCGTTCGCCATTCCGATATTGATCGCACGAAAAGTGTTTTCCCACAATTTACAAGCTTCGGCGACCCGCGCCGAGCTGACCGCGTGAACATTATCGACAATGTTTGAATACAAAAGCGCGGAAACTTCGGTCGAGTCCGCTCCGACACCGCCGACGACCTTTGTAATGTTATGCGTCTGAAACTGCGGATTGCCCGGATCGACGCGTTCGGGCGAAAATGCGAGCAGAAAATCTTCGTCGAGTTTTAGTCCCGCTTCTTCGATCATCGGCTGGAGAACTTCGTCCGTCGTGCCGGGATAGGTCGTCGATTCGAGAATCACGAGCTGACCGCGCCGCGCATATTTTTTGATCTGCTCGCCCGCCGCCAGAATGTATGACATATCGGGATCTTTCGTTTTACGAAGCGGCGTCGGAACGCAGATGATGATCACGTCGCAGTTTTTCAGCTCGGAAAAATCGGTCGTCGCCGAAAATTTCCCGTCGGCGATCGCTTTTTGGACGTTTTCCGAAGGCACGTCAACAATATGCGAAGTGCCTTGATTCATAGCATCAACTTTTTTTGCGTCAACTTCAAAGCCGACCGTTGCGTAGCCTTTCAGCGCAAATTCGATGATCAGCGGCAAGCCGACATAACCGAGACCGATCACGCCGATTCGCGCAGTTTTTTCTGTAATAAGATTTTTTAATTCGTCTTTAACCATTTTTTATTATTCGTCTGGAATCAAAATATAAATGCTTTATCAATAAGGATTTATTTTCGGCGAAACAGAGGTTTTTCCCCAAACCTTTAATCTAAGGGATGCGATGCGCGATAGTCAAGAAGGTAATCATTTCGAGCCAGATTTATGTTACAATGTTTGAGCGCGTCTTTTTCCGAAAGCGTGCTTCATAATTAAAATTCCCAATCATCTTAAATATCCAGCCAAATTTATGTATTTTGAAGTAAATTCCGCCAATCCGGTCGTGAAAGCCGTCATCGCGGGAACCGCTCCGCAACCCGCCAAACTTGCCGCCGCCCGCGGAATGCTGCCTTTGCCGCAAAACGATCTGCTCGAAATTCTGGTCGCGCTGGCAACCGGAACTGACGCGGAGCTTGCCGAAACGGCGCGTCAGACCTTATCGGCACAGGACGATTCGGCTTTAAAAGATGCCGTCGGTTCGCGCGAGATCGCGCCGCGGGTGCTCGATTTTTTCATTGATTTCAATGATTTGCCGGGCGAAATTCACGAAGCGATCCTGCAAAATCCGAAAACGCCCGATCATTCGATCGTCAAGTTTGCGCGAAAAACGACGAACGGCGAACTGCTCGAACTGATTTCGTTTAACCAGCAGCTTTTGATTCAGACTCCCGCAATTATCGAAGCGATCATTGCCAACCCGTACCGGACGGCGGAAGCCGAACGCCGCGCGCAGGAAACAAAGCGCGAGTTTTTCGAGAAAGAACGCGGCGCCCAGCAAATTGCCGACGAGCTTCGCGCCCAAGGCAAGGAAGCGGCGGCGGAATTTATCGAAACGTCGGAATTTGCCCAAAATCTCGATGATACGGATTTGAGTTTTGAAGACGCCGTCTTGCTTGCCTCGCACATCGAAGTTCCCGACGCGGAAATCGACGATTCGTGGCTCTCGCTCGATCTGATCGAGGAGCTTTACGAGGAAACCGAGGAACAGCGCGAAGCGATCGTCAATAAAATTCTCGGCGAATTGAGATTCGAGGAAGATTCGGTTTCAAACGAAAGAATCTCGATGATCAACCGGATCCTGAAAATGAATATGAAAGACCGGATGAAATTGGCGATGAAGGGCGACCGCGAAGCGCGCAACGTGCTGATCCGCGACCCGAACCGCATCGTCGCGCAAGCCGTTGTGCAAAATCCGAAGATCACCGAGAACGAAGTCGAAAAAATCGCTTCGATGCGGACGGTTCCCGAAGAAGTTTTGCGGCTCATCGCGATCAATCGGGCTTGGGCGCGAAATTATCAGATTATGTTCAAACTCGCCCAGAACCCGCGCACGCCTTTGGGGAGCGCGTTCACGATTCTGACCCGCCTGCAGCTTCGCGATTTACTGGCAATGTCAAAAAACCGCAATGTTTCCGACGCGATCCGCAAACAGGCGTTGCGGCTCGCCACCGCCCGAACCGGACGCTAACCGAATAACGGATAAAAAGCTCGCGCAGGTTGCGACGGATTTTGCCGAGCAGTCAATTTTGAATCAGATAAAACCGAATAAAAGAGCTTCTTTCGAATGTGAAAAGCCGCCGCCTTTGAGGAAAAAGGCGGCGGCTTTTCAGCTGTTGAAACAGCTTTTTTCGTTTGATCCGGACTAATTTCCGGTCAGATCGAAGTCTGCGACATTATCGACCACCGAAATAACGGCGGGTGAAAATGTCTGACCTTTCGCCGAAGCCGAAACGACATAAGGCTGACCGATTATCACGTTGTCAAAGCGGTAGAAGCCGAATGAGTTGGTGCGGGTCGTGCGAACCGCTCCGCCGTCCGTCGGTTGAAGTGTCACAACAGCGTTGGGTATCGTTCTGCCGACAGAGCTGAAAACCCGTCCGGAAATCGAAACGTTCGCCGCCGTCGGTGCTGCGACCAGCCCTAAGGTCCAATCAGAGAACGATGTGACACCGGCGAGCGTAAAGCTGTTCGCCGCCGTGTTGGCAGAAGTCGGAGTAAACTGCGTATTGACTCCGCCCGAGCGCCGAACGAATTTGAACAGACTTTCATTCGCCGTTCCGGGAACGTCCGCGTCGCGATAGTTGAACGTGATGTCAGCCTGCGTGACACCCGCATCGGGTGTTAGCCCCCAATATCTCTGAATCGAATTAGTCATCGACGTACCGGTTAGGAAACTCTGCACCGGATTGACGTTGAAATTGCCGCTGCCGACAATATTGGCAAGCGAAACCGGCGCGTAGCCGTTCGCCGTGCCGACCGGGAAATTATACGTGCCCGCGTTGTTGACACAGCGCGTCAGACTACCTTTCACGTAACTCGTTGCACTGCCGCCCGTCAGGGACGACGGCGAACAGCCGCTGACGGTCAAGGTATTGCCGCCCGTATCAATGATTCCCGCATCGAGCTGAAGACTGCCGACCGTCGTATTGGTTGTATTCGTCGGATTGTTCGTGACGCCTGACGAAGGAATGATCGCCCGGTCGGTGCTTCCCGGAATGCCGCCCGAAGACCAGTTGGCAGCGTTGTTCCAATCGTTATTGACCGCACCAGTCCAGACGCGCGGAGTCGTGTAACAGATCGTCACGTCATTGAGCGTCGGCGTTGCCTGATTATCGGTTGTCGCCAGGTAGGCTTTGTATTTCAAATAGCGCAGCCCGTTAAATTGGCTGAGCGATGCGCCGCTCGTGAAAAACGTTCCGGATGTGGTGTCGGGACCGACGAAATTGAACGGACCGTTCGGATTGTTGCTCGCGGCAACTTGAAACCGCAAAGTCGTATTGCTCGGCGTCGAACCGTTCCACGACAAGGTTTGCCAGGTGGTCGTTCCGGCGCTCACGGGATTCGAATCCTTTGTGGCGGAGACGAGCGTGCCGGACAACGCGTAAGTCGGTGCCGGGGTCACATAGGACGTAAATAAGAGGTCAGCCGCGACGGCTGTCCACGAAGTCCCGCTGGTCGTAGTCGTGAAAACCTGACCGTTCGGCAAAGTACTGCCGCCGGCGGTACTGCCGCGCACGCCGAAGACGGTACTGCCGACGCTGTTTCGGAGAACGATCGAATAGCTCGTTCCGCTCACGACTGCCGCAGGCGTCGCAAAGGTCGTCGTGTAAAGCGCCGCCGTTCCGACGTTTGTCACCGGACCGAGCGTGCCGGTCGCGAGCACGTTCGTGCCCGGGTTGATTCCGTTGAGATCGCGGATCTCGACGGTAATCGTGCCCGACGTACCCGATGATAGACCGAGTCCGACAGTCAGTTTGGTCAAATTGCCGGTAAGACCGGCGCGGAAGGTTTGTCCGGTCCAGGTCGTCGCGGACAGGTTGTTGGTCGTCGAGAGCGCGGCGGGCGAACTGACCTGATCCGTCGCCTCCGGAGCGCCGTAGACGAGCTTGACGTCGCCGGGGCTTGTTGTCAGCTCCGTCGAGGAGATCACGCCGGTTTGAAAATCCGACTGGGTCGTATCGGTCAAACAAGCGCTTGAGATTGCGGTTCCGAGCGAGAAATTCTGCGTCGTCGTCAAACCGTCGGAGATTGTCAGATAAGCGACGCTCGCCGAATTGTACCCGGTGGCGGCAGCCGTTTCCGTCGGATACGTTCCCGCCGGAATATTGGTAAACGAATAAACACCGCTTGCATTGGTCGTCGCTGTCCGGCTTCCTAATGAAACGGTCGCACCGCTCACGGGAAGTCCCGTCACGGACGAAGTCACCGTGCCCTGAATCGTTCCGCCACTGCCAACCGGGACGCAGCTCGGGAAAGCGAAAGAGCCGATGCGGGTCATCCAGTTGCCGCCGGTTGTCGCATAATATTCGCTTGTCATCCAGAACGTACAGCCGTCCGGATCAAGCGTCATCGTGCTGTAATCGCCCCAGCGCGTGCTGGTGCTTTGATAACCGCCGCCTTCGATGAGCGACGTTTCGGTCTGGGTGATCGTATTGAGGGCATCGCCGGACAGTCTGCCGGCGTAGCGAATAGCCGGATTGACCGTTCCGCTTGAAGCGCTGTAAACCATCGCCATATCGCCCGCGCGATTGACCGCAATACTCGGCATATAGCGGCTTAAGGTATCAGGATTGTAAGTCGCCGCCTGTGTCGTTGTTGCGGACACGGTGCCGCCCGTTACGTCGAGCTGATAATAACGAACCGCTGCCTGTGTCGTGACGCTGCCGCGAACGGTATGCGTGTTCCAGAGCGATTCGACACCGCCGAAGTTGGTGTATTGATTTTGCATCATCAACCGCGTGGCGAGCGTGTCGTTATTGGTCGCCGTCGAACCGCTCGGCGTTGAAACGCTTGCCGGTGCGCTCGACCAGCTTGCCGGCGCGAGCGAAAGAAACGGACCCGTCAGAGTTGAGAGCGAAGTCCGGTTCCAGTCAACCTTAAATTTATAAACCGAGATCGCATTTGTATATTGCCAGACGACCGACATCAGATTCGGCGTTCCGGCAGGCGGCGTCCCGGTTTGCAGGCGCGCGTTAGCGGGCACGATCGAAAATTCGGCGGACGGCGCGTCAAAGGTCACGACCTGAACAGTCGGGGCTCCGGCATACATCTGTGCTTTGTTCATCGCCCGCGTCCGAACGTTCGCGAAAGAGCCGCTCGCGGGTTTCCCGAACATATTCGCCGACCAGTAAATACCGTCGGTCCAGACACCGAATTTCGGGTAATCGCCAAGATAATCCGTATCGACCGTCGAGTAAAAATTCCAGCCGCCTGCAACCGGATCGCCGGTTTTCGAAGCCGCAAAGCACTGGAATGAATTCGAGGTGACATTGTTCGAACCGTCGAGCGTGAAGGCAAAGTCGGTGATGATCCAGCGGTCTTCGAATGAATCGTAAAGCACGACCGGATCGCCAAAGTTATTCGTATCGCAGAGATTGCCGAACGAACCCTGGCTCATAAAATTGTTGAGCGTAAAAGCCGCGACGCGAACGCCGTCGGATTTGCGGTAGATTCCGATCGAGGAATTGACGCTTTGGATAAAATAGGTCGGTCCGACATCGCCGTTCGTATCCGGCGGACGTCCCGCGCCCCAGTTCGTAAAATCGAGCCCGTTGAAACTCATGATCGGAGCCGGCGCAGCGTTCGGGATCAGTGATGCACCCGCGCCCGTCTCGACCGGATCGCCTTCGAACACCTGTTCTTCATTCGGCGATTCACGTTCGGGGCGCTCGAAAAGAACGGGTTTGACGCGCGGCAGGTTGCGCAGGTCACCGTCAAACGTGCCGGCTTTGGTCAATTTCGCCGACTTCGGTCTGGTGAATTCAATCGGTTCCTGCTCGCCGATTTTCGCTTTGTGCGATTGCAATACATCGCCTTTCTGCGGTTTTTGCATCCGGCGCTCTTTTTCTTCGCGCTCCTTTTCGTCATCGTCGCCCTGCAATTTGCGCCGGCGGCTGTCCGTCAGAAAAACTTCGTTTTCTTTTGTTTGTTTGACGCTGCTCTTTTTCTTTGTTTTGCGAGTCGCCGTTTTCTTTTGATTCGATGTTGAACCGCTGCTTTGCGCAAATGATGTCAGCGACAGCATCAAGCTAAACACCATTAGCAAAGTCACGGTTAGTAAATTAATTTTCTTTCTTCCGACCATTAGTGCTCCTAAAAATATATGTATTTAAATTCAGTTTTCAGAAAATTGCCCGATGCGAGTCTCATTTAATAGTGACGCTAATTAGTTTTTTTTCGGGTTTTCTGGGGTGATTATCAAGACGCGCGGTGTGGTTGGCGGGTCTTTGCGTTTCGGGCGTTCCTGACGAACGGGTTTGACGGGCGGCAAATTGCGCAGGTCACCGTCAAAAGTCCCGGCTTTTTTCGCCTCGTTTTTCGTGGAAGCATCGCTTTCTTGCGTTATTTTATTTTTGTCAGTCATGCGAACGGCTGTTTTACTTGTGTTTTGGCGAGTATTTCGGAAAGACTTGCGCCGCGCCGCTTTCAGCCCGCCGGACGAACGCTTTTTGTAACACTGTCTGCTTCGTCGGGCGATTTTTTTTCTTCGAGTGGTGCGACCGATTCTTTTTTGAACGGACGAAACGACCGGTTTCTTCGATTTATCCGGAGAAGATCTGATGCTTGACCGCAACAGTGAGACAGCGAAGAGCTGACTGGATAAGAAGGCAAAGACAAATACTGCCAACAACATTGATGAGGTTTTTCTGTATGTGTAGGTCAATTCAGGATAAACTGCCGTAAAATTAAAATAATCTTTTCTTTATCAATAGTTTATGGCAGTGCAGAGGTAACCCGACATCAGCATATTCGCCAACTGCCAATTGAGTTAATCTTCTTAAAATAAATTTAGAAATTCGGTTATAGTATCCGGTAAAACTGCAATAATACTACGGAGTTAGATAGTAATTTGCAACCGATATATCTCCAAACCCGGGAAATTCAAATGTAAAGTTTTGTCAAGAGGAATGAAAACCGAAATTGAGCACCGGAAAATCATAAAAATTCCGTAATTCTACCGGTTTTGACGAACGTGCCCGCCATATCGGTCAGGGTATGACTTGCCGCGCCGAGCCACAGACCGGCAAAAACCGACGGCAGAAAATATTCGCCGACGTTTCTGCGCACCATTTCGCCGATTCCGCCCCAGGTTTTCGCCATTACCAGCAAATCCGGCAGATCGCCGCCCGAATAACTCGCGTGGATGTAAACTACGGCAAAGGCGGCAAGCGTGACCGCGCCCATAAAATACACGACGCGCAAAAAAGTTCCGAAAACAAGCCCGTGCGACCAGCGCGAACGGTGCGCGAAAAATGCCTGGTACGGATACCACAAAAACCGCAGAATTCCCCAGCGCGTGTACTGCTTGCTCATCGTGTCCAGATCGGGACCGAACATCAGTCCGCCGAACAGAAACGCGGCTGTGATAACCACAGAAATCGCCGTGTTTCCGGTAATCCGCCACGCCGCCGCGAAAACGGGGGCGACAAACAGAAAGGTAATTGCGTCGTGTGTTTTTCCTGAAGGCATATTTCGATTTTGGATTTTAGATTTCGGATTTTGGATTTGTCGTTTGACGCGCGGTAAACTACCGCTGATGATTATACCGCATTTTGCAATCCGGTAAATATAAATTTGCAAACTGCCAATCGAAACTGAAAAAAATGGTGCGTTTTGTTAAACTTTTTGTTTGGCATCAGCCTTGCTAATCTTGTCAGTACCACCTGCGTTAGCGGGTGGGTTGAATGAACATTATCGGCATATCATAAACTTGGATCTTAGACCGCCCGCTTGCAGCAGACGGTGCTGACTTACTGATGAACAGCTTTTGGACAAAATTAAAAACGACGCTCGCGATGATAAAGTTCGAACATACTTTGTTCGCGCTTCCTTTTGCGTTTCTGGGCGCGGTTCTCGCGGCAGACGGTTTGCCGGGCGTTTGGCAAATTTTGTGGATCACCGCCGCAATGTTCGGCGCGCGTTCGGCGGCGATGACCTTTAACCGCATTATCGACCGCAAGTTCGACGCGGAAAATCCGCGCACCGCCGGGCGCGAATTGCCGAGCGGAAAACTTTCCGTCAGTTTCGCGTGGGCGTTTTTTATCGCTTCGGTCGTTCTTTTTGAAATTGCCGCTTATTCATTAAATTGGCTGACGTTCGCGCTTTCGCCCGTCGCGCTTCTGAGCGTTTTGGGCTACTCTTACGCGAAAAGATTTACGAGTCTCGCGCATTTGATCCTCGGATGGAGTTTGGCGATCTCGCCGACCGCCGCGTGGATCGCCGTGCGCGGCGCGCTCGATTCCGAAGTTCCGCTTCTCTTGTCTTTGCTCGTGATGATGTGGACAGCCGGATTTGACGTTTTATACGCTTGTCAGGATTACGAATTCGATAAAAAAGCGGGCTTACGTTCAATTCCGGCGCGTTTCGGCATTAAAAACTCTTTATGGATCGCGCGGTTTTTCCATCTCCAAGCCTTTATCGTTTTGCTTCTTTTATACTTCGTGACCGAACTCGGCTGGCTCGCGCTCGTCGGTGTTTTTGCTGTCGGCGCATTGATGATCTACCAGCATACGCTCGTCAAACCGAACGATCTGTCACGAATGAACGCGGCATTTTTTACGACCAACGCCTTCGTCAGCGTGATTTTATTCTTAACCTTCGGCGGCGCGGTTTTTCTTGCTAAGCTTTCGTAAAATCTAAAGCGACAAAAACATTCGGAATAAGTGAAAGGTGCAAAGTAAAAAGTGATAAGTTAGTTGGGAATTTCTCACCTTTAACCTATCACTTATCACCTATTCCGAATAGTTATTTTTTAACTAATTGAAAATCGCTATTTCACCATCAAATTTTTGTAAACCACGCCGCCTTTCATCACGAACTGCACATTTTCGAGAACGCTGATCTGATCCAGAGGGTTTTCCGTGACGGCGACAATATCGGCGTATTTGCCGACCTTGATCGAGCCGATCTGGTCTTTCCAGCCGAGCAGATCCGCCGAATTGATCGTCGCCGATTGAATCGCCTGCATCGGCGTTTGTCCCCATTCGACCATTTTGGCAAACTGTTTGCCGTTCCAGCCGTGCGGGTAAACGCCCGCGTCCGTGCCGTAAGCGATCTTGACGCCCGCGAGAACCGCTTTTTTGAAATTTTCGCGCTGGGTTCTGCCGACGAGCTTTTCCTTATCGAGAATCTTTTGCGGGTAACCGAGCCGCCCGAATTCCGCCATAATGTAATCGTCGTTGTAAATATCGGCGGAAAGATACGTGCCGCGTTCTTTCATCATCCGAATTCCTTCGTCGTCGAGAAACGAGCCGTGTTCGATCGAGGCAACGCCCGCTAAGATCGCCATTTTTATTGCCTGCGTGCCGTGTGCGTGAGCGCACGCCTTGATGCCGTGCATTTTTGCTTCGTCGACGATCGCGTTCATTTCTTCCTGCGTAAACTGCGGCGCGCCGACGCTTGCTTCTTCCGACAAAACGCCCGCGCTCGCTCCGAATTTGATGACGTCCGCGCCGTATTTGATCAAATAACGAACCTTTTTGCGCACACCGTCGGGTCCATCGGCGACGCCCGACATTTCTTCGGGCATTCTGGTTGAAAGCCACGGTGAAAAGCCGTTCAAATCGCCGTGACTGCCCGTCGAACCGATGTAATAAGTCGCGCACTGCATTCGCGGACCCGGAATTTTCCCGTCGTTGATCGCGTTTTTCAGGGCAACATCGACAAAACCTTCGGCACCGAGATTACGAATCGTCGTAAACCCGGCGTCGAGCGTCTTTCGCGCATTGATATGCGCCGTGATCGCACCGTCAACGAAAGATTTACGAAACATATCGTAATAATTCTCGTTCGAGTCGCCCGTAATATGCGTATGCGTGTCAATAAATCCGGGCATCACGACTCCGTTTGAAAGATCGATCACCTTTGCGCCCGCGGGAATCGTCAGATTTGCGCCGACGGCTTTAATAATGTCGTTCTCGATCAGAATCATCTGATTGGTCAAGACCTTGCCGTTTTCCGTATCGATCAACTTTCCCGCTTTGATCACCGTTACCGTTGCGGCTTGCGCATTCGCAAACAGAGCCGTGCCTAAAAACAAAACCGCCAACAAAACCGAACAAATAATTTTTCGCATTTTTTAAGAATCTCACCTTATTTTTTGCAAATTGCTTAGAAGAATTGCTCTCTAAACATAAAGGCAAAAACCGCAAGCGTCAAATAAACCGTGTTTTAGGCGTCGGGGGTTTTATTATTCGGATGCGGTTAAGTTTATAAATTCAGCCGACTCAAAGCCTTTCTCCAAAAAAATTGTCCGTATTTTTTGATAATGTTCTTTATCATTCTGCATTCGGTGTCCGTCATTGAAAAATAGAAGTTTTGAATTTGGATACGATTTCTGAATTTCAATATTTATCGCGTCGGAAAAAACAACGTCTGCGGTTCCTTTTAAGATCAGAACTTCGCCGGTAAACTTGTTTCTTTCGATGATAAATTCTTTCGGAGATCTGTTGTTGTTTTTATGATAATCAACCAGATCTGAAACCGCTTCGCCGGAGATTTCATAAAGCAAATTTGTTTCTTTTTCGCTGTCGTAGCGCATCAAATCGTAACCGACGAGTTCAAACCATCGGACTCTGGCGGCTAATTCATCCGGCGATTTTATAATGTAATTCAAAACCGGCAAATTCATGATCGGCTTAAATTGATAGCTCCACAAATTGCCGCCGTTCTGCAAATTTTCCAGCAGTTTCAACTGCGCTTCACGCGGAGTTTTTTCCGTTCTGCCGATTTGATAAAGAATATTGCAGACCGTTTTTTTATCGACCGATTTTTTTTCGAGCAATGATTCCAAAATCTGTGCCGCCTTCGGATTAAAGTCTTTGAAATCGGGCGAATATTTCAAATTCGTTTTCTTTGCCAGATCAGGCGCGCCGGTTGATTCGAGAATCACGCGGCTGACGTTCGCGCCGTATTTTGAAACATACTGCTGCGCCAACACACCCGCACCCGACGCGCCGAAAACATTTATTTTATCTTCCGGTTTCAACAAACCTTTTTTGAGCAAATCAAGACGAACCATTTCAATATCTTCGATTTGCTGATCCGAGCCATACAAATTCAAGGCTTCGTTATAATCTGTCTGACCATTTTTGAAAACTTCGGGAAAGAGCGTCGGCGAATGACCTCTGACACCGATCAAAACGTATGAATTTTCTTTCAGCACATCTTCAAAAAACTCGAAATCGGTTTTCAGACCGACTAATTCCATCTGTCCGTCGGTCAGTAAAAATGTGATATTTTTGCTTTTATAAAAGTTTGGGCTGAATAAATAAAAGCCTCTGAAAGTGCCTTTATTTAGATCTTTGTGATCGATCGGCAAATTTATGTAGTGATGAAAATCGTCTTCGGACATCTCAGGATAATTTTCATTGAGAGCCAATCTTGTCTGCGGAACCGAATAAAAACTGTGATGAGCGAAATACAAAGCACCCGCAGCTATCAGAAATATAATAATTACCGATATTACGAGTCTTTTCTTTGTGATAATTTTCTTCATCATTCAGAGTTACGATTTGCGAAATCCGATGTTCCGCATTATCTCGCGTTTTTCCAAACCTTACTTTAAATTTTGCAAATTGCCTAAAGAATTGAATTTGAAATCAGCCGCAAAACCTTTCATCATTAAATAAATCCTGCAATTACTTATGCTTTCGGAATAAACATTCTTTGCTTTCTCTGATAAAATTAAGGCATAGAGATTGCTCTTTATGACAACAGTTATGCAATTTTCATTTGATACAAATTTAAACAGAATCGCCGAAAAGGTTACGGCGGGCGACCGTTTGACCTTTGACGAAGGCGTCGAACTTTATAAAACCGACGATTTGAACGCGCTCGGAAAACTGGCGGATTTCGTTCGGCGCAAAAAACACGGGCGGACGACTTATTACAACGTCAACCGGCATTTTAATCACACGAATATCTGCGTCGCGGACTGTAAATTCTGCGGTTTTTACAAACGTGCGCGGCAGGAAGGCGCGTACACGCATTCGATCGACGAAGGCATCGAGATCGCGCGAAATGCCGTTGCGGAAGGCGCGACCGAACTGCATATCGTCGGCGGTTTGAACTCGAAATTGCCGTTTTCTTATTACACGGATTTGTTTTCGTCCTTAAAACGCGAATTTCCGCGCCTGCATCTGAAAGCCTTGACGATGGTCGAGCTCGATTTCTTTGCCAGGTTTTATAAAATGTCGGACGAGGAAGTGATCGAACGCCTGAAAGCGGCGGGCATGGATTCGTGTCCGGGCGGCGGCGCGGAGATTTTTGCCGAACCGACGCGTTCGCGCATCTGCGATCATAAATGCGACGGCGCGCGGTGGCTCGAACTCGCCGGAAAAGTTCACAAGGCGGGCTTAAAAACCAACGCGACGATGCTTTACGGGCATATCGAAACGACCGAAGACCGCGTTGACCATTTCATACGCTTGCGCGAACAGCAGGACAAAACCAATGGGTTTCAATGCTTTATTCCGCTCGCTTTTTACCCGCCGGGAACCGCGCTTTCTTCACTTCCGGGACCGGACGCGATCGATAATTTGAAAACCATCGCCGTGTCGCGCCTGATGATCGATAATTTCGACCACATCAAAGCGTATTGGGTAATGCTCGGCAAAGCGACGACGCAGACCGCCCTGCATTTCGGCGCAAACGACGTGGACGGCACGATCACCGACGGCGGCGAGCTGACGCACAGCTATTCGGTCGAAGAAGGCGGCGAAGCGAAAATGACCAGGCAGGAGATAATCACGATGATCGAAAACGCCGGATTCGAAGCCGTCGAACGCGATACGGTTTACAATCGCGTTGAACGGCAAATAGCTTGATTCGGAGAGCAAAATGGATATCTTAAAAGGTTTTTCCTTCTTATTTATTTGTCTTTTGGCAAATTGCGGTAATTCGAATGTACAAATTCCTCAGACGCCGCAAACGGATAAGCCTAATTTAT
>DATLOR010000467.1:0-24098 GCA_035536135.1 Pyrinomonadaceae bacterium | reverse complement strand
CTGATAAGATTTACGCGGTTCTCGAAGGCGAAGGCATCGTGACGGCGGAGAAAGTTCGACCCAAAAAGAAATAAAATGAAGTTATTTTGCTTAGTTGTTCAAAAATTCCTGGTTTCCTTGGCGGCTTTACAGCTCTGCGGGGAATGTCTTTTGGCTCACGCAAAAGCGCAAAGCCGGCAGCCTTACCGCAAAATCCTATTTTCCGGCACGGCGGTTTTGATATTGATAAGCAGCGCGCTAGCCGCCGATCAGGTAAAGACCGCGAGCGGCGTCGTCGACGGTGCGGGAAAACAGGCATCGGGCGTGCGTATTTTTCGGGGCATTCCTTACGCCGCGCCGCCGGTCGGAGATTTGCGCTGGAAGCCTCCCGCGCCCGCGAAAAACTGGCAGGGCGTGCGCGAAGCCGCCGTGTTCGGTCCGCGCTGTATGCAGCAGCCGGTTTTCAGCGATATGGTTTTTCGATCCTCGGGAATGAACGAAGATTGTCTTTACCTGAACGTCTGGACGCCCGCTGAGAAAAAACAAAGAAATCTCCCGGTGCTGGTTTATTTTTACGGCGGTGGTTTCGTCGCGGGCGATGGTTCGGAGCCGCGTTATGACGGCGAAAATATGGCGACGAAAGGCATCGTCGTCGTCACGCTGAGTTACCGGCTCGGCGTTTTCGGATTTTTCGCGCATCCCGAACTAACGAAGGAATCGCCGCACAAAGCTTCGGGCAATTACGGGCTCATGGATCAGGCGGCAGCGCTTCAGTGGGTCAGCCAAAACATCGCGGCGTTCGGCGGCGACCCGAAAAAGATCACGATCGCCGGTGAATCCGCCGGTTCGTTCTCGGTTAGCGCGCAGATGGTTTCGCCGCTCTCGAAAAATTTGATCCGCGGCGCGATCGGGGAAAGCGGTTCGGTGCTTTCGATGCCTTCATCGCCGCGAATCGTGCCGCTGGCGGATGCCGAACAGCGCGGAGTGAAATTCGCCGAAAACCTAAAAGCTGATTCGCTCGATAAATTACGCGCGCTTTCGAGTGAACAAATTTATGAAGCGATGAAGGATCCGTGGAAATGGCAGTTTCCGCTGACGGTCGACGGATATTTCTTTGCCGAACCGCCCGCCAAAACTTACGCCGATGGCAAACAGGCGCACGTTCCGTTGCTCGCTGGCTGGAATTCCGAAGAATCAAACTGGCGCGCAATTTTGGGCAATGACGACCCGACGCCGGAAAATTACGAAAAAGCCTTGAAAACGCGCTTCGGCGAACGCTGTGGAGAGCTTTTAAAGTTATATCCGGCAACGACGCGCGATGAAGTGATTCAATCGGCAACCGATCTCGCCGGCGATCAGTTTATCGGTTTCGGCACGTGGAAATGGACGGATCTGCACAACCGCACGGGCGGCAAGGCTGTCTATCGCTATTTTTACGCGCACCCGCGTCCCGGAATGAAAAACGCTAAAGAAAACACGTTTCCGCCGCGCGGCGCATCGCACTCGGCGGAAATCGAATACGCGCTCGGGAATTTAGCGACCAATGAAGTTTACGCGTGGGCGGCGGACGATTATAAGGTTTCCAGCGTTTTGCAGGAATATTTTGCGAATTTCATCAAATCGGGCGATCCGAACGGCAAAAATCTGCCGGAATGGAAACGCCTAACCACCGAAGAACCGATCTATTTTATTTATCTTGACTCGAAGCCGCGTTCCGAACCGGAAAAAAACAGAGCGCGTTATTTGTTTTTAGATAAGTTTTGAAACTGCGGGATTTTCGGTCGTTATTCGTCATAATGAACAAATTTCTCATCTCTGCAATCTTGATAATGTCGGCGAACGTCTGCGCGGTCGCTCAGAAATCCGCGATTACTTTGAGCGACGTTTCGGCTGACGCGGGATTGACCGTTTCTAATATTTCGACGGCTGAAAATCGTTATATCATCGAATCGATGAGCGGCGGCGCGGCGCTTTTCGATTGCGACGGCGACGGCTTTTTGGACGCTGCGACCGTCAACGGCTCATCGGTCGAAAACTTTAAAAAGGGCGGCGACCCGTTCGTCACGCTTTACCGCCAGATTGACGGTGCACGCACGAAAACGCCGCGCTTTGAAAACATTACCGAAGCGGCGAACCTGATGCGCAAAGGCTGGGGAATGGGCGTCACGGCGGTTGATTTTGACGCCGACGATATCCTCGATCTGTTCGTCACGGGTTTTGGCGGGAACGCCGTTTATCGCGGGCGCGGGCAATGCAAATTTGAAGATGTCACTGAAAAATCGGGATTAAAGGGAACCGGTTTTCAAACCGGCGCGGCTTGGGCGGATTTCGACCGCGACGGCGATCTGGACGTCTTTGTGCCGGGTTATGTTTTTCTCGATTTGAACAATCTGCCGATTTTCGGAAGCTCGAAAGCCTGTTCTTACAAAGGAATCCGCGTTCAGTGCGGACCGCGCGGGCTGCCCGGCGAAAGAGATTATTTTTATCTGAACAACGGCGACGGCAGCTTCACCGAAACGGCTGAAAAAATCGGCGTCGCCGACAAAAACAAATATTACGGGTTGGGCGTCACATTTGCCGATTACGATAACGACGGCTGGCTCGATTTGTATGTCGCCAACGACAGCTCGCCGAATTATCTGTATAAAAACAATCGCAACGGGACGTTTTCCGATGTCAGTTTTGAAACCGGAACCAGCTACAGCGGCGCGGGCGAAGAGCAGGGCTCAATGGGCGTGACGATCGCCGACTACGACGCAGACGGACTACAGGACATTTTTGTCACGAATTTTGAAAGCGAACAAAACACGCTCTATCGAAATTTGGGCGGCAAAGGATTTCTCGATGTTTCGGCGGCAGCAGGCGTCGCGCTGCCCGCCAAACCGTTTGTCGGTTGGGGAACGGCTTTTGTCGATTTCGATAACGACGGCTGGCTCGATTTGTTGATCGTGAACGGGCACGTTTATCCGCAGATGGAGTTGGTCAAAAGCGAAACAGTCCAGGGCTTTCGCCAATCGATGCTGCTTCACCGAAACCTGGGTAACGGGAAATTTGAAGATATTTCCAAAGCGTCGGGTTTAAGAGATCTGCCGGTGTTTTCCAGCCGCGGCGCGGCGTTCGGCGATTTGAATAACGACGGGCTGGTTGATGCCGTCGTGACGAATCTGGGCGATAGACCGTTGGTCTTGTTAAATACGAGCAAAAACGGTAATCAAAAGATCGTTTTCAAATTAGTTCAAAGCGGCAAGAATAAAGATGCCGTCGGCGCGCGTTTGACCCTGATCACCGACAAGCGCACCGTCTTTCAGGAAATCCAGGCGGGTTCGAGTTATATTTCGCAAAATGATCTTCGGCTTCATTTCGGACTCGGAAACGGCGAAAAGATCGAAGCCGTCGAAGTGCGCTGGAGTGACGGAAAAATCGAGAAAGTCGCCGCCGGTATCCAGCCGAATCAAATAGTGACGATTCGACAGGGAAAAGGCGTGGTCGCATCCGTAAATTTTCGCGAGTAAAGACTTTTGTTGTATAACCCAGCAAAATCTATTAAAATATAGAAAAATTCGTTTTTGAGAGGTCATAATGAAAAAAATTATTCTTTTTGCGCTTTTAATAATTGCCTCGTCCGTTTATTCAAACGTCTTCGGACAATCCAACGTGCCGGCGGTGCCGGATAACGTCAATCTTCAGGACAACAGCTTAAAAATGCGCTCGGTCGAAATGGAACGCATAAAACGTGAGGAAACAAAGGCGGAAGCGGCAACGTTTGCGCCGATAAATTCGGAACTCAAAGTCAAGTTTCCGGAAATCAAAGAAGATTTTGAGGGAATTCAGGTTTCTCAATCCGCCATTATTACGGCTTACTCGACGGGAAATACGATCGACTACGCGGCGATCGCAGCGAACGCCGACATCATAAATAAAAAAGCCGTACGTCTGGACGCCAACCTTTTTCCCGGTGCAACTTCTCAAAAATTAAAGGATGAATTGAATGAATCAAAGAAAAAAACCGAGCAGTCGAAAACTATCCGGGAATTAATTATTGAGTTAGATAATACGATCGGCAGTTTCGTTTCAAGCCAAATCTTTGCAAATCTAAAAGTTATCGAACCGGAGGTGGCGATTAAAACGCGCGCCGACTTGTTAAAAATTAAGGAGCTCAGCGAAAAGCTGAACCTCGAAGCGAAAAAAATGAAGCAGTAGCCGTATCTTTTTGTTAAAATAGTGCAAATTGGGAGGTTGGTGAAAGTGAAAAATACAGCCTATTCGGTGATTTTTTTAGCGTTTCTTGTGTCTTCCATATCTGCACAATATATTAGTCCGGTGCCGGTCGTTGAAACCGAGATCCGCGACAACAGCTCGCTTAAAATCCGGTCTATCGAGCTCGACCGGATCAAGCGCGATGCCAAAAAAAAGAGTTCTGAAAATCTCGGACCCGCCTCGGTAAATAATTTTTTAGAAATCAAAGTGGATTTCGAACAAATCCAGGTCTTGGAAAACAATATCGTGACGGTTTACACGACCGGAAAAGAGATTGAATACAAGAAGATTGCCGCCTTTTCAGCCGAAATTAATCAAAGTGCTTCGAGATTGAAAAAAAATCTCTTTTCCCTTCAAAACAACGACCAAAAAAAATCGTCGGACGAGCCCGAAGTACGGGAAAAAACTTTACCGAACGACGTGAAAAACCTGATCGTCGCGCTCGATAACACGATCGGCGCGTTTGTTAATAACCCGATTTTTCTGACTCCCAAAAAAGCTAAACCCAAGGAAAAGGAAAAGGCTGAAGCCGACCTTGAGCAGGTGATCAGATTGAGCACTGCGTTAAAGCAGGAAGCTGAAAAACAAACCCGACCCAAAAATTAAAAATGAAAATCATACTTTTGATCGGTATTTTTCTGTTTTGCATCAATTTCGCAGCGGCACAGAAATTTGAAAATCTGGCGTTGACTCCGCCGATGGGATGGAACAGCTGGAATAATTTCGGCTGTCAGGTGGATGAGAAATTAATTCGTGAAACGGCTGACGCGATCGTTTCGAGCGGAATGAAAGACGCGGGCTATCAGTATGTTGTAATTGACGACTGCTGGCACGGCGAGCGCGATACAAACGGTTTTATTCGACCGAATCCGCAGCATTTTCCGTCGGGAATGAAGGCGCTCGGCGATTATATTCATTCAAAAGGCTTAAAATTCGGCATTTATTCAGATGTCGGCGCAAAAACCTGCGGCGGCAAGCCCGGAAGCCGCGGGCACGAATATCAGGACGCGCAGACCTACGCCGGTTGGGGCGTGGATTATCTCAAATACGATTGGTGCAACTCGGAAGGCTTAAATCCGGTTGGCGCGTACACGACGATGCGCGACGCGCTTTATAAAACAGGTCGCCCGATCGTTTTCAGCATCTGCGAATGGGGCGACAATAAGCCCTGGGAATGGGCAAAACCGATCGGACATCTCTGGCGCACGACGGGCGACATCACGCATTGCTGGGATTGCGAGGAAAACCACGGTTCGTGGTCGAGCTGGGGAATTATGCGGATTCTCGACAAACAGAAAGGTCTGCGGATTCACGCCGCGCCCGGGAGATGGAACGACCCCGATATGATGGAAGTCGGCAATGGGATGAGTTTTTCGGAAGACCGCGCGCATTTTTCGCTCTGGGCAATGCTTGCCGCGCCGCTGATCGCCGGCAACGATGTGCGGAAGATGACCAAAGAAACGCGTGAAATTCTAACCAATAAAGAAGTTGTCGCGATTGACCAGGATGCTTTGGGCATTCAGGGTTTTCCGGCGATTACCGAAGACGGCTTGGAAGTTTGGGTCAAGCCTCTGTCGAATGACGAATGGGCGGTTTGTTTTTTGAATCGAAGCAATCAAGTGAAACCGATAAATTTTGATTGGAAGGAAAATTTTATCAAGGATGATAATTTTCAAAAACAGCTCGACGCCGGGAAAACAAGTTACAAAGTCCGCGATCTTTGGGCGAAAAAGGATTTGGGAACGACCGAAACCGTTTTGAGAGCGCTCATTCCGTCGCACGATGTTCTAATGTTTCGGCTAACCAGATAGGCATCTTTTCAAATACCGGCGCAGATCACGGGGATGAGAGCCGTCAACTGCGCGCCTTTTCTAAATTTAAGTGATGAAAAAAACGATTGCGTCCGAAATTTATAAAACGGACAGACGGCGAAGGCTCAGAATATTTCCGGCTCTGGTCTTGGTTTGGCTGTTTTTCGGTTTTGAAAGCGGAAAAGTTTTCGCGCAGGTTTTGGGCGACCCGCCGGACGTCTCGCAGGATTTCCAAAAAATGGAAAACGTCTATTTTATCGGTAGTCGGCTGGCTGATTTTGATGCCGCGAGCGGCAGCGGAAATATCGTCTGGGACAGGTATCTGCGAAGCACGACGCTTTCTTTCAATAAAATTGACCTCGGGCTGACAAAGGGCAAAGCGACCGAATTTCCCGGAACCGAATACGACGAAAATCCGGCTTTGCCGTTTTCGATTTCTTTTATCACGCCGCGTACGATTCGTCTGCGGTTCAATTCCCGCGCCGCGCAGTTTGAAAACAAACCGTCATTGATGCTCGTCGGCGCGCCGTCGCAAGATAATTCGTGGAAGTTGACGCAAGACGAGAAAGAAATAGTTTATACGAGCGCGTTCGGCAAGGTGCGCATCATCAAAAACCCCTGGCACATCGAGTTTTACGACGCGTCCGGCAAACTGCTGACGCGCACGCAGAACATCGGCGACCCGCACACTTACCTGTCGCCGACGCCTTTTTCGTTCGTCCGCCGCGCCGGTGATTTAAGCCGCCGCTTTGCCGCGACGTTTGAGCTCGCGCCCGCCGAGAAAATCTTCGGCAGCGGCGAATCTTTTACGCGGCTCAACAAGCGCGGGCAGAAAATCAACTTATCGACGCGCGACGGGATGGGCGTGCAGGGGCAGTTGATGTACAAGCCGATTCCGTTCTTCCTGAGCAATGCCGGCTACGGGATGTTCGTTCATACGAGCGCGCCCGTGACGTTTGATTTCGGGCAAAGTTTCGACCAGCACAACACGATTTATTCAGCCGACGACGAACTGGATTTGTTTGTTTTTCTCGGCGAACCAAAAGATATTCTCTCGGAATACACGGCGTTGACGGGCAGAAGTCCGGTGCCGCCGCTCTGGTCGTTCGGATTCTGGATGAGCCGCATTACTTATAAATCCGAACAGGAAGTGCGTGAAGTGGCGGCAAAGCTCCGGCAGTATAAAATCCCTTCGGACGTGATCCATCTCGACACGGGTTGGTTTGAAACCGATTGGCGCAGTAACTATCAGTTTTCGACGTCGCGCTTCCAGAATCCGCCGCAGATGATCGCCGATCTGAAAAAACAGGGCTTTCGCGTGAGCCTCTGGCAATACACATATTTTACGCCGAAAAACGAACTGTTCAGGGAAATTGTCGAGAAAGGTCTGGTCGTCAAAAACGAGGGCGGCAAGTTGCCTTTCGAAGATGCCGTGCTCGATATGAGCAATCCGGCGGCGGTCAAGTGGTATCAGGGAAAACTCGAAAATCTATTGAAGATGGGCGTCGGCGCGATCAAAGTCGATTTCGGCGAAGGCGCGCCCGTAAACGGACAATACGCTTCGGGCAAAAGCGGTTTGTTCGAGCATAATCTGTATCCTCTACGCTACAACAAAGCGGTTTTTGATATTACCAGACAAACCACCGGCGATTCAATAATCTGGGCGCGCAGCGCGTGGGCGGGCAGCCAGCGTTACCCGGTGCATTGGGGCGGCGACGCGGAGAACACGAATTCGGCAATGGCGGCGACTTTACGCGGCGGGCTCTCGTTAGGTCTTTCGGGTTTTACCTACTGGAGCCATGATGCGGGCGGATTTGTCGACCGCGCGCCGCGCGATTTGTACCGGCGCTGGTTCGCGTTCGCCGCTTTGACTTCGCACACGCGGGCGCACGGCGCGCCGCCGCGGGAACCGTGGGAATACGACCCCGAACTGACCGAAGATTTTCGCCGCGCCCTTAATTTGCGTTATTCGCTGATGCCGTATATCTACGCGCAGGCAAAAGATTCTTCCGCGCGCGGTTTTCCGATGCTGCGGGCGCTCTTCTTCGAATTTCCCGCGGATGAAACTTCGTGGCTGATCGAAGACGAATATATGTTCGGCGCTAACTTACTCGTCGCGCCGCTTTTTGAAGACGAAAAAACGACGCGCAAAGTTTACCTTCCGCCGGGCGCGTGGATCGATTACCAGACCGGAAAAGTTTATGAGGGAGCACGCTGGCACACCATTGCGGCGGGCGAGATTCGGATAATCCTGTTGGTTAAAGATCACTCCGTTTTACCGCACGTCAAAATCGCGCAAAATACTGCGGAAATTGATTGGAACAACGTCGAATTGCGCGTTTTTAGCACCGACAGTGCGCCTGTTTCCGGGCAATTCGCGTTGCCTGACGGGAATTTGCAAACGCTTGATTTAAGTAATTCTAAAAATAAATACGCTTTGAAAAACGACTTTTCGGACGGAAAAATCAAATGGACAATCAATCGGTTTTCTGCTCGGTAAAAAGATATGAAAAGCTGTCGGTTCAATACTGCGAAAAATAATGCCCGCAAAGGCGCAAAGTTAATGCGATACGAAAACTTAAAACAAACAGTAATTATGCTAGTAAAAAGTTTGTGACAAAAGGCGAGTTAAAATGAAAATTCTATTTATCGGCGGAACGGGCGTAATAAGTTCGGCAAGTTCAGAGCTTGTCGCCGAACGCGGCGACGAACTTTATCTCCTAAATCGCGGAGAATCCAAACGGGCAATGCCGAAAAACGCACATATTTTGAAGGCGGATATTCGTGATAAAGATTCCGTGCAAAAGGTTTTAGGCGCGATGACATTTGATGCGGTCGTCGATTGGATTGCGTTTGCGCCCGAACATGTCGAAACCGACATCGAGCTTTTCAGAGACCGGACGGAGCAATACGTTTTCATCAGCTCGGCTTCCGCTTATCAAACTCCGCCGGTCAATCTGCCGGTGACCGAATCAACACCGCTTTCAAATCCTTTCTGGCAATATTCACGCGATAAAATTGCCTGTGAAACGCGGCTTGTCAAAGCTTACCGCGAAGAACAATTTCCGGTGACGATCGTGCGCCCGTCCCATACTTATGACCGGACGATGCTTCCGCTAAAAGGCAGGTACACCGCGATCGACCGGATGCGGAAAGGCAAAAAGGTTATTGTGCACGGCGACGGCACATCACTTTGGACTTTGACGCACACGCGCGATTTTGCCAAAGGATTTGTCGGCTTACTCGGTAACAGCCACGCGATCGGTGAGGCTTTTCAAATCACCTCCGATGAATTATTAACCTGGAATCAAATTTACCACCTTGCGGCACAAGCAGCGGGAACGAGTGCGCAAATCGTTCATATTCCGTCAGATATAATTGCCAAATATGATACGGAATGGGGTGCGGAACTTTTCGGCGACAAAGCGCACAGTATGATTTTCGACAACACGAAAATTAAACGGATCGTGCCGGATTTTGCAGCGACGATTCCGTTTTCGAGAGGCATTAAGGAAATCATCAAATGGTTTGACGCCGAACCGTCGAGACAAATTGTTGACGAACATTTTGATCAATTATTCGACAAAATTATCGCGGACTGGGAATCGGCATTTTAACGGATTTGTTCCGTCGGCTTTGACGAGTGTTTGACCGTCAGAATTAAAATCGCTCCGACGAGTGCCGAACCGGAAAGATAAACAATCGGCGCATAGAACGAATTCGTTTTGTTATTTAAATACCCGACAACGTAAGGTCCGACGAAGCCGCCGAGATTCCCGACGGAATTCATCAGTCCGATCGAAGCGGCAGCGGCTGATTTGAGTTGAAAAACATAATTTTCGATCAGCGATTTTTTGAGCGCGCAAGGCTGAAAAACAAAACTAAAGATTCTAAAACTTTGGCTTCGATTTCAGAATCTTAATTCCTTCAGATATTTCAGACTGATTTTGACGCTTTCAAGCGGTGCGCCGCGTGTTTCGTCCTGCTCGATAAAATAATGCTTGATGCCTGCCGCGTTCGATTTCGAAAATATTTTTTTGAAATCTATCACGCCGCGCCCGACTTCCGTAAAAGATCTTTCAGGCGTGTTGTCCAAATCCTTGACGTGAACCAGCGGAAAGCGTTTCGGATATTTTTCGAAATAAGCTAACGGCTCGAAACCCGCTTTATTGATCCAGTATAAATCCATCTCCATTTTGACCTTTTCCGCGTCGGTTTCCGCCAAAATCAAATCGTACGGCGTTTTGCCTTCGATCTTTTTGAACTCGAAATCGTGATTATGATAGGCAAACTGCAAACCGGCTGCACCGCATTTTTCGCCGGCTTTATTGAGCAGTTCGATCAGTTTTTTGTAATCATCCAGAGATTTTCTTTCTCCTTCGGGTAAATATCCCAAAATCAAATATTGATGCCCGATAGTTTTTGCCGCTTCGATCGCTTTCGGTAGCCCCGTGCGCAGCGTTTCCGTATCCGTATGCGCCGAGGGCGCGGCGAGCTTGAGGCTTTTCAGAAGCTTTTTAATTTGTTCGGGATTTTGTCCGAAATATCCCGCAAATTCAACTTCTTTAATTCCCAAAGCCGCAACCTGCCGCAAGGTTCCTTCAAAATCTTTCTCCAAATCACGTCTTACGGTATAAAGCTGTAAACCGATTTTCGCCAGTTTTTTCCTGTCTTCAGCCTTGCCGGTAATCTCCATATTGTTTAATAGGATCCCGCCGCCGAGCCCGTAAACAATACTTTGCAAAAGAGTTCTTCGATTCATAAGTTATTTCTGAACGATCGTTTTATTCAATTTATAATCGCCTGTTAACCGAATATCGCGCGACGAACTGCCGACCAAAATCTTGAAATCTCCTTTTTCGGCAATCCAGGTGTGTTTGTCCGGGTCATAAAACGCAAAAGAATTCTGATCGAGCCGGGCGGTAACCGTTTTCTTTTCTCCGGCTTTCAGAAAAACTTTTTGAAAGCCTTTCAGTTCTTTCACGGGGCGCGGCAAACTCGCTTGAACGTCCGCGACGTAAATTTGCGCAACTTCCGCCGCGTCGAATTTGCCCGTGTTTTCGATCTCAAACTGAACCGTTAAATTTGCCTCGTTGTTTTTCATTAATTTGAGCGCGGAATATTTGAAATTCGTATAGGAAAGTCCGTGCCCGAACGGGAAAAGCGGTTCGATGTTTTTTGTGTCGAACCAACGGTAGCCGACCAAAATTCCTTCGCTGTAATCAACCGATTTGCCGTCGCCCGGATAACGACCGAAAGCGTTTGAATCTTCCCAACGCCGCAAAAATGTCGCGGGAAGCTTGCCCGAAGGCGACACGCGACCGAACAAAACATCGGCGATCGCGTTGCCGCCTTCCTGACCGTAATAAAACGCCTGCAGAACTGCCGGAACTTTGCCGATCCATTTATCCATCAAAACCGGCGCGCCCGAAGTCATCACGACCACCGTGTTCGGATTGGCTTTTGTCACCGCTTCGATCAAATCTTCCTGTTCTTTCGGAAGATTAAGGTCTGTCCGGTCGCGCGCTTCAACTTCATCGGCGTCGGAAAGTCCCGCGAAAATTACCGCGACATCGGATTTCGAAGCCGTTTCCGCCGCTTTTTGAAAGATGTCGTTTTCAAGCAGACGCCAGCCCAAGACCACATCGGCATTGCCGCGGCTTTCGTAATGCTCGACGCGGATTTTATGCGGTTCGCCCGCTTTTAATTCAATCATCGCCGCGTCCGTCAATGTCGCGTGGTCGCCCCAAACGTCAACGATAAGCTTGTCGTCGAGATAAAGCCGTCCGCCGTCGTTGCTGCTCAAACTGATCGCGTAACGTCCCGATACGGAAGCGGTTAATTGTCCCGTCCAGCGATTTGAAAAAAGGTCTGACGGGTAGTTTTCGGCAGGCGAACCGGTTCCCCAATGAAAATCTAAATTTGAATCGATCCGCGTAAAAGCCGGCGTTCCTTCAAGCGTCATATTGGCAAAATATTCGCCCTGTAAGCCGTTCGATTTTCCGTCGGGCGTCGTCAGATTTTCCGCCGGAATCGGTTTCGTATCTTCGAGCGCGACGATGCCGGGCGAAAAATTTATCTGAACTTTTTCGCTCGCGGCTTTTTTGATCCCTTCGAGCGGGCTGACCGCATAAAACGGCACGACCTGAGCCGATCCGCCGCCGCCGATGCGCGCGGCGTCGGCATTCGGACCGATCACGGCGATCGAACGCGTCTTGTTCAAATCGATCGGCAAAACGTTTTTCCTGTTTTGCAGCAAAACGATTCCGCCGCGGGCGGCTTCGAGCGCGATTTGGCGGTGTTCGGGCGTGTCGATCGAACCTTTATCGGGCGTTTTAGCGTCCATTAATCCCGCCAGAAACATTACGCGAAGCAGCCGCCGAACCATTTCATCAACTTGCGTTTCGGAAACCTGCCGGTCGGCGAGAGCTTTTTTGACCGCCGCCGCGTTTAAAAAAATGCCCGTCGGCATTTCCAGATCAAGACCGTTTTGCAAAGTCGGGACGGTCGAATGAACCGCGCCCCAATCCGACATCACGAGCCCTTGAAAATTCCAGCGTTTTTTCAAAACTTCGGTGAGCAAATAATTATTTTCCGAAGCGTAAAAACCGTTGAGCCGGTTATAAGCCGCCATCACCGACCAGACGTTCGCTTCTTTGACCGACGCCTTAAACGCCGGAAAATAAATTTCGTGAAGAGCGCGTTCGTCAACGCGCACGTCAATCGTCATCCGGTCTATTTCCTGATTGTTGGCGGCGAAATGCTTGACCGACGGGATGACGTTTTCCGACTGGATTCCCTTGATATAAGCGACCGACATCTGCGCGGCGAGAAACGGATCTTCGCCGAAACTTTCGAAATTTCTGCCGCCGAAAGGCGTTCGCTGAATATTGACGCAAGGTCCGAGCAGAACATTTTTGCCTTTCGCTTTCGTTTCCTGCGCGATCGCCTGCGCGACGCGTTTGATCAACGCGGGATCAAAACTCGCGGCAAGCGCGATGCTCGAAGGGAACGAAGTTGCCGGAGCCTGCCGCACGCCGACCGGACCGTCGGTCATTTTTAACGACGGAATTCCGAGACGCGGAATCGGTACGGTATCGAAACCCGTTCCCGAAATCAGCGAGATTTTTTCATCGAGCGTTAATTGTTCGAGCAAATTCCCGACTTTTTTTTCAATTTCGGAATTTTGGGAAAGATCGTTTTGCGCGGCAATCGGCTGGCTAAAAAAAAACGCATTTATCAACATAAATGCGTAAAAAAATCTCAGCCGGAAATTTAGGTTAATCTTCATTTTCATTTCTCAAAAGACTTTTGAAATCAAATCAAAACGCCTAAATTTCAGGCTTTTACCGGTTTTATGCGGCTGTGAAAAAAAAGCTATTTCGGCGCAATCAATACGTAATTTTTGCCTTTGTAAAAACGAACTCCTTTGGCATCGCTCGTCATTTGCAAAGGGCGCGGACGTTTCATTTCAGCATCGCTGATCGTCGCCACCGAAAGAATTTGTTTACTGCTCAGATCAAAGAAATTTACATTGCCGTTTGCCGAAAAGCCAAAGCCGTAGGCGCCTGTCCCGAGCATTTTATTGCCGATCTTGACGGGCGAATCGGTGATGAAAAAGCCTTCGTATTTGCCGCTGATCTCGGTTGAATAACCCGAAGTGTCAACGAGTCCGACGACCACAAAACGATCTTTGCCGAGCTTTGCCGCCGCCGTGTTTCTGGCTTGCGTTTCCGCGCTTTGTCCCGCGAAATAGAAGCTGTTCGGAACGACTTTGGTCAAAGCCGCATCGGTCAAAACTTCGTAACTTGTCTTGTTTTGTGCGTTTGCCTCTGCCGTAAAAGCAACCGTCAAAAGCAGGCATAATACTCCGAAAGACAGATTCCGTTTGATAAAATTCATATTTCCCTCCGAAAAATTTTTGGTGAAAATTATTTTACAACAACTTTTGTCTGGAACTAAAACTAAGTCTGCATTATAATCAATTTTCAAGAAATCGGGCGACCGCCGAATCAACGTTTTCCTTTTCGCAAAGATGCGTCGAATGTCCGCAGTCGCCTTCTAAAACTAGGGTTTCGGCTTTGAGCAGCCCGGCAAATTTCAAAGCCGGTGCGGGTGTCACCGTATGATCGAATTTATCGACGATGATCAGCGATTTGGCTTTAACCGCGGCGGCAGTCGTTTCCCACGAACCGCCGAATTTTTCGGTCACGTCGATTGACATCATCGCCTGCGTCTGGCGGATTTTATCGTTCGCGTCCGAACCGCCCGTGTTAGTTTTGGCTTTCTCGATTTCAGCCAGGACTTTTTCACGCGTCATACGGCGATTAAATTCATCGGGCGTCGTCAGGAGCAGCGCGCCGATCTCGTACTCGAATTCGCGCGCCGGGTTTTTTGTGTAGTTGCCGCCGAGCCAGTCGGGAGCATTCATAATCGCCGAAATTTGCGTTTGCCAATGAAGCAGATCATACGGTGCAAGCTGCGGCGAACCGACGATCGGAATCGCTTTGTCCATAAATTCGGGATAGGAAACCATCCATTGAAACGTCTGCATTCCGCCCATCGAAAGACCGATAACGGCTTTGACGTGATTGATTTTGAGAATTTTTGTCAGGAAAGCGTATTGTGAATTAACGACATCGCGCATTGTGTAACGCGGAAATTTCATTCGCGGCTGGAGCTTGCTGTTTGAAGGCGACGACGAAACCCCGTTTGAGAGCGGGTCGATGGCGACGACGAAAAATTTGTTTGTGTCGATCAATTTACCGCTGTTCGAGGGCTTGAAATTGGGCTGTTCGGTGCGTCCGCCAGCCCACATCAGATACACCACGATGTTTGATTTATCGGGGTTTAAACTGCCGAAAGTCCGGTAACCGATCTTTAAATCACGGATCGTTTCGCCGCTTCCGAGTTTGAAATCGCCGAGTTCGGCAAATTTTTGCTCCTGCTGCGAAAACGCGGAAATTATAAATGTTGAAAACAACAGAAAAATTAGTAAAGAAATTCGTTTCATAAAATTGATTAAAATTGGTCAGACCAATAATTGTGCTTGGTTTTCCGCTCATTGTAGCGAAATTTTTTGAATACCGATAGGAGAAAATATGAAAATTCCGGTTTTATTTTTTTTGATGCTCGCCGTTTTGCCTGTTTTTGCGCAGCAAACAGGCGAGCTCGAAGATTTAAAAAAGAAGCTCGCCGAAGCCGAAAAAAAACTTACTGATTGGGCTGAACTAAAACGTTATGAGGCGGCAAATAAACAGGTTATGCCGCCGAAAAAAGACGAAGCGCGAGTTGTTTTCATCGGCGATTCGATCACCGACATCTGGGACGAAAACGGTTTCGGCGGCTTTTTTCCCGACAAGCCTTACATTAATCGCGGGATCGGCGGACAAACCACGCCGCAGATGCTTCTGCGTTTCCGGGCGGACGTGATCGCCAATAAACCGAAAGTCGTCGTGATCTTAGCCGGAACAAACGATATTTCGGGGAATACGGGACCGATGACGCTCGAGCAAACCGCCGATAATATCGCTTCGATGGCGGAATTGGCGACCGCCAACGGCATCAAGGTCGTTCTGTCTTCGGTAATTCCCGTGAGCGACACGGTGCGCAGGGAAAACGGCGAATTTTACATTCAAACAAAATCGCGTCCGCCCGCCAAGATCAGGGCGATGAACGAATGGCTGAAAAGTTATGCGGCGCGCAATGGCTACACTTATCTCGATTACTACAGCGCGATGGTTGATGACAAAGGTTTTGTGCGCGACGGCATAACCTTTGACGGTCTGCATCCGAACAAACAAGGCTACGCGCTGATGAATCCGCTTGCCGAAGCCGCGATCGAGAAAGCTTTAAAGAGCAAAAAATAGATTTATTTGTTACATTTAGCGGTGATTTTTGACAAAATCCCGCGGAAAATCAAATTAGTTCTTGAAGATTTTGAAAGTATAAAATAGAATGAATCAACAGCTTTACAATTTCTTCTTTTATTCTAAGGAAAACTAAAATTCAATGAAAAAGACAGCACTATTTTTATTAGTCGCCATTAGTTTTCAGACCTTTTGTCTGCAACTACAACAAAGTTTCGCACAGAGCCCGCAGGATTTGGTTTCAACTGAAATCACGGACAGCGACGCCTATTTTCGCCAAACGGTGCAAAGACCGAAACTAAAAGATTATGCGGTACAAGTTGAAGCGCTGCTGAAAAAAATGACTGTCGAAGAAAAAGTCGGGCAGATGACGCAGCTTGAGATCGGTCAGATCACTTCAGGGAGCGATTCAAACATCAATATTGACGCGGCAAAGCTCGAAAAAGCGATCGTGCAGTATAAGGTCGGTTCGATTCTGAACGTCAACGGGCACGCGTTGTCGGTTGAAAAATGGTGGGAAATTATCGGTGCGATTCAGGCGGCATCCCAGAAAACGCGGCTGAAAATTCCGAATATCTACGGAATCGATTCGATTCACGGCGCAAATTACGTCCGCGACGCAACGCTCTTTCCGCAGGAGATCGCAATGGCGGCATCGTGGAATCCGGCGTTGATGCAGCGAGCGGCGGAAATCACGGCGATGGAAACGCGCGCGGCGGCGATCCCTTGGAGTTTTTCGCCCGTTCTCGATATTGGTCGCCAACCGCTCTGGGCGCGTTTTTGGGAAACTTTCGGCGAAGACCCGTACCTTGCGAAAGTGATGGGCACATCGTTTGTGCGCGGCTTGGAAGGCAATGATGTGAGCAGCGATAAACGGGTCGCGTCGAGCCTCAAACATTATATGGGTTACAGTTTTCCGCTTAACGGACGCGACCGGACTTCGGCGTGGATTCCCGAAAATTATCTGCGCGAATATTTTCTGCCGACCTTTGACGCGGCGGTCAAGTCCGGTGCGCGCACGGTGATGGTCAATTCGGCGGAGATCAACGGCGTTCCGGGTCATATCAACAAATATCTGATGACGGACGTTTTGAAAAACGAGCTGAAATTCGACGGTTTCATCGTTTCCGATTGGCAGGACATTCAAAAACTCGTCACGCAATGGAAGGTCGCAAAGGACGAAAAAGAAGCGACGATGATGGCGATCAATGCCGGAATCGATATGTCGATGGTGCCGCAGAGCTATAGTTTTTCGGACAATCTGATCGAGCTTGTCAAGGAGAAAAAAGTTTCGATGGCAAGGATCGACGATGCCGTGCGGCGCATTTTACGCGTCAAATTCCAGCTCGGTTTATTTGAAAATCCGATGCCGAACGCGGCGGTCAAAAACAATTTCGGCAAGCCCGAATATTCTGAAGTCAGTTTGCAGGCGGCGCGTGAAACGCTTGTGTTGCTTAAAAACGACAACAATATTTTGCCGCTCGCGAAAAATAAAAAAGTGCTTGTGACGGGTCCGACCGCCGATTCCTTGATCTCGCTGAATAACGGCTGGACGTGGGTTTGGCAAGGATCGGAACCTTCGCTTTACCCGACCGGCAAGCTGACGATTCAAAAGGCGATCGAAGCCAAAACGGGTAAGAAAAATTTTGAATTCCGGCAAGGCACGCGCCTTGTGCGTCCGCCGAACACGGGTTCGGGCGGAACACCGACCATGACGGACGAAGAAGTTAATATCAAAGCTGCCGTTGACGAGGCAAAAGATTCGGATGTCGTCGTTTTGTGTCTCGGCGAAGGTTCATACACGGAAACGCCGGGAAATCTGACCGATCTGACTTTGTCCGAAACCCAGCTCAAATTTGCCGAAGCGATCATTGCGACCGGGAAACCCGTCGTGCTCGTGATGGTGCAGGGGCGCCCGCGAATCATCAGCCGGATCGCCGACAAGGTTTCGGGAATATTGCTCGCGATGAATCCGAGCAATGAAGGCGGTCGGGCAATTGCGGACGTTCTTTTCGGCGATTACAACCCGAACGGAAAATTACCGTTCACCTATCCGCGTTCGACGAATAATTACCTGACCTACGACCACAAAATTTTTGAGGTCGAAGAAACGTCTTACGGAAACGTTGCGAATAATCCGCAATTTGATTTCGGCACAGGACTGAGCTACACAAATTATGCCTACAGCGATTTGCGGCTTTCGTCAAAATCAATTCCGATGAACGGCGAAGTGACGGTTTCATTTAAGGTTACGAACACAGGCGCACGAGCCGGAAAAGAAACGGCGATTCTTTATCTGCGCGACGAAGTGGCGACGCTGGCACCTGCCGGAAAACGCGTCAAACGCTTTGCGAAAATTTATCTCGACGCGGGACAAAGCAAAACTTTGACATTCAAATTGAATAAGGATGATTTTTCGTTTATCGGAACGAACAACAAACCCGTCGTTGAAGCGGGCGATTTTACGGTGATGGTCGGCGGTTTGAGCGATAAATTCACGCTCAAATAATCGGTAAATTACTTAATCTATTTAGTTTGATGAAAAAAACGATTTTCACATTTCTGATCCTGATTTTCAGTGCGCAGTTTGCCGCCGCGCAGACATCTGCCCAAAAACGCGCCGAACGGATGGGATTAGGAATGAATCTTTCATATCTCGATAATTGGTGGCTCGGAACGAAAGCGAAAAATTACGGCGATTTTGTTAAGCTCAAGGAAGCTGCAAAACGCGAAAAAATGTTTGCCGATATTGCCAAAGCGGGTTTTAAAACCGTGCGGATCCCGATCGATTTCGGCGCGTGGGCAAATTACGAAAAGCCTTACGCCTGGGAAAACGAAGAAGGTTTACGCGCGGCTGATTCATTCGTCAAATGGGCTTTGGACAACAATCTGAACGCGATCATTGATCTGCATCACGTCGAATTTGACGGTTCGGTCAAAGGCGCGGCGACGACCGAAAGAATCGTCTGGCTGTGGAAGCGCATTGCCGAAAGATATAAGAGCGCGAATCCCGAAAAGGTCTTTTTCGAGCTCAGAAACGAGCCGCACGACATCAAGGCGGAAGACTGGCGGGCGCAAGCCGAAGAAATCATCAAAGCCGTGCGGCAAATCGCGCCGAACCACACATTGATCGTCGGTTTTCACGATTGGAATTCGCGGGCTGCGTTAATCGATTCGAAACCGTTCGAAGACAAAAATATCATTTACACTTTTCATTATTACGACCCGTTCGTTTTCACGCATCAGGGCGCAAACTGGTCGGCGGAAGGTTTACGTGAATTGAAAAATGTGCCGTTTCCGTGGTCAAAGGAAAACCAGATCAAAACGCCTGAAACCGGGAAGGGAAAATGGGTTGAAGGTTTGATAAACAATTACCAAAAAGATTCGCTGGCGACGAAAATGTTCGACGATTTAAAGGCGGCAAAAGATTGGTCGGAAAAAAATAAAGTCCCGATCTTTTTGGGCGAATTCGGTTCTTTCAGCAAATTTGCCGCGTTGGATGACCGCTGCCGCCACGCCGAAACGGTTTACACGGCACTCGGCAAACTGAAAATTCCGAACGCATGGTGGGAATGGGACGGCGGTTTTAATATGTTCCGTCGCGGCACGACGGAAATCGCGGATTGTATGCGCAAAGCAATTGATTCCTACAACGCGCCTTAAATAAGCAGGGGTACAAGTTTGATATGAACAAATTTTTCATCAAGAGTTTCATTATTTTCACGCTGATCTTATCGGCAATTTTGACGGTTTCAGCACAGGACCTGCAAACAGCACGGCGCACTCTGATGCCTGTTCCGGCGAATGTTGCGTGGAAAAACGGCAGATTGCCCGTCACGAAAACTTTCGCGGTCGCGGTCGCGGGTAAAACCGACGAGCGTTTGAAAAGTTATATTTTCCGCGTGATGCGCCGTCTCGAAGGTCGCACGGTTTTCGAGTTTTCGCGTGATCTTTCAAGCGACGCGGCAAACGCCCAGCTTTTGATCGAAACCGGGGCAACCGGAAACGCGATTCCGAAGCTCGGCGACGACGAATCCTATAATCTCGAAATCGGCGAAAAACAGGCAAAGATAAAAGCGGCAACGACCGTCGGCGCAATGCGCGGGCTCGAAACTTTTCTCCAGCTTTTGGAAGGCGACGCGGGCGGGTTTTATTTTCCTGCCGTGTCAATTCAGGACAAGCCGCGGTTTCCGTGGCGCGGTTTGATGATCGATTCGGCGCGGCATTTTCTGCCCGTAGAAGTTTTAAAGCGAAATTTGGACGCGATGGCGGCGGTCAAATTAAATGTTCTGCACTGGCATCTCACGGAAGATCAGGGCTTTCGCGTCGAAAGCAAAAAACTGCCCGAGCTTCATTTGCAGGGCTCGGATGGAAATTTCTATACGCAGGAGCAAGTGCGCGAGATCATCAGGTACGCGGCTGACCGCGGAATTCGCGTGATGCCCGAATTCGATATGCCCGGACACGCAACGTCGTGGGTGGTCAGTCATCCCGAAATCGCGAGCGCGCCCGGACCGTATAAGATCGAACGTCAGCCCGGAATTTTCGATCCGACGCTTGATCCGACCAACGAAGCGACTTACAAAATATTGGAAGTCTTTTTTGCCGAAATGTCCGCGCTTTTCCCCGACGCTTATATGCATATCGGCGGCGATGAAAATGAAGGCAAACAATGGGCGGCAAACCCGCGCATTCAAGCCTTTATGAAGGAAAAAGGCATTAAAAATCAGGACGGTTTGCAGCAGTATTTTAACCAGAGAATTCTCAAGTTTTTACAAAAGAACGGCAAAATTATGATGGGTTGGGACGAGATATTTCAGCCCGAAATCCCAAAAGACATCGTCATTCAATCGTGGCGCGGACAAGAATCGCTTGCCAAAGTCGCCCGCCAGGGCAATCAGGGCATTCTGTCGAACGGCTATTATATCGATTTGATGTTTCCCGCGTCGCAGCATTACGTCGTTGATCCTCTGCCCGCTAACACAACGCTCACGGCGGAAGAACAAAAACGGATCCTCGGCGGCGAAGCGACGATGTGGAGCGAATGGGTTTCGCCTGAGACGATCGATTCGCGGATCTGGTCGCGCACCGCCGCGATCGCCGAAAGATTCTGGTCGCCGCGCGAGGTCAACGACGTTGAAGATATGTACCGGCGGCTTGCCGTAATCGATTCGCAGCTCGAAGAATTGGGCTTGACGCATCGCCGAAATCAGGCGATGCTCCTGCGCCGTCTGGCAAATAATCAGGATATTTCCGCGCTTCAAACGCTGGTTTCCGTCGTCGAGCCGGTCAAAGAATACCGCCGCTATCAGGTTCGTCCGCAGACGATGCTTTCGCCGCTGACGGGTTTGATCGACGCGGCGCAGGCTGACGCGCGCAGTGCCCGCGAATTCAATAAACTGGTCAAAACTTACGCAAAAAATAACGATTTTCAGAATGCCCTGATTCCTTTAAGCGTGTTTTTTGCGGATTGGAAAAACAGCGGAGCGGTCTTGAAAGAGCAGATCGAAAAGGCACCGGCTTTGACGGAAGCCAAACCGCTCGCCGCCGATTTGCAGAGCTTGGGCGAAACGGGCACGGAAGTCGCCGATCTTTTCCGTGAAGGGAAAAAATCGAGCGCGGAATGGCGCGAGGCGAAACTGAAAACCCTCGCGGAAATCGCCAAACAAAAAGCGGGACTGGAATTTCAGGTCGTCGAATCAATGAAGATTTTGGTCAATGCGACCGCCGGAAATTAAATTTTAACTGTAATTTGCTAGAGAAAAGAATGAACGACAAAGTTGTGGCAGGCATCGATATTGGCGGAACGAAAATCGCCGTCGCCCTCGAAACACCCGCAGGCGAAAGAATTGCCGCACGCCGTTTTCCGACCGAGGTCAAGCTTGGACCTGAACGGATTTTGGAAAATATTTCGCAAGCCGTCGAAGGAATGCTCGCCGAATCGAATACGAATCTGACGGCGCTCGGCATCGGTTGTCCGGGACCGATCGATATCGTGCGCGGACTGGTTTTATCGCCGACGAATTTGCCCGATTGGATCGATTTTCCGATCGTCGAATTGATTCGAAAAAGATTCGATGTGCCCGTTTCGCTTGATAATGACGCGAACGCCGCCGCGCTCGGCGAATATTTTTACGGTGCGGGACGCGGTTTCGGAGACGTTTTTTATGTCACGATTTCGACCGGCATCGGCGGTTCGATCATTTGCGAAGGACAGGTTCATCACGGCGTTCAGGCAGGTGCGGGCGAAATCGGACATACGATCGTTAGGACAAACGGCGTTCGCTGCCGCTGCGGAACACACGGCTGTCTCGAAACAATCGCTTCCGGCACCGGCATCGCGCGGCGAATGCGCGAAACTTTGGCGGCGCAAAACGGCAAAAGTGCTGAAAATCTCGACCAAATTACGGCTGAAACAGTTGTCGAGGCGGTCAAAAACGGTGACGAAACGGCTCAGAAAATATGGGACGAAACAATTAAATATCTGGCAATCGGGATCGGCAACGCGATTACTTTGATCGCGCCCGAGGCGGTCATTATCGGCGGCGGCGTATCGGAAGCGGGCGAGCTGCTTTTGGAACCGCTCCGCCGGGAAATCGGGAAGATCGTAACGATGGTGCCGATTGAAAAGGTTCAAATCCTGAAGGCTTCGCTGGGAAGTGAAAGCGGCGTTTGCGGCGCATTGATCCTCGCTGCAAACGCTTTAAAGAATACACACGAAAATGTCTATTAAAAACAAAATCACACGGCGCGAATTTTTGGAAATCGGCGGAATGGGCGCGGCTTCATTGCTGGTCGCCGGACGAACCAGTGCGCAAACCAATAAAAAAGCGAAAGAAATGCTACTTTACATCGGCACATACACTTCGACGGGGAAAAGCGAGGGAATTTACGTTCACAAATTCAATCTGGAAACAGGCAAATTAACGCCTTTGCACACGGTTAAAGATGTTCTCGAACCTTCTTTTCTGACGATCGATAAAAGCCGCAAATATCTTTACGCCGCCAATGAACTCTTAGAATACGAAGGCAAAAAAAGCGGCGCGGTGAGCGCGTTTGCGATCGACCAGAAGACGGGCAATTTACAATTTTTGAACAAACAGCCGAGTCTCGGCGACGCGCCGTGTTTTATTATCTCAAGCGAGAACGAAAAATTTGTTCTCGTCGCCAACTACCTAGGCGGAAATGTTTCGGTTTATCCGGTTGAAAACGACGGCAGGCTCGGCGCGTCGACGGATTTGGCGCAGCATACAGGTTTCGGTCCAAATAAAGACCGACAAGAAGCGGCACACGCGCATTCGATTACTTTAGACCGCAATAATCGTTTCGCGTTTGCCGCTGATTTAGGCATTGATAAGCTGATGATCTATCAGTTCGACAATAAAAAAGGCAAACTAAAACCGAACGAAGCACAAGCCTTTTATCAAACAAAGCCGGGTGCGGGTCCGCGTCATTTTTCGTTTCACCCAAACGGCAAATTTGCTTTTTTGATCAACGAGCTCGATCTCACGATCACGTCGCTTGCCTATGATGAAAAACTCGGAACATTAAAGGAAATTCAAACCGTCCCGACGCTTCCCGCGGGAGTTTCGGGCGCGGGCAATACGTGCGCGGACATCCACGTTTCGCCGGACGGGAAGTTTCTTTACGGCTCGAATCGCGGGCATAACAGTATTGTTTCCTATAAGATCGACGAAAAAACAGGACGGCTTGAATATATCGAACACGTTTCGACCGGCGGCAAGAAACCGCGAAATTTCGCGATCGCGCCCGACGGAAAATTTTTGCTCGTTGCCAATCAGGATTCGGATAATATCGTCGTTTTTCGGATCGACGAAAAAACCGGCAAGCTTCGCTCGACCGGCAACGTCGCGCAAGTTCCCGTGCCGGTTTGTTTGAAATTTATTCCGTCTTTTACAAGTTAAACGGTCGGTGGTCAGATTGATTAAAAGTAAACTGAAAACTCAGTAATATACAACGCAACCGACCGCCGATCACTGAACACTACCTAAAAAATATGCGCGAAAATTCTTTAAAATTCTTAATTGTATTTTTATTTTTGGTCGCATTTTTCGCGGAATCGGCGGCGCAGGCACAGGTCAGTTACCGCAAACTCGCCTTTAAGGACGAGTTCAACGGCGCAAGCGGTTCGGCGGTTGATACCACGAAATGGACTCTGGAA
>DATLOR010000466.1:0-5027 GCA_035536135.1 Pyrinomonadaceae bacterium | reverse complement strand
CGGCAATGTGTAAAGCCGCCAAAATAGCGACTTTTAATGAATCAACAGTCAAAGTTCCCGATGAAATCTCGCGCATTTTGCCGTCAACGTATTCGGCAAGCTGCATAATATATTCATTGTCGCCATCGGAACGGATGTTGTAGGTTTGGTTATAAATCTCAACTCTGATCGATTGTTCCGCCACGTCCGTTTTACCTCTTGTTCCAATCATTATTTTATCTTCCAAGGGCTTCCGCCACATCAGGTTCGATGATGGTAATTGCGTCGAGCATCGCTTCGACCTTTAATTGAATCGCATCGCGCTCGGATAATAGATCCTCGATTTTTTCTTCAAGCCGGTTTTTTTCGCCCAAAAGACTGCTCACTTCGTGCCGGAGCGACGAGAGTTCGCGTTCGAGTTTGTCTTTTTCGTCGCGCATCTTTTTGACATTTTCGATTGTCAAATAAATTTTATCTTCAAGATGCGAGAATTTTTCCATACCTGCAAGACCGTTCATTGCTTTCTCCCAAAAATTTTTGCTGTAATTGCGAATTGATTATGGTAATTTTTGGCAAAAACTTCAAGTTTTTATTGAAGTTTTTTTCAAAATCGTTGTTTCGCGCCGAATTTTTCTTCCGTTTTTTGCAAAATCTGCTTATGAACCGATTCGACTTCCGACTCGATCAAAGTCCGTTCGTCGCTTCGATAAATCAGCCGGATCGTCAGCGAACGTTCATCGTCTGCGACGCCTTTACCTTCATAAACATCAACAAATTCAACCTTTCTTAAAAGCTCAAAGCCCTCATTTTCGATCGCCTGCTTGATTTCGGCAAACGAAACACTGCGTTTGACGAGAAACGAAACGTCGCGCTCGACCGAGGGATAGATCGGCAGCGGATGATATAAAACCGGCGGCTCTTTTTCAGCCAAAACCGTCTGCAAATCGATCTCGGCAACAAAAACCGGCTGACGGAATTTATAATTTTGCGAAATTTCATCGTTCAAACGCCCGATCGTTCCGACCGTTTTGCCGTTAAGACTTATTTCCGCCGACTGACCTTTGCGGAGATGTTTGACGTCCGCCGCCGAAAATTCAAGATTCGGCGCATTGGTCGCGTTGAGCGCATTTTCAAGCGCGCCTTTCGCGTCGTAAAAATCGAACTCACGCGCTGCCATCGCTTTGTTTTCGAAAGTTTCGCTGCCGGTCAAAACAAGTGCAAGAAGCTCGCGTTCGTTCGGCAATTCGTTTTCTTTCTCGGATGCCGAAAAAACCTTGCCGATCTCGTAAAGCCGCAAGTTTCGATTCTGAAAATTCAGATTCGTGCGAACCGCGTCCAATAAGCCCGAAAGCAGACTCGGACGCATCCGCACCGCGCCTTCGATGATCGAATCCTGCAATGTGACATATTTTTCGTCCAGGTTCTCGTGAACAAATTCGGGAATCAGCCCAAACATTTCGTCGAATTTTGAATCGATAAAACTGTATGAAATCGCTTCGTCAAAGCCTTGATTCGATAAAGTCTGGCGCAGATGAAATTTCCGCGTTTCGTTCGGCTGGTATTCGCCCGCGCCGAAAGCCGGCGGCAATTCTTCGCCGATTTGATCGTAACCGACAACGCGTGCCACTTCCTCGACCAGATCTTCTTCAATTGCCAGATCGTGCCGCCACGTCGGAGCGGTATAGATTCGGGATTCGGGATTGATTTTCGAGCTGACGCCGAGAGCATTCAGAATCCGCGAAATTTCTTCGAACTTCACATTCAAACCCGTTAGCCTTTTAACGGCGGATTGAATATCGTTCGATTCGATTATTTTTTGTTCGAATTTTGTCGGGTAAACATCGACAAATTCGCCCGCCTCGCCGCCCGCGAGTTCGCAGATCAATTCGGTCGCGCGGTTTGAGGCGCGGATCAGATTTTCGATGTCAACGCCGCGCTCGAAATGATGGCTTGCTTCAGTTGAAAGTTTCAGATTGCGCGAAGTCTGACGGATCGATTCGCGCTTGAAATATGCGACTTCGAGTAAAACTTCGGTCGTTTCGTCGGTAATCGAAGAATCAAATCCGCCCATCACGCCGCCGACCGCAACCGGTTTTTCCGCGTCGCAGATCGCGAGCATTGTTTCGTCGAGTTTGCGCTCCACTTCGTCGAGCGTTTTGATGGTTTCGCCGGTTCGCGCACGGCGGACGACGATGCGGTTTCCCGCCAGTTTGTTGAAATCAAACGAGTGCATCGGATTGCCGAGCTCGTGCATCACGAAATTCGTGATGTCCGCGACATTGTTGATCGACCGTTCGCCGACCGCTTCCAGACGTTTCACGAGCCATTCGGGCGACGGTCCGATTTTGACGTTACGGATTATCCGCGCCGTAAAACGATGACACAGATCCGCGTCCTCGATCGCGACGAGATTTTGGTTTTCGGTTTGCGGCTGCTGGTCTTCGTAATTCTTAACTTTTAATTTTGAGTTAGTAATTACCGCGATTTCGCGGCTCACGCCGAGATGCGAAAGGCAATCGCCGCGGTTCGACGTCAGATCGATATCGAACACAAAATCGTCGCCGCTCGCGTGAATTCCTTCGACCGCCAAACCGACATCCGTCAGCTTTTTCGCCAACTCAGCAGGCGGCAAACTTATCTCAACCAAATCTTTTAGCCAGTTGTAACTGATATTCATAAATACAAAATAATTCTTAAATTAATCTTTTTTTCTCAGTGAATTTATGCCGGAAACAAAGAATGAAATCGCCATTACCAGCTTCAATCCGGTTAAGCCGAGCGAAATGACCGGATTTTCTCCTGCCGGAACTCCGCCGTGCGATACGTAACCGGCGGCTTCGTAACCGAACCATAGAAGGGACAACACACCCAAAACGATAAATAACAAACCTTTTGTGTTTGAATTCATAATGATCTCCGAGCGATAAATTGATTTTCAAAAAAACGTTGGTTTCTTTCAGCTAATGGTAGCTAAAATTTATAACAAAATTCTAAATCGTTTCGGGCATTTCCGATAAATCTTTTTCGCCTTCCAGAACCTCTGCGCCGAGCACGATCTTCTGCGCCATTTTGTCAAAAATAAAAAAATGCGCCGGATAGGAACTGTACCAATAGAGCAAGCCGAACAAGCCTTTCGGCGCGAAGGTCGCGGTTTGAATTAACTGCGTTTTACCGTCTTTCGGCACGGCTTCGAATTTGAGCCACGCTTTGCCCGGAACCTTCATTTCGGCGCGAAGCAGGATAAATTCGTTGCGTTTCAAATCTTCGACACGCCAGAAGTCTAATTCTTCGCCGATCAAAACTTCGGTCGGATGACGGCGACCGCGCGAAAGTCCGGGACCGCCGGCGATCTTGTCCATCAAACCGCGCAGTTTCCACGCCCAACCCCACGCGAGCCAGCCTTTGTCGCCGCCGATCGACGTGAAACTTTTGTAAACGGATGCGGGCGAAGCATCGGTCGTGACCGTGCGCACTTCCTG
This sequence comes from Pyrinomonadaceae bacterium, assembly GCA_035536135.1. Taxonomy (GTDB): domain Bacteria; phylum Acidobacteriota; class Blastocatellia; order Pyrinomonadales; family Pyrinomonadaceae; genus JAFDVJ01. Next base: position 1,569 of record DATLOR010000466.1, on the reverse strand, counting down.
AAAAACGCCTTCACGGTCGGTCATTTCATAAGTCGGCGCGTCGTCGTCGCCGTATGAACCGCTCCAGCGCGTTTCGACCGCCTTTTCGTCGATCTTCGAAAGCGCGAGCGCGACCGCCTCGCGGTAATTCATCGGCTCGATCTCGGGGAAATATTTTTCGGCTTTCGACGTGTCCGCGAGCACCGGATTAATAATTCCTTTAACGAGCGGCACGGCGAGCGAATTCGGGATCGGCGTGATCAAACCGACCCAAAGCCCCGATAAAAGCGGCGTTAAGACCGGCACGGGAATGATGATTCGTTTTAACCCGCGCACCTCGGCAAAAGTTTCCATCATTCCACGGAACGGCAGAACGTCCGCGCCGATATCGACAATTCCGAGCGGTTCGCGTTCGAGTGCCGCGACCAGATATTCGATGACGTTGCGCACCGCGACGGGCTGCACGTCGTTTTTGACCCAACGCGGTACGATCATAACGGGAATTCTTTCCGTCAGATAACGCACCATTTCGAACGAAGCCGAACCCGAACCGATGATCGGACCGGCGCGAAACTCGGTCGCCCGTCCGCCCTTTCGTAAGATTTCGCCGACCGCCGCGCGGCTTTTCAAATGCTCGGAAACGCTTTCTTTCGGCAGCAGTCCGCCGAGATAGATGATCTTTTCAACGTCTTTTGCGGCGACCGCAAAATTTTCGGCGATATTTTTTTCCCGTTCGGCAAAATCGCCGCCTTCGTTCATCGCGTGAACCAGAAAAAAGGCGGCGTCCACTTTTTGCATCGCGCGTGAAATCTCCTCGCGGTTCTCCAGATCTCCGGTCGCGACTTCGACCTTTTCAAACCATCTGCGTCCTTCGATCTTTCGCGCATCGCGCACAAAAACGCGCACCGAATAACCTTTTTCCAGAAGTTTCGGAATCAGCCGTCCGCCGATATAACCTGTCGCGCCTGTCACGAGAATTTTCATCTGTTATCAATTCTACCCAAAAGCGGCAAGCTTTTACCAAAGATCGAACACAATTATCACCGTTGATAGACTTTTCAAGCCGTAGATGAACATTTCACGCCGTAGATAGACTTTTTCACCCGTAGATAGACTTTTCACAGCGTAGATAGACTTTTTCACTCGTAGATGGACTTTTCCACGTGTAGATAGACTTTTCCGCACGTGGATGAACATTTCACGCCCGCTATGGACTTTTTCACTCCGCTACAGACTTTTTCACCCCGCGATGGACATTTTCACGCCGCGATGAACAAATTTACAACGTTATAGACTTTTTCGCTCCGCTTTCAATTTCGCAATATAAGCAATCGCCCAACCTATAATTTATTTAATCAAAGCCAATTTATTGTTTTCAAACATCGCTTTTACCTCGGCTTTTGAAATATTGTCGGTTTTATAAATCTGCCAATCGGCTTTTTTGATAAATGAAACATACCAAGAATGTTGTGATTCTTTACCAAATTTATACAACATAAAACTGCCTTGCGAATTAGTTGCCGTTTCACCGCTAAACCATCCATAAAGAGCTGACTTGCGCTTTATTTTTCGCTGGGCGTTTTCGTCACT
>DATLOR010000465.1:0-4202 GCA_035536135.1 Pyrinomonadaceae bacterium | reverse complement strand
TCAATTTATGCCGCAACGCGATACTTTCACTTGAAAGGGCGAAAATTAAAGCGGAAGATTTTCAGAAAGGAACTATCAACGCAGTAAACGGATCAGGTTGGAAAATTTTCTGGGGAACAATTTTCTGGGGAACAATCGATTTCAATTTGCTAAAAATCAACGAGAATTTAACTGAAATCGAATTTTCGATCTGTCCGGTGATAAAAACTGCGATTATCAGCGATGGTCGAAGTTGGGAAATTGCGGAAGATATTTGCGATTATATAAAGGACAAAGACGCCGAAATCAACAAAAGGGTTTTGGCAGATAGCGTTGGAATTATGGAAGATATTTATGTCAAGCCGTTCCGAAAAGAAAAAGTTTAAAAATATAGGTTAGAATTAAAAGAGGTAGCAAATATTTTTGAAGACTAAAAGACATTTTCGATTAAAATGTAAAAAACAGCTTGGAGAAAATTCTATTTTGAAAAATCTAATTCTTTTTAAGTTTTTTGTTCTGGTTGCGGCAGTAATGTTTGTGGCGCAATGCTCCGGCTCAGTTTATAAGACGGAAATAAAATCTTTTGCCAATGGAGGCGGAGAAATTCCTTCATTACCTGACGAGGCGAAAATAGAAATAATCGATCCGGATTATGAAGTCAAGGAAAAAAACGTTGAAGCCCTGGAGTCGTTCCCGATACCGCAAGTAAAACTCGTTTTTGATTCAAAGAACATTAGCAGTGCTGAATTACCCGAAGACGTCAAAATTATCTTGAATGCGCATTGGAAACAAGCGCTGCAGTATTTTTACGACCAGGAATTCAACAAACCCAAAAGTGCTCAGGAATCTTCCGAAAGAATGAAAATCTGGTCTAATTACTGTATCAAGACTGATAGAAAATTAAAAGAATCGCCTATTGCAGCGCCAAACGGTCAACGAAAAATTTCTCAAAAGGAATCAATGGCAATATGGGGAGGACTAAACAGGTCGGCAATAAATGTTATTGCTAAACTAAAAAGTCTATAACGATTTATGAAATCAGCATTTGTCTTTTTGAGGAAACTTTCTTTAGCCCGAGGGCAAATATAAAGCTTGAACAAAGGCAAATCGAAACGCTTTATTATTTACTTAGCCGTTCATTGAATCCAGCCTTTTTCCGCTCTATACTTGATAGAGGTAATGGACACCCAGTTAATAATTACTTTCGCAATTCTCGTCATCGCTTTAATTCTCTTTCTGACCGAAAAATTGCCCGCCGATCTGGTCGCACTGCTCGTTGCGGTCGCGCTCGGCGTGAGCGGTGTGCTGACGCCGCAGGAAACTTTTTCGGGCTTTTCGCGTTCCGCCGTGATCACGATCATGGCGATCTTTATTTTGACCGAAGCCCTGCAAAGAACGGGCGTCGCGGAACAGGTCGGGAATATTCTGCAAAAGGTCGGCGGTCGAAGCGAACTGCATCTCGTGATTGCGGTGATGGTTTCGGGCGCGTTTCTCTCGCTCTTTATGAACAACATCGCGGCGGCGGCAGTTCTGCTTCCGGCGGCTTCGGGCGCGGCGAAAAAGGCTGAGGTGAATACTTCGCGGCTTTTGATGCCGCTCGCCTTTGGAACTATCTTAGGCGGAATGGCGACGCTTTTGACGACTTCAAACATCGTCGTTAATTCGATTCTGATCGACAACAAGATCGAAGGTTTCAGTCTTTACGATTTTGCGCCGGTCGGCATTCCGATGACGATCGCGGGTATTTTATACGTCGCGTTTATCGGTCGCAAAAGTTTACCCGGCGAATCGCCGCTCGAACGCACGCTTGCACCGAACAAGGAAGAACAGCGTGATCTGATCGCCGCCTACCATCTCGGCGAAAATCTTTTCCGCGCCCGCGTGCCCGAAAAATCGTCCTTGATCAACAAACCGCTTTCCGACAGTCACCTGCGCGAAGATTTTGGCGTGAGCGTCGTTGCCATCGAGCGCAAAGACAAAAAACTCTTCGCGCTTTCGCCCGAAACCGAGATCAAGCGCGGCGACACGCTGGTTCTCGAAGGCGACGAGGAAGATTTCCGGCGGCGCGATGTGCAGCCCTTTATGGAATTTTTGCCCGCGTCCGAATGGCACGAAAGCGATCTTGAATCGCGCGCCGTCGAAGTTGTCGAAGCGATGCTCACGCCGCGTTCGCGCCTGATCGGCGAAACTTTGCGGTCGGCGCATTTCCGCGAAAAATACGGAATGAGCGTGCTTGCGATCTGGCGCGGCGATCAGGAAATCATCGCCGATCTCGCCGACATTCCGCTTGCTTTCGGGGACGCGCTTCTTTTGCAGGGAACCCGCGAAAAGCTTGCCGTTTTGTCCGACGATGCGGATTTGATCCTGCTGATGTCAAAGGAAGAAACGGCGATCACCGTCCCGAACAAAGGTCGCGCCGCGCTGATAATCTTTATCGCGACGCTTGCTTTAGCCGTGATTTTGCCCGATTTAACTGCCGCCGTGATGCTCGGCGGCGCGCTCGCGATGATGCTCACGGGAATTTTGACAACGCAGCAGGCTTACGCGTCGATCAGCTGGAAAACCGTCTTTCTCGTCGCCGGAATGCTCCCGATGGGAATTGCTTTGAGCAAAACGAACGCCGCCGCACTGCTCGCGAACGGCGTTGTCTCCTCGCTCGGCACATTCGGCGCGCTCGGTCTGCTCGCCGGACTTTTTATCGTCACGACCCTGCTCGTCCAAGCCGTCAGCGGCGCGGTCGTCGCGGCGATCATCGCGCCCGTTGCGATCAATGTCGCGCAGCAGACACACACGAGTCCGCGAACAATGGCAATGGGCGTCGCGCTCGCGACCTCGATGGCGTTCATGACACCGCTCGGACACGCCGTCAATATTCTCGTGATGAGTCCGGGTGGCTACAGCTTTCGCGATTACGTCCGCATCGGCACGCCTTTGACGATCATTCTGTTCATCGTCGCGATGATTTTCTTGCCGATTTTTTGGAGTTTGTGATAAAACTGAAATTTGGAAACAAAACCAAAAGGGAGTTTTATATTTATGAAAAAAAATATCTTCGCACCGTTTGCAGCCGTAATTCTGACCTTGATTTTCGCGGGTTTAACGAGCGCGCAGACGGATAACACCACAGATAACAAACAAACGCCTGACACAAAACTGAAAATCCTGAAAAAAACGCCGCCCGAATCCGGCAGATGCAGTCAGTCTTCGGGGATGACACTGGTGAGAGTGACCTTCGACAAATCGGCGAAAGTGACGGATGCGGTCGTGACAAAATCATCCGGCTGTACCGCTTTTGACAACAATTCACTCAAAGTCGCCCGTAAAATAAAGTTCGAACCGGAGATCAAAGACGGCGAGCCCGTGACGGTCGTCAAACCCGTCGAATATAGATTTCGCAGGTTTTAAAAATGAGATTGATTTTGATCTTGATTCTGGTTTGCGCGGGTCTCTGCACAGCGCAAACCAATCCGGCTTTGCGCGATGAACTTCTCAAAATGCGCGAAACCGACCAGCAGGCGCGCGAACAATGCGCCAAAGGAAACGGCGACGAGCAGGTCAAATGTCTCGCCGAAACACTGGAAAAGATCGATAAGCCGAACACCGCGCGGCTCGAAGAAATCTTTAATACACAGGGCTTTCCGACCGCCAAAGAAGTCGGCAAAGACGGCGTTGAAGCCTTTCTATTGATTCTCCAGCACGCGCCCGACGAAGCTCTTCGCCAAAAATGTCTGAAACCCGTCAAAAAAGCCTTCAAGCGCAAAGAAATCACGCCGAGCGAGTTTGCCGGTTACGTTGACCGCCTGCTCGTGCGTCAAAATAAACCGCAGATTTACGGTTCGAATTTCGACTTTAAAGAAGGCAGACTCGTGATGAGCGCAGTCAAAGACCGCAAAAATCTCGACGCACGCCGCCGCAAAATCGGTCTGCCGCCGATCGAAGAATACGCCAAGAAGCTCAAAGAGTTTTATAATCTGGAAGTTGTTTTTTAACGATTGTTGTAAGAATTAATCTAGCGAATCCAGGTAGAAGTTAGTCTGCCCACTATTTTGCCGGATTGTCTGCGGTAAATATAAGAAGATCCGGCGCCGCCGTAACGGTAGTCATCTTTTGAGTTTTTAGCGATTGCCCAATCATTCGCGACGCTTACGAGCAAACAATCGCCAACCGTTTTAGCAGAGATTGAGATGAATAGAAAATCGCCGCTTTTATCGGCTTTTTGCTGC
>DATLOR010000464.1:0-4024 GCA_035536135.1 Pyrinomonadaceae bacterium | reverse complement strand
AATCTTTTGGGATTATACCGCCCGCGGCTTTACGGGATGATTAAAAGACATAATTTGGAAGAGAGAATTTAATTTCAGGCAAAAAAAAGTCCGCTGAATTCAGCGGACTTTTTTTTTGTTTGTAAAAATCAGATAAATTATCTGGTCGCCGGTGCCGTAACATTGATGTCAATTTTCTCTTTTTTCGTACCGCCGAGAAATCCGCTGTAATACATTGCTCCGGCAATGATCGCAACGATGATGATCAAGGCAACCGCCCAAATAAAATTGCTTCCAGTGCTGTTATCTTCTGACATATTAATAAATTCTCCTTAGTTTAAACAAGATTCGATAAATCGCTAATTAAATTAGCAAATTGAATGCCAAAGTATTAAGTATCTATAAATATTTAATTTAATTGAGATAAAAGCTGAAAACCCGTAAATGGAACAAGTAAACAAAGCGAATTTTGCAATAAAATCAAACATTTATGTAAAATATCCATACAAACAATATAAATCGGATTTTTGAACAATTAAGTTTTTGCAACCAAAAATGAATATTTTGGAAGGGTATGTTTATTGCTGACTAAACAATTTTACCGATTCGCGTTTGCCGGGATGAGCAATATCCAAGGAAGGCATAATTTTTTGTGGTAACAGTTAAGGAAAAATCTGAAAACAGAGTAAATAAGGAAAGCGTAAGGTTCCCTTATTACGTTTTATTTTTTTCCATCCTGTTGACGCTCGGGGCGACCGTTCTTTTTTATCAAAGTGCGAAAAGCAAAGATGATACGAGATTTTCAAACGGTGTCAATCGAATCCGATTTTCGCTCGAAAACCGCATCGGGCTGTATTTTGCGCTGCTTCAAGCCGGACGCGGTTTTATCGAATCTTCAGATACTTTAAACAAAAAGAAGTTTGCCGATTTTGTCGAAAGTTTGGAGATTCAAAAAAACTATCACGGAGCGCTGGGAATCGGCTACACGCAAACCGTCCGCAGTAGCGAGCGCGAAAAATTTATCGCCGAAAGAAGAGCGGAGGGCTTTGCAGATTACGATATTCTGCCGCAAAGCGATAAAGAGATATACCAGCCGATCGTTTATTTTCAACCTTTGAGCGAGCTCAACGAAAGGGCAATGGGTTTCGATATGTCGAGCGAAGCAAGCCGTTGGGCGGCAATGCAGCGGGCGCGTGATACCGACAGTGCTTCGGCAACCGCTAAAATAGTTTTACTACAGGTCCAGGAACAAAACGGTAATATCGGGTTTTTAATCTATCTGCCGATCTATAATAATGGCGAACATTCGGCGAATGTCGAAGAAAGACAAAAAAATCTGCGAGGTTTTATCTACAGCCCGTTTCGGGCAAAGAATTTCTTAAAGGATGTGCAGGACAATGCCGGGACAAACGATATTGTCATCAGAATTTACGACGGCGTACCCGATGTCGAAAACCTTCTCGCGCAGTCCGAAATACTTGACAAACAAACTTTACCGGGACAGATCAGCGGGACTTATTCGACCCAGAGTGAAATCGAAGTCGGCGGTCGGAAATGGATGATTCAATATGATTCGCTCCCGTCGTTCGCCGGACAATCAAGCGTCAACTGGACGCCTTTGATTTTTTTGTGCGGCTTGATCTTCAGCTTGCTTTTATTCGGAATGACCTATTGGGAAACGGCAACCCGCGCTAAACTTCAGCAAACCGCGAATGTCTTGACTGAATCGGAACAGCAAATTCAGGGCTTGCTCGAAAAAGAACAAGCCGCCCGCCGGATTGCTGAAACCGCAAATGCAACGAAAGACGAGTTTATCTCGGTCGTTTCTCACGAATTGCGGACACCGCTGAATGCCATCGCCGGCTGGACGAGAATTTTAAAGAGCGCGGATCTGTCCGTTAATACAAAAGACCTCGCTTTGCAAAAGATCGAAAAAAATTTGCGCCTCCAAACAAATTTGGTCGAAGACCTACTGAGTTATTCCCAGCTGGTTTCAAGCAAGGAAAATCTGGAGAAAAAGGAAGTCGATTGTTCGGAGATTTTTGAGAGTGTTTTTCAAGAGTTTGAACCGATCGCCGTCAAAAAAGGAATTACCCTGACCAAGGATAATCAGTTGAACGGGCAAAAACTTCTCGGCGATGCCGAAAAATTAAAGATTGTTATCATCAATCTTTTTTCAAACGCCCTGAAATTTACGCCTTCCAATGGAAATATCAAAACCCGGATCGGAAAAATCGAGAATTGGATTGAAATAGTCATAGAAGACAGCGGAAGCGGGATAAGTCCTGAGTTTCTTCCGCATATTTTTGACCGTTTCAGCCAATACGATACTTCAACAACCCGTAAATTCGGCGGTTTGGGGCTCGGGCTAGCGGTTTCCAAGCATATCGTCAAGCTGCATAACGGAACAATCGAAGCAAAAAGCGAAGGTGAGGGCAAAGGTTCGACGTTTTCAGTAAAAATACCTGTCTATGCCAGATGATTTTGTGTATCAATACATTGCATTTTATTTTATTTCCAAATATACAAATACCCTTTAAAATTTGCAATAAAACAACTTAAACCGTTGCCTTTGTTAGTTAAAAGTAAATTGGCAAATTCCTTGGCACGTTTGTTGCTCCTTATCTCATTATTAGTCTGTTGGTGATAACGGAAGGGCATTTTTGATCATTCAACAAACGAGAACCAGGAGGAAGCATGAAAACTATTTTTAATAAACTAATTAACTTTACATTTTTGGCTGTCATATTTTCGACAGCTCTTTCCGTATCGGCACAAGTCCGTGCTTATCGCGTAACCGACAATCAGGTGAAAACAGTCATCACCCGTATCGAGACCCGCACAGATACCTTTAAGCAACAAGTTGACCGTATTTTCGATAACAATCGAAACAGAAACAACCGGGCAGAACTTATCGAACAACTTACTTCGTATGTCAGTGATTTTGAGAATTCGACCGATAATTTAAATAATAACTTTACGTCGCGCCGTTCTTCGGCAGATGACGTCCAAAACGTTCTCAACCGTGCCTATTATATTGACAATTTTCTGCGAACCAACCGCGTTAATACCGCGGCGCAGACGCAGTGGAATTTAATTCGTTCGGATTTGAACATTCTGGCGGGTTACTACCGCGTCAGCTGGAATTGGGAAACGGTTCCGACCAACCCGAATTATCCGACAAATACCAACAACACGCCTTATAGCGTTACCGATAATCAGGTTCAGGTTGTAATTAACCGTATAGAAACGGGAACCGATTCGTTCAGACAGCAGATCGAACGTGTTTACAGGTTTCGAAATAACGATTCACAACAGAAGGATCAGATCGTTGCTTACGTCAATGATTTTGAAACTTCCACGGACAACTTAAAGAACAGCTTTACTTCACGTCGTTCATCTTCGAATGAAGTGCAGGACGTTCTGAGCCGCGCCGCTTTTATAGAAAACTTTATGCGGAATAACCGCGGAGCTTCGAGAGCGCAAAACCAATGGAATTTGGTTCGTTCGGATTTAGACACTTTGGCGGGTTATTATCGCGTCAGTTGGAATTGGAATAACGTTCCGACTTACCCGACAACACCGACCTATCCGGGCAATACAAATAACCCGCGTGGTTTTGACGCACGTTTGACGGGAACTTACCGCTTAAACACGGCACAAAGCGATGTGGTCAGCACAGTAATTGATAAAGCAATTGCGAATAACAACTACGATGCGAATCGGGGCGACCGGATTCGACGTAATTTGGAACGCCGCTTGGCATCGCCGGATACATTGGTAATTCAAAAAACCGGACAGCAGATTATGATGGCGTCTTCGAATTCACCGCAGGTTACTTTTAATGCCGATGGTGTTTCGCGTTCGGAAACAAATCAGAATGGTCGGACGGTTCAGATCGGCGCAACGGCGACCAACAGCGATCTGACAATTTCGTATGAAGGCGACCGGATGAACGATTTTAACGTTAGCTTTATGCCGATGAACAACAGTCAGCTGCGCGTTACGCGTCGTCTTTATCTCGAAAATCAGAACGAAACCGTCA
>DATLOR010000463.1:0-25216 GCA_035536135.1 Pyrinomonadaceae bacterium | reverse complement strand
TCTATAAACAAATCCAAAATCCAAAAACTAAAATCCAAAATCGAATTGGCGGAAACGGCAGGACTTGAACCTGCACGAGAAATTCTCGACGGTTTAGCGGACCGTTATGGCTACCGTTTCATCACGTTTCCGTTTGCAAATGTTTGGAGCGAGCAGTCGGATTTGAACCGACGATGATTGGTTTTGCAGACCAACGCCTTTGTCCACTTGGCAATACTCGCAATCTCGATTTGGGGTTTTGGATTTGGGATTTATTTTTCAATCCGCAATCCCAAATCCCAAATCCGCAATTGATATGAGGACGACGGGACTCGAACCCGCAATATCCAACTTGAAGGGCTGGCGGCTTCAACCAATTTGCCTACGTCCTCAGAGAAAATACGCGTGAAAAGATTCGAACTTTTACGTGGGTTGGGTTTAAGCCAACCGCCTCTGCCATTGGGCTACACGCGCTTGAAAAATTTAATGCCCTCGACAGGATTCGAACCTGTACTAAACAGTTTTTGAAACTATCGCCTCTGCCATTTGGGCTACGAGAGCTGAGAATTTCAGATTTGAGATTGGAAAATCCGAAATCCGAAATCTCAAATCCCAAATCAATTTGGTGGATCGGAAGGGATTCAAACCCTTACAGGAAGTTTGCAGGACTTCTATGCTGTCAAATTACATCACCAACCCGAAAATTGAGTACCGACGGTGAGATTCGAACTCACAATACCGAGTTTCTAAGACTCGTGCCTTTGCCGTTTAGACCACGTCGGCTTAAATTTGTGTAAAAAAAACTTGCCTTAAATCGTTTTCTGAAATAAAAATTGTCTATGAAAAAATTTAACTTTCGCCGATTGCTTGTTTTTCTGCTCGCCATTCTCGCGTTTTTCAACTCGGTTTCGGCGCAAACCGAATCGGCAAATCTGCTCGAAAACGTTGAATTGAAATTTTCTCTGAGCGGCGATCCGTCGCCTGCTGAGGTCGGATTCGATAATCCGAAAAGCTACTGGCAGCTCGAATACGAATTGTTCCTGAGCGATTCCGCCGAACTGGAAAAACTCGGAAGATGCGAGCGAAACGAAATAAAACAGCTCAATTGCTTTATTCAGAGCAGCAAAAAACTCGACAAAAAGATCAAAAAGATCTCGCTTTTGATCAACAAAGGCAAGTTCAAACAAACTGAGCTTTCTTCTGAACCCGCTCGCCGGGTCACGATTCCCATTCAGCTTTCGCCGGCTGTCATCGAAACTTACAACCAAGCCGCTAAGATATTTGAGAAAAATCCGACTTTCGTGCTTTTCATCAAAACCAAGGCTTCGACGAAAACCGCCGCGAAGTTGAAATTTAAGCGAAAGCTTGTAACGAGCCGCGTCTATCCGCTGAAAACCTATGCCGTCAAAGCGAACGATTTCGATTTCTGGAATGTCCGAAGTCTGATCGTCGGTTTTACGATCCGCAAAGGCGAGGACGGCAAATTGCGCGGTCTCGGATTTTAAAGTAAAAAAATTGGTCTGGGTAGCTGGATTCGAACCAGCGAACACTTGTTTCCAAAACAAGCCCGTATAGCCGTCTGCGGAACACCCAGAAATAAAAATTTGGCTTCGGGGAAAGGATTCGAACCTTTATTTACTGATTCAAAGTCAGCCGTCCTGCCGTTAGACGACCCCGAAACATTCAATTACGAATTACGAATTTCAAATTGCGAATTTGTAAAATCATTTGTAATTCGTAATTTGAAATTCGTAACTGATCTTGGAGGCTCTGGTGAGATTCGAACTCACAACCTCAGGGTTCGTAGTCCTGCGCTCTAATTCCGTTGAGCTACAAAGCCAAATCGATTTGGGATTTGGGATTTTTAAATCCTCGATTCGCAATTCGAAAATTTTGGCGGAAAGCAGAGGACTCGAACCTCTAGGCGCATAAAGCGCGGCAGTTTTCAAGACTGCTGCCAGACCGGTTTGGCGTGCCTTCCGCAGTTCAAATTGGGATTTGAGATTTCGGATTTGAGATTTGATTGCTGAGTCTGCAATCAGTAATCCCAAATCCGAAATTCAATTGTGAGGCTTTGAAGAAATCACGTTTTTCTTCCGCTTCATCGGGGGAAATTGGCAGGGGCGTTCAGATTTGAACTGAAAACTCCGGTTTTGGAGACCGGCGTTTTGCCGATTGAAACTACGCGCCTTTGTGAAAAGGCTTTGGCGCGGCTCGAACGCGCGACCTCAAGTTTCGGAAACTTGCGCTCTTTTATTCCGTCTGAGCTACAAAGCCGTAAAAAAAAATTGGAGTGAGCGACGGGAATCGAACCCGCAGCATCCGGTTTGGAAGACCGGCACTCAGCCGTTTGAGTTTCGCTCACAATTTGATTTGGGATTTGTGAATTCGGATTTGGGATAGAAATTAAAATCCGCAATCGGCAATCTCAAATCTGAAATTGAAATGCATCGGGGAAGATTCGAACTTCCAGAGCGCGAACGCGACAGTTTTACAGACTGCGTGCCTTAAGCCTTTGGCGACCGATGCGAAGAGGTCAGAACCACCTGCGTCAGCGGGTGGGTAAATTGTTAATTCTGTGTAAAAATGAAAAAGGCAGAGATCTAGACAGACTTCGGGCGCACTTGTGCCTTCAGATGTTGAGAGATTGAAAGTCTTTGGAACTCGCCAAAGTTTATATCGAAGACTTTCAATCTTGCCCTCTCTGCCTTTTTCTATTTTGTTCGGACAACCTTGCCTTTCGCGGCATCTTCGCACGCAAAAAAACACAGATTTCCGAACTTTTTTCGGTTATTCAATTGTCAAATATCTTCAAAAACGAAAAGAGCGGCGACTTTTCCAAGACTCTTTCGAGAACTCTTCGCGTCACCGCTCCTAAAACAAATTCTGAGTTTTTTCGTAAAACTCGCTAATTTTTAAGTTTCGGGAGCGGAAACTGAGCCGCTCCCGCTTTTCTAAATCTTTCTTCCGAGACGGTCTAAGCCGCCTGTGGTCGGTTGATAATCTGAATTTTCAAAATTGGCACATACACCTGCCGACAGACTTCTGCTATTCCGCATCTCATTATTTGCGGCGAAGCCAATCGTTTTTCGGTTTGTATGTATCCAACTCTGTGGCATCAAAAAATTATCTCCTAAAAATTTTTGTCCGCACTTTCTGCGAACCGTTGAAAGTTTTAGCACGACTTTAAAATGCTTGTCAAGCAATTTTTGAAAATATTTTTTTTGAAGATGTAAATTTGTCAAAAATGACGGAAGCCTTTCGGTTCTAAAATTTGCAATTTTTTACCTGTGATAAGTTCAATTATTTCTTCGTTTGCGGTGACTTCTCCGATCAGTGAAAACCCTCTGCTTTCGATAAAACTTTGACGTTCAAAAAAAACTTTCGGACTGACCGTAAAAAGCAGCTCAAAATCCTCGCCGCCGTTGATCGCATACTCGACCTGCTGTTCAGAATCTTGAACAAGCTCATTCAAATTGGAATCGATTGGAATTTTATCCGCAAAAATTTTTGCTCCGACTTTACTTTGATGACAAATATGCGCCAGATCCGATGAAAGCCCGTCGCTCAGATCGATCATCGCGGTCGCGATTTTCGATAAGTCCTGTCCCTCGGAAATTCTCGGCGAGGGCTGTAATTGTTTGAGTAATAAATTTTGCTGCCAAATTTGTAGCGAATCGTTGTACCGAAAACCTTTTTCCAACAATTTCAAACCAGTCGCCGCGCCGCCGAGTTCGCCTGTGACAAAAATCAGATCGCCCGCCTTCGCACCCGAACGAAAAATCGCTTTACCAATTTCAACTTCGCCTGCCGCAATCGAATCAACAACGATTTTATCGGGCGTTTTTGAAACGTCGCCGCCGATGAGTTCAACACCGTATTTTTTCGCTAAATTCAAATAGCCTTCATAAAATTCGTCAACAAAATCAGTTTTCCAAACGTGTTCGGGAACACCGATCGAAACCATCGACCAGACAGGTTTTGCGCCCATCGCGGCAACGTCCGAAAGTGAAACGGCAAGGGCTTTATGACCGATAAATTCGGGCGTCGACCATTTGAGCCGAAAATCAATATCCTCGACGAGCAGATCGGTCGTGATGACCAGATCGCGGTGCGAATCCTTCGGCAGCACGGCGCAATCATCGCCGATTTTTGTCAAGGAATATTTTTTTTTGAGGTTTTCGATGAACTGAAATTCGGTCGGCATAAAAAATATTGACACAAACGTAATTAAATCTTACAATAACGGCGGCAAGATTTATAAAAAACTTTAACATAAAAGAGGCTCAAAATGGGATACGCGGCAGTTTCAATACCGGAAAAAATCTTCTTCAAAATCGGCGAAGTTTGCGACATTGTTGATGTCCAGGCGCACGTTCTGCGTTATTGGGAAACCGAATTTCCACAGCTTTCACCGCAAAAAAACCGTTCGGGGCAAAGAAGTTACCGGCGGCGCGATGTCGAAATTGCGCTGCGCATCAAAGAGCTTCTTTACGAGGACGAATACACGATCGCCGGTGCGCGGAAAAAACTTCAGATCGAATTGCGCGAAACCAGCCGCCTGAAAATCGTTCCGAACGAACCTGTTCGCCCGGAAACTTATATTCAGCCCGTTCAAACGCCAATTGAACCTGAAATTGAAGAATTTGAAGACCTTGAAGATTTTGAAACGGAACTGGAAACGGCGGAAGAAAATTTTGCCGAAAGCAAGCCGGTGATGATCAACCCGGAACGCCGCCAAGCTCTGAGCGAACTTGCTTCACAGCTTTTGGAACTGCGCGAAATGCTCAAAACCAAAAAAATGAGCGAATCAAATTCTTATCAAAGAAAATACTGAATTTGACAAACCTTTGTCAGGTTTCTTAATCTTAAAGTTCGTTTTGTCGGGACGTAGCGCAGCCTGGTAGCGCGCTTCCTTGGGGTGGAAGAGGTCGCAAGTTCAAATCCTGTCGTCCCGATTCTAAAAAAAAAAGACGTTTAGTTTATTAAACTAAACGTCTTTTTCATTTGATGTTTCTTCTTCGACCTCTCGTAATTCAGCCTCAGTTTCGCGCGGTGGATACATTTTCTCGTTCAGACGCAGATTCAAAAATTGATTGACAAAGACGATTGCGCCGAAAGCAACGATCAGAACTACGCCGAAAATCGGTGTTAGAAAAAAACTGTTGGAATTCTGAAAATTATAGCTTTCTTTTTCGAGCCAAAAGTAGCGCAAAATAATAAAAATTGCAAAATAAACAAAACTCGCCCACATTGCCCAGGCGCGGCGCGAATTCCAAAGAATGATATTTGCTAAAATCAGCAAAATCGCGGTTGAACACCAGAGAAATGTCGAACCCAATCCCGCATAATAATCAAAGCCCGCGAGCGCGTCTTTCGGGTTGCCGATGCTGCCGAACCAACTATGCGAATAGACCACGAAAAAGCTCATCACGACAAGTGCGACCGCTAAACCCGCCAAATATATTTTGTTCCACATAACTCATTCTTTTATCACAGTTTCGAATATTTTGTATAGAAAAAAAGCCTTCGATCAAAATTAACTTAATCGAAGGCTTTTTTTTAAGTTTTAAATCCGGGAAATTATTTAGGTTTGACCGTCAGGTAAGTTACCTGTCCGCGCCGCGCAATCCGAAGTAAAATTGGTTTTTCGCCCGATTTTTCCAAAGCCGTCTGCATTTCTTCGAGCGTTTCGACCGGTTGACGATTGACTTCGAGAATCACGTCGCCCTGGGCAATTCCTTCTTCCGCCGCCGACCCGTTCGGGTCAACATCCGTGACGAGTAAACCGTTCGTGCCGTTGGGAAGCTGAAGTTTTTTCGCTTCTTCAGGTGTCACGGGTTTCAGATCCAAACCGAGTTTGCCGCTTGGTTTGCTCGGAGTTTCCGGGTTTTCTTCGTCCTGTTGATTTTCTTTCTTGGCGCTTTCGGCATCAAATTCGTCCAATTTAGCGACCAATTCCTGTTCTTGACCGTCGCGAACGACCGTTAACTTAATGTCGGTTCCGGGCAGAGTGCTCGCAACTTTATTGCGCAGAACATTGCCGTCTTCGACCTTTTCGCCGTTGATCGCCGTGATGATGTCGCCGTTTTTGATTCCGGCTTTATCAGCGGAACTTCCGGCGCGGACATTGCTCACGAGAACGCCTTTCGTGTCTTTCAATTCAAGACTTTTCGCCAAATCCTCGGTGATGTTCTGAATGTTGACCCCAAGCATTCCGCGCCGGACTTTGCCATCTTTCAAAAGCTGTTCCATCACGGATTTCGCCATATTCGAAGGAATCGAAAAGCCGATGCCAATGCTTCCGCCGTTTTGTCCCGAAGATAAGATCTGCGAGTTGATACCGATCAGTTCGCCCGCCAAATTAACAAGCGCACCGCCGGAATTTCCGCGATTGATCGGCGCATCGGTTTGCAGAAAATCTTCAAAACTGCCGTCCGACAAACCTGTCCGGCGACCTTTGGCGGAAATAATTCCCGCCGTCACCGATTGACCGATGCCGAGCGGATTGCCGATCGCCAGAACGATGTCGCCGACCCGTACGGAATCCGAATTGCCGAGCGTCAAAAAGGGAAGATTGGCACTTTCGATTTTCAAGACTGCCAGATCGGACGGTGCGTCAGAGCCGACAACTTTGGCTTCAAAGGTTTTACCGTCCTGCATTCGCACGGTGATCTTATCCGCGCCGTCAATCACGTGATGATTCGTTAACACCGAACCGTCGGCGGTCACGATCACGCCCGAACCCGTTCCGCGTTCGATCTGCGGTCGTTGCTGCTGCTGATTTTGCTTTGGAATAAACTGCTTGAAAAACTCGTCGTCGCCGAACGGAAATTGCTGGGGCTGCGATTTTGCCTTGCGTTCCGAAAAAATCTGGACGACCGCCGGCGAAGTTTTTTCGACGACATCGGCGTAAGACGTACGCACGCCGTCAACGACCAGCGGTGCCGGCGGCGTTTGTGTCTGAGTTTGCGTTTCCGGGACTGCCGCGGGCGTGTCGCCGCTGAAAAGATTCGTCCGGCAGCCGGAAATCGCCGCGACTGAAAAAATGAGCAAAATACTCAAAAAATTTCTGACTTTCATATTAAATTTCTCCAAAAACAAACTTCGGAAATTTTATTTTTAATCTGCGTTGATTAGAAAATAATAAAGCTATTACGTTGCGGTCTGACCGCAAGTTCGCAATTTTTTAATATTCGTCAAATTCCGCCCAAAATTACGGAATGTCCACGCCCAAATCCTTTCCGCTGAACGAGAAATTCGGACGCTTGCGACCTTTCATATATTTCGCGGCAGTTTGCGAAAGCGCGGTGATCAGCATCGGAAGCGCGATCGACGGATCAGCCGGAACGTAAGCCGTGGTTGCGCCGCGCAGGAGTTTGCCGAAAACCTGCGTATGACTTCCGCCGAACGAGGGCGTGCGAATGTCGAGCGGTGTCGAATCGGTCGTGATCGAAACGGCGTATTTATGTCCGCGCGGATTTGTTCGTGTGATATACGACGAAACTTCCGCCATATTGACCATTTTCTGACTGCAAACGCTGCCGAGCGTGATAATGCCGGAATTTCGCGTGCGGTTGGCGATGTTCATCATTTCGAGCGTATCTTGCGTGATGTCGAAATTGAACTGAATTTTCTTTTCAAAACGGGCGCGGGCGATTCCGACCGAAAATTCGCTTGCGAGAATATCGGGACAGAAAACCGGCACGCGCGATTTGAACGCGGCGGTCAGTAGTCCGTCTTCGTGCGCGATCTCCGCGAGTTCACGACCTAACAGGTGAAGGAATTCGCGCACCGAATAGGCGCGTCCCTGCTCTAATTGATTGATCACACTGCCGATCCATTCGTCAGCTTCGTGATATTCTTCCTGGTTGGCAAGCATATCGCCGATGCGCGTCACTTCCGAGGCTTCGAGCTCTTCATCAGACATCGAAGGATGCGCTTGATAATGATTGCGTCCGAGCGTTTCGTGAATATCGTGAAACAGAACCGTTCCCGACATGACGATCACGTCGACAAAACGGTTTTTGATCACGTAAGCCAGAAGCCGACGCATTCCCGAAGGAATCAGATTGCCCGAACCGCATAAATAGATTGTCGAATTATCGTCGAGCATATCGAGCCAGATACGATGTGATTCTGCCAATTGCTTTGCTCCAAAGCCCGCTCCTTCCATCTTTTCCAGAAGACCGGCGACCGAACGGTCGCGGTCAACCGGAATCGGACGGGTCGGAACGGTTAAAAACTTTGAAGACTTTGATTTTTTCTGAGTAGCCATAATTTCTCCACTAATAAAACTTTTTATAAATCGCTAAATATCAACTTTTTCAGTTGTATAAAATTCCAAATAATTGCATCTCGGGCATCGAAACGCCTGAACGCGGAAAGCATCGCGGTTTGAAGTTTTCAAACCCGTCCAGAAAGATTCTTCCGGTTTGCCTGCGACCCAAAATGAGGTCATTTTTGCGTTGTAATGACCGCGGTCTAAAACAAAACCTTCGGTCATTTCAGCTTCGCATTTGGGACATTTAACTTCCGCTGCCATAAATTCTAACTGCCGTTCGGCGACAAATACGTGTAAGCATCAATCTGATTTTCGTAAAACTCGATCAATTGATGACCGTCTTTCGATGTCAGTTCGCCGTCTTTAATGCGCTGCTGAACGATCTTGCGAAACTGGTCATGCAATTGCGTCGCATCAAAACGCACGGTCGCGAGCGAATCGCCGAGTGTCGCGCCTTGGATAACTTTTTTGATGATATGACCGTCTTCGCCGATATGAATATGCGCTTCGTGCGGCACACCGAACAAATTGTGATTATTGCCCATCACTTCCTGATACGCACCGACGAGCAGCATTGCCAGATAATAAGGCTCGCCCTCGATCAACTTATGCAATTCAAGAACCGGCTTGACATCGTGCAGATCCACGAATTTTTCAACAATCCCGTCCGAATCGCAGGTTATATCACATAGAGTAGCATATTCCGTCGGTTTTTTGTTAAGTCTATGTATTGGAACAATTGGGAACAGCTGTTCGAGTGCCCAATTGTCCGGCATCGACCGAAAAACGCTGAAATTTGCCAGATATTTCGTTGAAAGAAGTTTGCGCAGTTCGTCAAATTCTTCGGAAACGTATTTTTTCTGCTGGGCATATTCGTCGGCTTGTTCGCAGACGTCCCAGAACAGAACTTCGCCTTTGCCTTTATCTTCGAGCGAAATCAAGCCGAGATTGAACATCTGAAAAAGATCTTCGCGATGTTCGAGCGCGTCGTGGTAATATTCGCGGTGATTTTTGACGTTGATCGTTTCGCGCAGATCGTAAAGCTCTTTGACAACCTGCGGGTCGTTGACCTCAAGCGTGATCGGCGTGTTGATATCTTCGACCACTGTTTCGATCTCGTCCTGAATGTTCGTGACCAAAATTGCGTGATATGCCGACAGATAACGCCCCGATTCCTGAATGATCGTCGGATGCGACACATTTTCGTCGTCGCAGACGGTTTTGATGACATAAACCACGTCGTTGGCAAATTCCTGCGCGTTGTAGTTTGCCGAGGATTCAAAAGCCGTTTTCGAGCCGTCGTAATCAACCGCCATTCCGCCGCCGACATCCAGATATTGAATCGGAATATTCATTTTTCGGATCTTGGCGTAAGTTCGTGCGGCTTCCTTCATCGCATTTTTAATGCGTTTAATGTCGGTCAGCTGCGAACCGATGTGAAAATGCAGAAGCGTCAGCATATCGGCTCTTCCGGCTTCCTGAAGCCTTCGGATAACCTCCAAAATCTCGGTCGTCGTGAGCCCGAATTTTGCCGCTTCGCCGCCCGATTTTTCCCATTTGCCCGAGCCTTTCGAGTAAAGTTTGACGCGCACGCCGACCATCGGGAGATTGACGTCCGGTCGTTCGGCGGTCAGTTCTTCGGCAAGTTTCAGCGTGTGGTCGAGCTCGCTCAGTTTTTCGATCACGATGACGACTTTTTTGCCCGCCTGTGCGCCCGTGAAGGCGAGTTGGATAAACTCTTTATCCTTAAAGCCGTTCAACACAAGCAAACTGTCGGCGGATTGCTCCATCGCCAAACCGGCATAGAGCTCGGCTTTCGAGCCTGCTTCGAGTCCAAAATTGTACCGCGTTCCTTCACGCAAATATTCCTCGATCACGGCGCGGTTCTGATTAACCTTCATCGGAAACACGCACATGTGATTGCCGTTGTATTCAAATTCCTTGATTGATTTGCGAAAAGCTGACTGAAGTTTGCGGATCTGTCCGACGAGAAGCTGCGGAAATCGTAAAAGAACCGGCGGATTGATTCCGCGTTTCTTTAGATCTTCGATAATTTCTTTAACATCCGCCGAGAGGGTGTCGTTTTCCGAGGGGCGGACGATCAAGTTTCCTTTACGGTTAACACCGAAATAACCTGCGCCCCAATTGTCAATTCCATACGTTTCGATCGTTTGTTCGATAACTGCACTCAATTCGTTTTTCTCCGAAAAAATATTTGCTCAGAAAATCTGAGCAAACAGCATAAAAATTTATAGCCTATAAAAAATTTAACAAAAAACAAAACTCAGAACAACAACTATTTTTTTCGGGATTAAAATTACGCGGCGGAGATTATTAAAATCGCGCCTTGATTTGTGGCATAAGCATTGCACTTTTTAAATTTAGTGAAGTTTTGCTTCTTTGGATGATTTGACACCAAACCAAGCAAACACACAGGTTATTGAAAATACAGATAAAATTTTAATAATAGAATTGTCGAAACTTGTCAAAATCTATGTGACAAAAATTGTCAGTCTTTATAACATTAAGTTCTTTTTCTGTGAGGTGAAAAAATGAAAAAAAATACTCAGAATGGATTTTCGTTAATCGAATTATTATTAGTGGTAACAATTCTTGGAATTGTTACGGCGATCGGAATACCGTCTTTTCAAAAAGGAATCAGAGCCGCCGATAACGGAGCGGCATTTGCCACCTTAAGATCTATGTCCTCAACCCAGGTCAGCTTCTTCTCGCAGAATAACCGGTTTGCCCGTCTGACCGAATTAAATGCTTTACACGGTAACGGGCTCGGAACACTATCCGGAAACAGTATTACTCGCGGCAGATTTGTTTTCGAAATGAGTCCGCTGACGCCGACCGATGCCGAACTTAAAGAGGGTTATACAATTTTGGCAAGCGGAGTAAACGGAGTGAACGGCACACCTTTCGTTTTCAGAGTTTCACAAACGGGTGAAATTTTTCAGGTCACTCCTTAATTGTCAAAATCAAAATTCCCCCAATTCTCCCATTTTACAAAATCGTTGAAAGATTTTATTTAATTCCACTCAAATCAAACGGCAAAGTCCAATCTTACTTAAAATGAGCATATTTGAAGATCTAATCGAAGAGCTGAAAGAAGAGAATCTGCTTGAAGAAACGGTTATCGAGTTTCATGAAAAAAATGATTCCATCAACCGGCAAGCGGAACTCAACAACGCAAAAAAATCTCAAGCGATGAATTTCGACGATTTTGAGAAACCTCAAACGTTGACGCTGTTAGCTTCAAATGAAGAGGCGGAACTCTTCCAGCCGGAATATCCGGCAGAAGCTGAAATTTATTCGGCTGAAGAAATTACTTCATCCGAAGACCCGATTCTAATTGAAAATGCCGACGTGCTTATTTCAACTTTAGAACCCGCAGTAGCCCAGAAGTATCCTGAAGTTGAGAGAACAAAGATTTTTGTCAGCGAAAAGGAATATTTCCGCAAACGCGCAATGGATGAAGTAACGGGGCTGCAGATGGTTGACCACGTGCTGTCGGGCGTTGAGCGCGAGCAGATGAAACTGGTTCCGAAGCCTTACGATGATTTGCCCGTCAAAATGGCTCTGCACGATTTTCTGCAGGTCGCGCATGAAACCAATACGACCGAACACGCGCAATCCGAGTTTCGGCTGATGCAGGAAACCGAAAACTGGTGTTCGGCACTTTCGCACCGCGACAAACATATCTCGATCGCACATCTGCGCCGGCATTGCGAAAAGACGCGTCCGCCTTTAAGCTCGCAAGCCCTGATCGCTCTGGCGCGGTTTTATCGGAATTCACCTTATTCGGAATCAGTGAGAAGCAAATTCGAGTTGGTTCTGACCAGGCTTTTCAGCCGTGAAAATGAATTTGACCAAAGAGAATTGCTTTTGAGCCGTGAAGAAATGATTCAGCAGCTCAAGGAATTATACGCCGATTGGTCGAGCATTCAGCTTTATTCTTCGGACGAAGGCGATTCGGACATTCTGATCGCGGTGATGAAATTCGAGGATTTTGTGGTTGAAGCGGAAAATACCGGCAGTTTTGAGGAAATGATTGCAAATGATTACTTCAATCGTCTCCGGTTATTCAAACAAAACTGCAATGAAAATTTCTTTGCGCCGCTCGTTACGGTTTCGGCAATTGAAGCGAATATCCAAATCGGCAACCGGTATCTTGATCTGCTCAACAAAGAAAAAGAAAACTTTAATGCGGCGACGCTTGAAGAAAAATACGGATTTCTTCACGACCAGGCGATATCCGATGCGACAGGAAAAACTTTTGAACTTGCCGAACTGCTGAACGAACGAAGTGAAAATCCCCGGGAAGCCGCCGAGCTCGTTGAAGTCTCGGTCAAAGAGCAGGAACGGTCGCGAGCTCTGGCGCCGAAAAAACCGCGAAACAAACTTTTTGCCGTCAACAAATGGCTACTGGCGGCGACAATTTTGACGATCGTTGTTTGTTTCGGACTTTATTTTTGGGCGGAACGTGAAACTCAGGAAATTAAGCCGTCGCTTAATGTCAAAAAAGTTAATCTCGAAAGTTCCGAGTTTAAGGATTATATCCAAACCGCCCGCATCGCCGATGAAACATTTTTTGGGATTACGACCGCGTCCTGGGAAAATATGAACGGTGAGAAAAAACAGGAAATGCTCAAAAAATTATTATCGATCGGCGGCGAAAAGAATTATAAAAAAGTTCACTTGATAAACAGCAACGGCAAATCCGTCGGATTTGCTTCGGCGGAAAAAGCCGAGGTTTATAATCAATAAATTTACGACAAAATTGTAGGAATTTAAAACTAAAATTGTTGAAACGGATTTTGAAGTTTCGCTTTGGTAGTGTAAAATCTCTCACTGAAATTTGCGTGTAAAAAAGTGCGATCTTCCCCGATTAAAACTTATTTTTAATAGCAAATTTAGGAGAATTAATGAACGCAAAAAATGTATTGAATTACGCTGCCGAGCAAGGTGCGCGTTTTGTATCCGTGCGCTTTACGGACCTGATCGGTTCGTGGCACCATTTAACTTTCCCGATCGACCAGTTGACCGAAGACAGTTTTGAAGACGGCTTCGGATTTGACGCTTCGAGCCTTCGCGGTTGGGCGGCAATCAACGAATCGGATATGCTTTTGATTCCCGACCCGTCACGTGTTTGGGTTGACCCGTTTACGGATGATGTGACGATCTGTCTCATCGCCAACGTCGTTGACCCGATCACCAAAGAAGGTTACGGACTCGACCCGCGCTCGGTCGCGGTGCGCGCCGAAAGCTATCTGAAATTTACGGGGCTTGCCGACACGATTTACGTCGGACCGGAAGCCGAGTTTTTCGTCTTTGACGAAGCGCAATATCACAACAATCAAAATTCCGCCGGATTTACGGTAAATTCCGAAGAAGGACACTGGAATTCGGGGCGGCAGGGCACTGAAATGTCGCCGAATTTCGGTTATCATATCCGACCGAAGGAAGGCTATGTTCCGGTTGCGCCGGTCGATACTTTAATCGATCTGCGCAATGCGATTTCGACGATCTTAGGCGAAGTCGGAATTAACGTCGAATGTCATCACCACGAGGTGGCGACCGCCGGACAATGCGAAATCGACTTTAAGTTCTCAAACCTTCTGCATACAGCGGATAATCTGATGCTGTTTAAATACGTCGTCAAAAATACGGCTTACGCGCACGGCAAAACCGCGACCTTTATGCCGAAACCGATTTACGGCGACAACGGTTCGGGAATGCATTGCCATCAATCGCTTTGGAAGGATGGCAATCCGCTTTTCGCGGGCGACCAGTATGCCGGACTTTCGGAAATGGCAAAATTCTATATCGGCGGACTCTTGAAACACGCGCCCGCGCTGATCGCTTTTGCCGCGCCGACGACGAACAGCTACAAACGGCTTGTGCCGGGTTTCGAAGCTCCGGTCAATCTGGCGTATTCGGCTCGCAACCGTTCGGCGGCAGTTCGGATTCCGATGTTTTCACAATCGCCGAAAGCCAAACGGCTCGAATTTCGTCCGCCCGATCCGTCGTGCAATCCGTATATCACATTTGCGGCTCTGCTGATGGCAGGTCTGGACGGCATTCAAAACCGGATCGATCCGGGCGAACCGCTCGACAAAGACATCTACGATCTCTCGCCCGAGGAATTAAAAGATGTTCCGAATCTTCCGGGAAGTCTCGATGAAGCGCTGGTCGCACTCGAAAACGATCACGAATTCTTGCTGAAAGGCGATGTTTTCACGACTTCGATGATTGAAAAATGGATAAAATACAAGCGCGAGAACGAAATTCAACCGCTTCGCCTGCGTCCGCATCCGTTGGAATTTTCGATGTATTACGACATCTAAAATTTATTTGACCAAATAAAAAAAAGCCGGCATTCAAATCGAATGCCGGCTTTTTTTTCGATCGTCAGACCCTATTGCGAAGCCGCGACAAAGTCCAGGTTTTCAACCGCATCATTCAAGGTGAAACTTTGCGTATCTTGTTCAAACACATAACGTTTGTTCCAAACAGTCACGATATAGAAATCTCCGGAAGGAAGATTATCAAATCGATAATTACCGAAAGTGTTCGTGTAAGCGGTTTGAGTTTCGCCGTTCGTCGCGTTTTGGATCGTCACCCGTGTCCGTGCGATCGGTTGTCCGAAAGCATCGGTCGTTTTACCGGCAACTGAAACATTCGCCGCGGTCGTTACACCGTTGGTAAATGTACAGGTTACGGTATCGCCGTATTGCAGGGTGATCGATGCCGTCCGGTTCGAGAGCGGTGCGGTGTTCGTCGTGCTTGTGCCGCCCGCGCTGACCACACAGGAAATTCCGGTCAGGGAATAAAATCCGATCGTACTGCTTTCCGTGACGCTGAATGCTGCCGAGCCGGGTCCGGGAAGCAGATTATTGAACGTAATGTTGTTCGGTGTCGCATCATTATCAACTCCGTCATCCGTCAAAAAGAATGGTGAAAGTCCCGTTCCGGTTGTACTAAAATTGAAGGCTTGAGCCGTTTCCGGCGTTGCTTGCTTGATAATGATAATTCTTGAATTCAAGTTAACCGCACTCGCTGAAAGTGCACGGTCTTGCGCTCCGCAACCGAAACTACAGCCATCCTGGCTCATGTGATACGGCGAACCGCTGATGAAGACGGCAGAGTTAAGAGCTCCCCAATCGGCTCTCGTGCCGATGTGTCCGCCCCAGGAAAGAACCATATTGGTTGAATCGGCTGTAAATGTAATCGTAATGCTTGTATGGCTGTCGCCTGCGTATGAACCGGAAACCGTATAGCTGGAAACGCCCGTGATTGTTCCGCCAAACAAGGTAAAGTTACCCGGAATTTGCGTGATGTCATCGCCATTCGCCGGAATTTGGTCAAAACCTGCGGTTACGCGCGGGTCGACCGGAATCGGGAATGTCGTGAATGTTCCGAGACTGCATCCCGCAACGCCTGAGCACGGATTGTTGCCCATCGCGAGAGTTTCGGTTCTGTCAAAACTCGTCAGATAATCGAGCGCGTGTTTTCCGCCTTTCGTCGTATCGTAGCCGAGCGTGACTGTGTTTCCGGTTGAACCGACCGTAAAGCCTGATAAAATTTGACGATAAGCCACCGATTGACCTTCAACCCAGTGAGCTTTACTGTTGTTAACGTTACCGTTCACCCAACTTGCACCTGAACACGGCTCAACCGGGTCACCGGTTCCGCCGTTGGCGCATTGGTCGAGATTCCCCGCCGCCGCGATAACATTTGAAATTGTTGTTTCGCCGTAGGCGTTCGTTTCCGAACCGACAGCTTTGATCGTATATCTGCCGCTGTCCGAACTTAATGAATCAAATGGAACCGAAGCGGTGAAAACACCTGCCTTATCGGTAAAAACATTCCAGCGCATGAGCGCGATGCTTTCTTTTAAGCCGTCGTTGTACGTTTCAACGGCGAGCGAAACATCTTCGAAACTGCCGAAGCCTTCACCGTAAATTACGACGGTTTCGCCTTGCACATAGCCGCTTTTGCTGGTTGTTAAACTCGCTTGGGCGGAATTATTATACGCAGTAACTTTTAATAAGTTGTTATCAAATGTTCCCGCAAAAACTGTTGAAATGCTGAAAATCAGCAAAAAACCAAAAATAGAAAATCGTTTGTTTATTGAACTCATAATATTTACTTTGACCTCCATTGTTAAACGGCTTTCGCCGATGACACTCACAAATTTACTTGCAATTTGTACTAACAATTGAGAACCAAACCGGGGGCGTAAGTCCAAATCTTCAGATACAAGGGGGTTGTGGCAATTTCCTTTTCTCTAAGATTTAATTTACGTTCATTCGGAATCGGCTCTACTTTTTCCCTTTCTCGTTATTTTGAACATAATAAATTTAACCTACGGTTTCGGGACAAAAATTTTCTCCTGGAACCATCAATTTGAGATTAAAAAAAACGAAACTTAATCTCGAATAAAATATCAAAGACCATGAAGTAATAAATTCTTCTACTTCCATTGCCTTTGAATGCCTGGGCATCAAGGCAAAACTCAAAATTCACGAATGCTTGACTAAACTACTAATGCGTCTTGAATTTCAGAATTATTTTATATGGCGAAAGTTTAGCGCATTTTTTGCCTAATTGGAAGAAAAAAAATTAAGTTATTATTAAAAGTAAGTTAATTAAACGCATTGATTTAAAGAAAATTTGCGAAAATATAAAAAAAATGCGATTTAAATTAAATGTTGGAATTTAAATAAAACAACGGTTTTAAACGGCTTTGGAGAAAGTAAGTCGGTGAAAATTGTTAAATCGCAAAAAAAATCTTTCGGATGATTTTAAAAGTAAAATTTTTATGAAAATTGAGCCAGTCGTATTGGAAAATGAATTTGTTCGGCTTGAGCCCTTGAAGATCGAGCATCACGCCGGGCTTTGCGAGATCGGTTTAGACGAAGAACTCTGGCGTTTAATTCCAACCCAAATAGATTCGCCCGAAGCGATGAGAAATTACATTGAAACCGCTTTGGACGAACAAAATCGCGGTGTTTCTTTACCGTTTGCGACAATCGAGAAAACTTCCGGCAAAATCGCCGGTTCAACGCGTTTCGGAAACATCGACGTGAAAAATCTGCGGGCGGAAATCGGCTGGACGTGGTTAAATCCAAAATGGCAGAAAACTTTTGTCAACACACAAGCGAAACTTTTGATGCTCACGCACGCGTTTGAAACGTGGAAATGCATTCGCGTCGAGCTGAAAACCGATGCTTTGAACGAAAAATCACGCAACGCCATTTTACGGCTCGGCGCAAAACAGGAAGGCATTTTCCGGCAGCATATGATTTGCGCGTCGGGACGTTTGCGCGATACGGTTTATTTCAGTATTTTGGATAACGAATGGCAAAGCGTCAAAGAAAATCTATTACGAAAACCGGGGAAAATTTAATGAAGTATTTTGTTTTTATAATTTCAATCTTAGTTGTTTTCAGCGGCTGCGCGTCAGACGGCGGCGGAACAAATGCCGTCGCGAACCGGGCAAATTCTGCCGCGCCGAATGCAAATACGGCAAACGCCAATGCAGCGGTAGCAGCAAATGCAAATCCGACCGGAATGCAGCCCTACAACGGAAATATCAATCCGAACGCTTTTAACGGGGCAAACACTAATTTAAAGGTCACCAAATACGAGCCGAAAAAAGACGAATTGCCTTACGGAAGCCGCACCGCGCCCGATGATTCGATCATCAGTTCGGGCAGTCGCGGCAAGGATTTTGTCGAAACCAGAACATTCAGAAACCACCCGGTTCTGGCAAAGGTGGAGAAGATCATGGACGGCAAAACCGAGAAGTATAAGGTTTATCTGAAAAACGGGAAAGTCATTGACGCTCCGGCAGATAAAATGAGTAATTATGCGGCTTTAGCGCCCGTAAATATCTTGGACATTATCGGACTGTCGCCGAAACCGCAAACGAATCCGACGACCAAAACCGAAGAGAAAAAAGACCAAAAACAATAACGGATATTGTATAATTGCTCTGCTATGGAAAAATTCAGTGTAATTTGTCCGTGTTGCGAAGCCGCGCTGACGATCGACGCGCAGACCGGCGCGATTCTCGCACACGAAGAAAAGAAAAAGATTCACGGCTCGTTTGAGGATCTAAAAGGCGAATTGAGTAAGCAAAAAGAATTGCGCGACCAGCTTTTTTCGCAGGAAATGTCCTCGATGAAAGACCGCGAACGCCTTTTGGACGAAAAATTCAAAGAAGCGATGAAACGCGCCGGGGACGAAAAAGACGTGCCCTATAAAAACCCGTTGGACTTAGATTAACTGTGAATGGTGAACGGGGAGTGATGAGTAAAAAAATTAAAATTCATCACTCGTCACTCACCGTTCACCACTTTTTTTGTGGAAAGAACCTCGATTTACTGCCAGAATTGCCGCACCCAAAACAGTTTGCGCGACACGCATTGCCAGCATTGCGGAACGCGTCTGCTGCTCGTCGTTTTTCCGCAATCTCTGCAATACGATACGAATCACGTTCCGTCGTTTTACGAAGACCATCTGCTCGAAAGAGTTTCGCTTCTCGAACTGCGGCTTGTCCAAATGAGCGAAAGTTTGCGGATCGCGATGGAAATCATCCGCGAACAGGGCAAAATCGTCAAAAAAAACCAAAGTCAGGTCAGAGTTCTGAATAAAAAATTCGGTATTCAAGACGCTGAATCGGCGGAAGATTCCCAAAAAAATGCGCAGAAAGACAAAGGTTCGCAGACGATCAAAGACATCATCGCCGAACACGATTCGCCGAACGTCGAGCTTTTTACAAAACTTCTCAATGAAGGAATGAAACTGCTTGGGAAGAACGAGGAAAAAGAAGCGTTCCGAATGTTGGAGCGCGCCGTTTTGCTTTCGCCGCGCAATGTGGCGCTTCTTTTTTTTACCGCCAGACACTATTTTTTCGCCGACAAATTTTCCGAAGCGAAGAAATATCTCGAAAGAGCGTTCGAGCTTGCGCCGGACAATATAAATATTTTGTTTCTTCTGGGCGTGATCTACGCCGACGAAGCCGAAACCGAAAAGGCGCGGCTTTTTTTGAGTATCTTGGCGGAAAACGAAAAAACTTCGCGGATCGTTAATTTTATCTGGGGAATTCTGGCGGCGTTTGAAGAAAATTGGGCGGAAAGCGTCGCGGCTTTCAAGCTCGCTCTGGAAAAAGAGGAAATTCCCGAACTTCAATATCTGCTCGGCGCGGTTTATTTTCACCAAAACGACGATATTCTCGCTCTGCGTCATTTTCAGCGGGCGATTTCGCTCGACCGAAACTATTCCGACGCGTGGTTTATGCAAGCCGTGATCTATCATTTGCAAAAAGATTCGGAACGCGAAAAAAATATGTCGGAAAACGCGTCGCAAATGAAGGAAGCCGGCGCGCAATGCGCGGAATTTTTGCGCAAAAACAAGCTCAATTTAGAAATTGCCTTGCCGTTTCAGCATTTTAAGAAAAAAAATACGCGGCTTTTAACGGGCGGCGCACTGCGTTTGGCGAGATTTTTGAAAACCGAGATCGGCAAGGCGATCGAATAGCGGATGAAAAGAGTGTTCGGGAAAATTTGTTTGGCGGCGATTTTATTTATTTTTCCAATCGCCGCTTTTTCGCAGGAAGACAAGGAAACGATCGAAAAAACTCGAAAATTGGTCGGCGAAGTTATCGAAAAATCTTTTCCCGAATTGAAACAAACGAAAATTGAAATCAGGACTTTCCGAAGCGAATCGAATTATTTCAAATCGCAATTTTCGGTTGCACGGTTTCTGACATTTCAAAGATTGCATTACGTTATTTTCGTCAACCCGGAAGTTTTCCGGCGCAGTGCGCCCGAGGACGGAATCCGCGCGATTCTGGCGCACGAATTGGCGCATATTCTTTATTACAAACGCAAAAATCGTTTTCAACTGCTCGGTTTGACAGGTTTGACGGATAAAAGTTTTACGGCAAAATTTGAACGGAAAGCCGACTTGGAAGCGATTGCCCGAGGCTGGGGAGAAGGCTTAAAGGCTTATCGAAAATGGCTTTACGAAAACATCCCGCCGAAAGAAGTTAACGCCAAAAAACGCGATTATTTTTCGCCCGAAGAAATTGACCTGATGTTAAGGATTTTGCGCGAAAAGCCTGGAATGATCGACGTCTGGCGCAAACGAGTGCCGCGAAATATAGAAGATTTATAAAGACACAAAATCATATGCAGCATTTTCTGACGAAAAAACCGCCGATAAATTCAAAAATTGAAATTAAAGATGAGTTAAATCAAACCATAATACACTGGAAAAATCCGGGCGGAAGTTGGTCAAAGTATTTTGTTGTCATTTTTTTATTAGCCTGGCTGGGCGGTTGGACTATGGGCGAATACTCGGTGGCAAAAAAGGTTTTGAACGGAGATTCGAATCCATTTGAAATCTTTTGGCTGATCGGATGGACGGTCGGCGGAATGTTTGCCATCGCGAATATTTATTTTATGGTGCGTCCGTCAAGACCTGAAAAATTGATTTTTGATTCCTACGCTTTACAATTTAAGCGCGGAACTCCGCCATTCGCCGGGATCAACTGGAGCCGGAACAGAAGGGAAGATGAGAAAGCCGCGACTTTTATTCAGAAGGTAAAAAGTAAATATACAATTCCCAAAAACGAGATCGGCGAAATAAAGCTTGAAAGAATTGGAGAAAAACAGAAACTGACGCTCGATCACGGAGCAGAAAGAATTGAAATAGGTGAATTTTTGCTTGAACCCGAACGCGAATGGCTTTTTGAAACACTTAAACAATGGAAAGGAACTCTGTAAAAGAAAAAATTATCGTCGCACTGGATGTCGAAACGGCTGACGAAGCGCGGAAAATTATTGACGAGATCGGCGGAGAAGTCGGCGCGTTCAAAATCGGTTTGCAACTTTTTACTGCCGCCGGCGCATCTTTTGTGCGGGAAATTGTCGGGCAAAAGATCAAGCTTTTTCTCGACGTAAAATTTCACGATATTCCCAACACGGTTGCCAAAGCGTCGGTCGAAGTGGCGCGGTTGGGCGTTTGGATGTTTAATGTTCACGCGCTCGGCGGCACTGAGATGATGCGGCGGACGGTTGAAAATATGCGGGAAGTTTGCGCGAAGGAAAATCTTGTTCAGCCGAAAATCATCGGCGTCACGGTTCTGACGAGCGCGAACCGCGAGACCTTGCGCGAAGTCGGAATCACTCAGGAAATTGATTCGCAAGTTTTAAATTTGGCGCGACTTACGGCAAAATGTGGTTTAGACGGCGTCGTTGCTTCACCATTGGAAGCCGGCGCGATCCGCCGGAATGTCGAGAAAAAAGATTTTTTAATCGTGACACCCGGAATTCGTCCAGGTTTTGCAACGAATGATGACCAAAAGCGTGTAATGACTCCAAAAGAAGCCTTGGTGCAGGGCGCAGATTATCTCGTCATTGGCAGACCGATTACCGCGCAGGACGATAAAACAGCAGCCGTCAGAAAAATTTTAGAAGAAATAGAAACCGAATAAACTGGCAGATTTTTAATGAAATTAACACAATCGCAAACTTCAAACCTCAAAGATAGAACAGCACTTTTTAAGAATTTTACGCTGGTTTGCCTGGTCATTTTTCTCGGCGCGGCGGCTTTTTTTGCGCTCAAAGGCGTTTCGGCGCAGACTCTGGAAAAGACGGAAAATCTCTCGCCGACACCTTTCCGGGTTGGCGAAAAACTGACTTACACGGTTTCGTTCGGTCGTTACAAAAATGCCGGATTTGCCGAAATCTACGTGGTTTCACGCGGAAAAATAGACGGTAAAGATGCTATCGAGCTGCATTCTAAATTCAAAACAAACGAGCTGGTCAGCGCGGCATTTTATCTTTTGGACGAATCGCGCACGACATTTGCCGCCGCCGATTCGGGTTTGCCTCTTTATATCCGAAAGACTTCCAATGCCGGAGTTGCGCCGCAGGAAACCATCAATAATTTTCTGACCGTGCCGACCCAGAATTTCGATTTGCTGACCTTGGTTTACCGGCTCAGAAACGCAGGCGGGGCGGGAAGTTTTCTGCTTCAGGAAGATGAAAAAAATTATTCCGTAACCGCGCAAACAACCGTCACCGAAAGAGTTAAAACCGATATCGGAGATTTTGAAACGACCGTTTCAACCGTTCAGAGCGAATATTTTACCGAAAAAGGTTTTAAGGATTTTCGTGTAAATTTCAGCACTAATGAACAGAAAATCCCGGTTTCAGTTCGCTTTAAAACCTCAAAAGGCGAGTTTCAGGCATTGCTCGCGAGCGTTCAAATGATCGAACCGGAAGTCGAAAATCAACCGACGCCGACGCCGACTCCGACTCCGGTACCGGTTTTAACGCCGACTCCGGTTCCGACGCCGACGCCTTCTTTGGATAATCAGCCGCTTTCGTCGAATCTGCCGTTCGTTCTCGGCGAAACGCTCGAATACAAGATCACTACAAACAATCAAAATGTCGGCACCTTTCTCCTGCAGGCAAAAGAGCGCCGAACGATCGATAAAAAAGACGTTTTGTTTTTGGAAGCAAAGGTTTCAAAAACCGAAAGAGGATTCGGAATTTTTAATGTCGGCGATTCGATAAACGCTCAGGTCAACGCCGAATCGCTTACGCCGTATCAGTTTGAAGTTCGTTTTACGGGAACTTTGAGCAGTTTTAATCAAGCGGCGCGATTCGACCAGGAAAGAGGTTTTGCGATTTTCGACGGTACGAATCAGGCGCAAATTCCGCTCAACACGCACAGCCTTTTATCGCTGATCTATGCCGTCCGCTCGTTTAATCTGAAACCGAGCAAAGACACGAAGAATCCGGTCAACGACACGCGGGTTTCCGTGTTTTACGGTTCGCAGTTTTATGTTTTCACGCTGCGACCTTTCGACACGGAAGTCATCAATATGAACGGCGAAAAAGTTCCGGCGCAGATGATCACGGTCATTACGCAAAATCCGCAGCTCGATGCGCTGAACCTGAAGATCTGGCTGAGCAACAACGAAAAACGCACGCCTTTGCGCTTTGCGATCGGCGGTTATCAAGCCGATCTCGTTTCCGAAAAGGTAATTCAACCGAAATAAAAAAGAAGCGTCAGGTAATTAAACAGCGCGGCTAATTTAATTATTCGACGTTTTTTATTTAATTGAAATTGAAAATGGATTTCAATTAGGTTAAGATTCTTGTAGAAGCGTGAGAGCCCGAAACAAAATTTATCTTCGCGACTTTGGTAAAAATATGATTCTGACAAATCTGCCGATCGGCGAAACTGCTAAAGTGGTTTCGATAAAGGGAAACAATAGCGTGACAAAACGCCTGATGGAAATGGGCGTGGTGCCGGGCGTGGCGGTCAAGATCGTCAAGACCGCGCCGTTTGGCGACCCGATTGAAATTCGCCTTCGCGGCTACTCTCTGGCGATGCGAAAATCCGAAGCCGAGGCGATTGAAGTCAGCGAATGAAAACCTTAGAAGTCCAAAATCCAAAAATCAAAGCCCAAAGTCCCGACCGGGAAATATCCGAAATTCCAAATCCGAAATCGCAAATGTTAATCGCCTTGGCGGGTAATCCGAACGCGGGAAAGACGACGCTTTTCAATGCTTTGACGGGTTTGAAACAGAAGGTTGCAAATTATCCGGGCGTCACGGTCGAACGCCGCGAAGGCGTTTGGAAACTCGGCGAAAATGCGGCGCGTTTGATAGATTTACCGGGACTTTACTCATTGGACGTAACTTCGATTGACGAAGAAATCGCCCACGACGTTTTGACGGGAAAGGTTGCCGGTTTGCCGAAACCCGACGCGGTGATCGCGGTCGTCGATGCGACCAATCTCGAACGAAATCTCTATCTCGTCACGCAGCTTCTCGAATACAATATTCCGGTCGTCATTGCGCTGACGATGATCGATCTGGCGGAAAAGCAGAGTCTTGAAATCGATACCGACAAACTTTCGAGCCTTTTGCAGATTCCGGTCGTGGCGGTCAAAGCCGCGCAGAAACAGGGAATCGAAGAACTAGCCGAAAAAACTTTGAAAGCCGCCGAGGTGCATCAGATTCCGCGCCTGCCGTGGCTGACCGAAGCGGAATTTTTAGAAACCGTTACGGAAGAAGATATTCATCTGAGCCTTTCGGACAATGCGGGCGCGAACCGCAAGATTTTTGCGCGTTACAATTTTATCTCGGACGTTTATCAGGAATCGGTCAAAGCCGTCGAATCGACCGAACGAAGCGTTTCGGAAAAGATCGATTCAGTGCTGACGCATAAAATTTTCGGGCTGGTCATTTTGGTCGCGATTCTTCTGCTGGTTTTTCAGACGATCTTTTCGTGGGCGGAATTGCCGATGAACCTGCTTGAATCGGGATTCGGCGCGCTCGGCGAATTTGCGAAAGCGCAGCTGCCCGAAGGCGTTTTGACGGATTTGCTGACGGACGGAATCATTGCCGGAGTCGGCGGCGTGCTCGTCTTTTTGCCGCAAATCTTACTGCTGTTTCTTTTTATCTCGATTCTCGAAGACACTGGGTATATGTCGCGGGCGGCGTTTCTGCTCGATAAGATAATGAGCAAATTCGGACTTCACGGCAAAGCGTTTCTGCCGCTGATGTCGAGTTTTGCGTGCGCGATCCCGGGAATCATGGCGGCGCGGACGATCGAGAATCCGAAAGACCGTCTGGCGACGATCCTGATCGCGCCGTTTATGAGCTGTTCGGCACGTCTGCCGGTGTATACGCTGATGATCGCGACGTTTTTTGCCGGACAGACGGTTTTCGGCGTGATTTCGCTTGCCGCTGTTTTGATGCTCGCGATGTACAGTCTGGGAATCATCGTCGCAATTATTGTCGCGTTTATTTTGAAACGGACTCTGCTCAAATCGCCGCCGCCGCCGTTCGTGATGGAATTGCCGCCGTATCGCTTGCCGAATCTGCGAAACGTTTTCCAGAATATGTTTCTGCG